>JAGBJY010000010.1 GCA_017934185.1 Bacteroidales bacterium | reverse complement strand
GCCATCAAGGACAGAGAGGAATACGTATTGAACTACTTCATCAACCACGCAACCAACGCCGCAGCGGAGTCACTCAACTCCAAGCTCAAAGGCTTCCGTGCTCAGGTAAGAGGAGTATCAGATCTACCCTTCTTCATGTACAGAGTCTGTCAAATCTTTGGGTAGTCATACCCGGAACTTTGCAAGTGAGCCACAAAAAGTGCTAATAACCCTCTCAAAGTTTTTATAGCTCTCGTTTAGGTACGCAAAATTACGCAATTGCCCGGAAAAAAGCAACGAATAATTGGAGAAAAATGCGCTTAAAACAGTAGCATCCGGGGCCAGCCGTAGAGGATGGACAGCACCAGAAGGCCGATATTCAGAAGGGTAATCCGCAGAAAATCCGCTACGGGACGGAAGTGACTTACGCGGTCATTGGGATAGGCCACATTCACCGGAACGGGGAGAAGTTTTACCCCTTTCCAGGCACTGAAAACCAGCAGGGCGAATTCGGCCTCATACCGGGCGCTCAGAATGCTCAGAGAGGGCAACTGCTCCAAGGGATACAGCCGGAAGCCCGTCTGCGTATCCGGCAGGTTTTTCCAGGTGAACACCTTGAACCAGAAATTGGAGAACCGGTTGGCAAAGGAACTGCCTCCACTGTTTCCCCGTATGCTGCGGGAGCCAACCACCAGGGTATTCTCTCCCCCAGCCTCCAGAAGGGCGGGAATGTCTTCCGGGAAGTGCTGGCCATCGGCATCCAGGCTCACCACATAGCGGTATCCCCGCCGGCGGGCTTCCTCGAAACCGGTTTTGAGGGCACTCCCCTTTCCCAAGTTCACCCTGTGCGTGATAACGCTGAGCCGGGAAAGCATGCCGGCCTTTACAGGCGTCCGGTCACCTTGCCGGGAAAAATGCCATTCCTGGTGCTGGGGAGCCTTCTGAAGCGCCTGCAGCAGTTCCGGCGTACGGTCAGTACTGCCGTCATCCACCACCAGGACGGGATAGCCCTGACGCAGGGCACGGCGTACCACGTCTTCCAGCGTCCCGGCATTGTTGTACGTCGGAATAAGAATCAGGGTATTAAGGGCGGTCAGCGGCACAAAAGGTTCATTTTGGCACAGAGGCTCCCATCGGCCTCCAGGAACACATGAACGGCCCCGTCCTCCGTCCATTCAAAACGGACCAGGGCGCCGGGAAAGACCGGCTGGACAAACTTGATATCCTTGGCCGATACAAGCTCCTTTCCCATGAGATCCAGGGCCATCTGGACAAGGCCAACACCGGGGGTAATGGAATAGCCCGGGAAATGGGCCCCATAGATGCTGCTGCCGGGAAGTGTCCGAACCAGCGCCGCAACATCCGTCTTTTCCAATACTTCGTATAAATCCCCTTCCAGCATAAGCTACAAATCCTTTTCTACTTTAGAAAACTCTATCCGCTGCCAGTCCCCTTCCGGACTCACGATGAGTACGTAAAGGATTTTGAGGCTGCGGCGGTCTACCGAGATGGAAACCTGGCCCAGCATCTGCCTGAGGTCCCGGCGAAGCGGGTCAAGGCGCAGCGTGTAGTTCTGTCCCCCGTCCAAGACCGTGATTTTGAAATCTTTCTCGGTAGGGATGCGGAAGCGGCCGCGGGCGCTCTCATCGGAAGAAAGGATGCTAACCTGCTGCACCGGTGATGTGGTTTCCCAGCGGATTTTGTCCGGCTGCTCAAGGTACACCCAGCCCTCCGATACCAGGTCTTCCACCAGCAGGGAGGAGTGCTGCACGCGGTGCCAGGCGGCTTTGAGGGACTTCTCAGGCAGATTCACCGCCTTAATCTGCTCCAACAAAACGGCTGAGGTGTCCTGGGAGGAAGCCCCGGCCGAGCAGAAGAGCGTCAGCAGTGCTATGAGAAACAGTCTCACGGTCATTTCACAATTAAACCGCAGCCGGCCAGAATCAGGATAACGCCCAGCCACTGCTGCCAGACCACGGTTTCATGGAAGAACACTACCGCAACAACCATGCCCAGGAGGAAACTCAGGGATGTGAGCGGATACACTTGGCTGAAAGGGAAAACCCTTAACATATACATCCATTCCAACAACCCAACCAGTCCGCAGATTCCGGAGGCCAGGAGCCACCAGTTGGTGAAAATCCCATCGCGGAAAAAGGCCCAGGTCCAGGAAAAGTCGCCCATTTTGACGGCGGCCATTTTGAAAAGGGACTGGGCGCTGCACATCAGCACAGCCTGCACAACAGAGTATAGAACCATTCTAAGCATAGCTTACATTTTTTTAAGTTCGTCCATAAAAGGTTTGACCATGAATCCGGGGAGGGTATCAATGGCCGCATCCAGTGATGCGGGATCCGGATATTCATCCGACACGGCGCCGGCAAAAGTGGTAAGGACCACGGCCATGGCCTTTTCTTCCGTGGGGAAGCTGGCCGAGTTTTCATCGGCCTGGAGCACAAGCGCGGAGGAGATTTCTCCGGCCCTGAGTTGCAGCCAGGCGTCCAGAAGCGCGTGCGTGAACGATTCCCGGCCCTGCGAATAAGTGCAGTTGTAGCCGTGGCAGCCCAGTTGGATGGCCACGGTGGAAGCAATGGTATTGTGGGTGGATTGCATGAAATCCGTAGGGCTCACACTCCCCTCTCCGTTGTCACGAAGGGAAGCGAGGATGCGCTCGGTGGGCTCTATGCAGCCATAGGCCGTGCCGCAGAGGATGGCATCGGGCATTTCCACGCCGGCTTGGGCCAGAGCGGCCTTGGCGCATACCAGCGTGCGTTTAAGCAGGCGTCCCATCCGGCGCGCCTGCATGGGCGGGATGTACTGCCTGTAATCCGGATCCTCGCCGGGATTCAGCCGATAAACGGAAGCGATGTACACCGGTTTCATAGGGCCTTGGAAAAAATGAGAGCACTGTCATTGCCGCCGAAGCCGAATGCATTGCAGAGCACGTGAGATACTTCGCTTTGCTCAGTATGACAAAGGGGCAGGATGCAATCCGGGTCCGGGATGGACCAGCCCAGCTGGGGCGGGATAAAGCCTTCCTGCAGGGCCAGGAGGCAGAAAACGGCCTCGATGGAGCCTGAGGCGCTGGTGGTATGGCCCGTATAGGCCTTGGTGGAAGAGACGGGCGGCAGGGCCTCGCCGAAAATGCGCCTTAACGCCGCGCTCTCGGAGGCATCATTGTTGGGCGTACCGGTGCCGTGGGCATTGACGTAATCTATGTCGGAGGGCTTGAGACCGGCTATTCTCAGTGCCTGCGCCATAGCATCATAGGCCCCGTCTCCATCCGGCGATGATGCGGTCTGATGGTAAGCGTCACAGGCATTGCCCCAGCCGGAAAGAAAGGTCTGCGGCTTCACGCCACGGGCCAGGGCGTGCGCTTCGCTTTCCAGCACAAGGAAAGCAGCACCTTCACCCAGATTGAGGCCGGCGCGGCTTTTGTCAAAGGGGCGGCAAGGCTCCTTGTCCAAAATCATGAGGGCATTGAAACCGTTCAGGTGGAAGCGGCTCAGGCTTTCTGACCCTCCGGCCACCACTACATCGAACAGGCCGGCCCGGATAAGCCGGGCGCCCAGAATAAGGGCGTTGGCGGCCGATGAACAGGCCGTGGAAGGGGTTGTGACCAGGGAAAAACCACCAAAGAAGTCGGCCACCACGGAAGTGGAATCGCCGCAGGTGAACTTATTGCCTTCCGGCACAGCTGCTTCCGGGTAGGAGGCATCGCCCAGGTCCATCCCGCCCACGGTGGTGCCGGAGAGGAAAGCGCGGGGGCCCGTTCCCAGATTACCGGCCTCCTCCAGCGCCTCTTTTACGGCCAGCATGGCCATCAGGGATGTTCTGGGAAGGGGCTCGGAAGCCGCAATTCCCAGTAGCTTTTTCATCTGCGCATTGGACAGCGGCACCTCCCCTACGGGCAGCTCCGTGAACTGGGTATTCAGATACTTAGGACCGGATATACCACGGGTTTTGGCAAGAAGGGATGCAAGGTTTTCCTTTTTGCCAATGCCAATGGAGGACACTACCCCACTGCCGCTTATGCAGATGCGCGTTGCCACGTTTTACTTGGTCCGGTGGGCGGCGACGTACTGCGCCATGGTGGTAACAGACTTGAATACCTGCTTCCCCTCGGCCGGGCTGCTGAGTCGGATTCCGTAATTCTTCTCCATGAGGAGCATCAGTTCAAGGGCGTCGATGCTGTCCAGGCCCAGGCCTTCCCGGAAAAGAGGGGCATCGTCTTCTATATCGGCAGGGACAAGGTCCTCCAGTTTGAGGGCCTCGATAATTTTTTCTTTTAATTCTAGCTTAAGTTCTTCCATATCCTGCAAAGATATAATTATATGTCAATATTTCCAAAACTCAAAAAAGTTGTACCATTGCAGCGGGTACAGGTGCAAAACTTTCTCTACTGTGGCGGCGTAAACATCGGCCAGCGCCTGCATTTTTTCTTCCTGGGGCAGGCCTTCCATATCCGGCGTATCCACCCGGAAAAGCATTACCTGATAGCGCCCGAGGCCGGCTTTCATGGTAAAGGCGGCAATCACCGGTAAACCGCGCATGGCCGCAATGGCGAAGGGGCCCTTAGGGATATCGGCCTTAGCGCCTAACAAATTCACTGAGATTGACTTGGGTGAGCCGAAGTTACGGTCGGCATGAATGCTTACAATTTCTCCGTCCGAGAGCGCGCCATTGAGCGTGAACAGCCAGCCCAGGTCTGGCTCGGCGGGAATCATGCGGATATTATTGACGCCCATCATCTTTTCCCTCCAGGAACGGATGGTGGATTTTTCGCCGGGGAAAGAGATGACATTCATCCGCTTGAGATGGGTGCTGAGCATGTAGCCGCACATCTCGGCGTTGCCAATGTGCGAAGACAGCATGACAAAAGCGCCGGGCGCGGCAGCTAAATCTCCAAAATAGTGATAATCAAGCACATCGGTCTTGAATTTGCGCCCGGCGTAAGCGGCGAAACGGTCCAGGAGCGCGGTGCCGAAGAGAAAGTGATTGCCATAGCATCCGAGGGCGGAGCGTACACGGCCCCAGCCCTGCCGCTTTCTCAGATAATGCCAGATGGCCTGACGGCCCTTGGGGTTGAACAGCAGGTAGAAGGGAATAACCAGGCCCATAATCAGATACAGAACGGGCAGCGGCAACACTTTCATGAGCGCAAGAAGCGCTTTATGCATCCATAAAGTGCCGTCGGTTTTTCCAGACCACTGACGCTGCTCTTCCATATCTATCTTTCCAATAACCAGGCCCTTGCATCCCACTCGCTGTCGGAGGGGCAATCGGCCCAGATAACCAGGGCCGACCGGGTGACCGCATCCTGGAAAGCCTGCCGGGCAAGGGTGAAAATGAGGTCTTCGTCAAAATGCGCCAGCACATAGGCCGAGGTCTCTCCGGCGTATTTGTTCCGGATGGCAATCTCGCCGGCCACGATGTTGGGAAGCGTATATACAAAGAGTCCCGGGGAGGGAAAATCGACCATGGACGCTACGTAATGGCGATCGTTGGCCACGCAGCCTTCCCGGCTGAAAACCAGCACGGCGCGGTCCTGTCGGGGGATGAAGCGGTCCGGCTCCTCCCCTACCAGCATCTCCGTCAGGAGGAAGCCCAGCCTGGAGAGGGTGTCCATCTTGAAGAACTTTGGATAATCCCCTGCCAGTTCCCGGTAAAGGGGAACCAGCGGGGTGCCGGAAGGAATGCTTACCTGTTTCATAGGCCGCCTCCTTTTCTGAAAAGCAAAGCACCGTTGACGCCGCCAAAACCCGACAGCAGTTTGATGAACGCATTCCCCTGTACCGCTCTTTCCCGGGCCGAAACCGACACAGGGGCCGATACGCCCAGGTTCTCAAAGCCCTTGGTACCCAGGACAATCCCCTCTTCAAGGGCCAGCATGGAAAGGATGCTCTCAAGGATGCCGGCAGCGCCCATGGTATGGCCGAAAGTGCCTTTCATGGAGTTGATGGGCACCTCCATCAGCCCGGCGCGCTGCAGGGCGATGGATTCCATCTCGTCGTTATAGAGCGTGGCAGTGCCGTGGACGTTCACAAAGGCCAGGTCTTCTTTCCGGACAAAGGGCAGGACGGCCTGCAGGGCTTTGTAACTGCCCTCTCCGGTGCGGGACGGACCGGAAATGTGGTTGGCGTCGTTGCGGATGGCGCCGGACACCAGTTCCCACTGAGATTCTTCGCTTCGCTCAGAATGACAGAGCACCACCGCGGCGGCGGCTTCGCCCAGATTCAGACCTTCACGATGGGCGTCAAAGGGCCGGCAAGGCTTCTGCGACAGGGCTTTCAGGGACTGGAAGCCCGTCACAATGAACGGAGACTGAACTTCTGTTCCGCAAACGATCACCTTTTTGTAGATGCCGGCGCGAATCATGCGCATGCCCTGTACCAGGGCCGCGAGCCCGGAAATGCAGGCATTGGAAACCACAACGGGCTGGGTGCTTACGCCCAATTCTGCGGCAATGTCGGCCGCCGACTTGGCAAGGGAAACGTCCTCTGAGCCAATCTTTTCCACATTTCCCTTAATGGTAGAGAGGATGAATCCCGTGTCCGGGGCCGAGGGCGCAATGCCGGCATCGGCAATGGCTGCGCGGGACGCCTCAACCGACACTTTATGGAAAAGATTTCCACCCCCGAAGGCCCTTCTGTCCAGCAGGGAGGCGTAGAAGGGCTCCGGAAAACCCTCGTGCAGGCTCAGGGCGCTGCGGCCTTCACGGGCAGCCGCAAACACCTCCGCGGGGCAGTTTCCCAGCGGAGTTACCAGGCCTGTGCCTATGATGTTAACCCTCATCATCCTTCAGGGCTGTTTTCAGATTGGCCGAAGCCAGCAGTTCCTCCCCCGAGCGGACTTCCACGTCGCACAGGCAGACATTGAACATTTCATAGCGCAGTTTCACCGTAGTGGTGAGGCGTTCTCCCTCACGGGGAAGCCGCTTGTAAGAAAAATTGCGCACTTGGCCGATATAGCCGATGCCCATGTCGATGTGCCGGATATATTTGGACACATAGCCCTCCCTAGCCGCATTGGCCTGGGCCATGTGCTCGATGAGGCCGGCGGCGCACAGACATCCGTTTTCCATCAGCAGATTCCCCGGACCCGGTGTAAACGAAACCGTTCCCTCATCTTCGGTACAGGCCTCAAGCGAGTCTACAAAGCGGAACGGCGGCTGCTGCAGCAGGATGTCGTCAAGAGCTATTTGATGAAAGGGATTCATCTAATTGACACGGGCGGCAATGAACTGACAAAACTGGTCCAGGGTCTTGAGGTCTTTGAAGTCTTCCGGCTTCATTTTGAAACCAAAAGCATCGTCCACAAGCACCACAACATCCACCACTTCCAGGGAGTCGATGCCCAAATCTTCCTTCAGGCGGGCACTCCCCTCAATCTTGGTCTCATCAATTTCGAGTTCCTCCACTAAGAAAGCACTCACTTTCTCTCTGATCTGGTCTATGCTCATATTGCTTTTTAAAATAATTTTACAAATATAGGTTATTTCCCTATTTTTTCCTAATTTTGCCACCAATCGGAAGGGTTGGAAGCCAAAGACTGGCTTCGCCCTCCGGAAATGTTAAAGAAAATGGAAAAGGGACCTATCTCTCAATTCATTACCCATCATTACCGTCATTTCAACAGTGCAGCCCTCGTGGATGCTGCCAAAGCGTATGAAGACCTCCTGAACAAGGGTGGAAAGATGTTTCTCGCCATGGCCGGCGCCATGAGTACCGCCGAACTGGGCCTCTCCCTCGCGGAAATGATCCGCCAGGACAAGATTGCCTTTGTTTGCTGCAGCGCCAACAACCTGGAAGAGGACATCATGAACCTGGTGGCCCACAGCCACTATTACCGTGTTCCCGGTTACCGTGACCTCACTCCCCAGCAGGAGCAGGAACTGCTGGACAACCACTACAACCGCGTAACGGATACCTGCATTCCGGAAGAGGAAGCTTTCCGCCGCCTGGAGAAACACCTGGTAGAGGTGTGGGACAAAGCCAAGGCCGAAGGCAAACGTTATCTCCCCTATGAGTTCATCTATCAGATGATCCGCAGCGGTGTGCTGGAGCAGTACTATGAAATTGACCCCAAGGACAGCTGGGTGGTGGCCGCCTGTGAGAAGAACATCCCCATCATCTGTCCCGCCTGGGAAGACTGCACCACCGGTAACATCTTCACCGCCCACGTGATTCGTGGTGAGTACGACCCTCACATGGTTATCCAGGGCGTGGAAGTAATGATGTTCCTTGTGGACTGGTACAAGAAGAACGCCCCCGGCGTTGGTTTCTTCCAGATTGGCGGCGGTACCGCCGGTGACTTCCCCATCTGCTGCGTTCCCATGATGGAACAGGACCTGGGCTGGGAAGGCACTCCCCTCTGGGCCTATTTCTGCCAGATCTCAGATTCCACCACTTCTTACGGTTCCTACTCCGGTGCCGTTCCCAACGAGAAAATTACCTGGGGCAAACTGGCCCCCGATACGCCCAAGTTCATTGTTGAGAGTGACGCCACCATCGTAGCTCCGCTCATCTTCGCTTATGTCCTGGGCTGGTAATTTACTTATCGGCAAAAAAATAAGGAGCCTGTTCCATCAAAAAGAGCAGGCTCCTTCTTCTAAGCGTCTAAGGTCCAGGGCTGTGGTCCTGAGCCAGGAAGAATATGATTTCGTGGACGGAAAGGTGGCGGAGTGGGTGCGCGAAAAGTCGTATCGGCTTCCGGATCCTACCGTAGAGCTGGTTGCCCGGCGCATGGGCGTGGAATCGGCCCAGCTCTACCGCTACAGCCAGCTTCGTTTCGGGGAAGATTTCCGTTCCTGGCGCACACGGCTGCGCATTCAAGACGCGCAGGAGCAGCTTCTGGCCGAGCCCGGCACATCGGCTTCCACCATCGGGCGCAGGGTGGGATTCAACGACCGGAGCAATTTCAACCGGCACTTCCGTGAAATCACCGGCTATTCCCCGGCCCAGTGGCGCTCCCTACCGCGGTAATTTGATGCTGGCTACGCCGCTTTTCTTGGTCTGGATATCGCTGCACACCAGCTCCCGGGCATTGATGTCGCCGGCACCGGACACCTTGAAATAAGCGCTGCCGGCTGTCCCGGAAACCTCTACGTCTCCGGTACCGTTCACCTCTACGGTTAGTTTTTCTACCGCAATGGCTTCGGCATCGATGTCGCCGGCGCCGTTCACTACGAATCCCAGGGAAAGTGTGTTAATCCGCTTCAGTTCAAAGTCGCCGGCTCCGTTTACCACCACGTTCAGGTCTTCGGTGGCGGAGTAATCGGCCATCTTGAAGTCGGAGGCGCCGTTTACCCGCACGTCTTTCAGGACGGGTCCCGTAACATAGACGTCAAAAGTTTCGGCCTTGATGTTTTTCTTGTCCTTGATTTGCAGCACCAGGGCGCCTTCCTCAATGGTAAAGTCCAGGTAATCAAAGACTTCCTCATTGGCCTTTACGCTCACTTCATACGCCTCGCCCTGCGTGAACCAAACATCGGCCTGGCCATTTACCTTGATGGCGTCAAAACCGGTAAGTTCGGGGAGCGTCCGGGTCACTACGGGACCTGTGCACACAATGCGGCCGCTGCCGGGTTTTGCCTCGCCGGTGTAGCTCACGAATTTGCAGGAAACGGCCATGAGGGCCATGGTTAGCACAATTGCAATCTTTTTCATCGTATTTAATCTTTAAAAATATCCGAATCCAGTCCCAGAAGGGCCATGCGCTGTTTGATGGCAGGAAGTTCTTTCTCCAAAAATTCCTTGCGCTGGACCTTCAGAATCTCCTTTCGGGCATCCGGCGAAACAAAATAGCCGATGCCGCGTTTGTTGTAAATAATCCCTTCGGCCGTGAGTTTTTCATACGAACGCATCATGGTGTTGGGATTGACGCCAATCTCGGCTCCGTATTCCCGCACAGAAGGAATACGGTCATCTCCTTTGAGCTGCCCGGACAGGATGCGGTCGCAGATACTGTCGGCAATTTGCAGGAAGATAGGTTTTTCTGCGTGGAAATCCATACCATTAATGCTTTAAGGTTTTGAGGCGATAATAGATGCCGATGGCAAGGCCCACAACCAGCAGTCCGTCAATGACAATGGCGTAATTCATGACGGAATTGATAAGACCGGTCAGGAGAACGGGGTCGTCGCCGTAGTCATAATTGCTTATGGCAGGGGTCCAATACTTGAAGGCGATATGCGTCAGGAAAGGGGCCAGGACCATCTCCAGGGCCAGCAGGACGCCAATGCCACCCATGATTTTCCATTTCTTAAAACAGATACCGCAGAGGAGGAAGTACAGCAGGTTGGCTATCATCTGGAGAAATACCGGGAATGCCAGCACCGCCAGGTTGAAATGGAAACCTTCCGAATCGGCGGCGGACATGGCCTCGTTAACGGCCTCGGACACTTCGGAATAACCAGCAATGATGGGAGTCCCGGCCGTAGGGTCCAGAAGGCCGATGATGGCGTCCAGGGCCAGATAGGAAACCAGATAGGCACAAGGGATTACCACAACGGTGATGATCATCATGGAGACGAATTTCTCCAGCGTGGAGGCCGGAAGCATGAGCCACGACTGGCCGGCTTTTTTCTCCGTAAGGTAGCCGTATGTGCGGGTCTGGTAGAACATCAGGATAAGGGCTCCCAGATAGAAGAATGCCAGGCGGGCGGCGATACCGGGGGCCTGCCAACTGCCGGTGAAAATGAGGGAGAAGCTCACCCAGATAATGTAGCAGATGACGCTGATGAAGCCCAGGCCGATGGCGGCTTTTCCGTTGTTGTGCCAGAGCTGCTTGAGGTCGTACTTGAAATATTTGCCGAAGCGCTGAGCGCTGAATTTTTCGCTGATCATGGCTATGCTTACTTTTTAAACATCTCTTTGATAAGGTCTTTGTGCTGGTGTACGGCGTTGAAAAGGGCCTCCAGGTTCACCTTGGACTCTTCGCCGGTAGTGTTGGGATACACCTGAATGGAGCCGCCGGGGGTTTGTTCCAGGTAGAGGGTGCCGGGCTGGATTTGGGTGCCGTAGTCGAAGAATAGCTTGCTGCCGATTTCTTCCAGGGAGGCATTCAGGAGCACATCCTGCTTGTCCAGGATGATAATGGGGTCGATGATGTTTTCCAGGTCCCGCACCTGGTGGGTGGAAATAATCACGGCCGATTCTTCCGAAGTGTAGCGGGTGATGGCCTTGCGGAACTGTGCCTTGGAGGGGATGTCCAGGCCGTTGGTGGGTTCGTCCATATAATAATAGCGGGCATTGCACGAAAGGGCAAAGGCAATCCAGGTCTTTTTGAGCTGGCCTGCGCTCATGGAATCCATCTTCTGCTGGGGATCCACTTCAAAGATTTGCAGGATTTCCACAAACTTGGCATGGTCGTACCTCGGCCAGAGGCTGCCGTTTTCACGGGCAAAGGACTCGGCCTTGGCGTGAACGGGGGTTACCTCGTCGGGAAGGTAGAACTGTTCGGCCAGAAGGGAGGGAACACGGTCGAAGGGGAATCGGCCATCTACCTCAATGCTACCCTGCTGGGGCTTCTTAAGGCCGCAGAGCAGGGTCAGGAGGGTGGTCTTGCCCACGCCATTCTCTCCCAGAAGGCCGTAGATGCTGCCTCCCTTCACCTCCATGGAGATGTTCCTGAGCACCTCTTTGGAGCCATAACTGAAGGATAAATTCTTTACTGTAATCATATCTTTACGCGTGTATTAGTTTAATAGTACACCGCAAAGGTAGTGATAATTTTTGAATCTGCAAGAATTATTTGAAAAAAGTTCGGATATTCTCCGCCATCTCATGGGCCAGGCGTGCGCGGGCCTCGGTGGAGTACCAGGCAATGTGCGGGCTCAGGAGCAGCCTTTCAGGATGTTGCAAGTGCATCAGCGGGCTGTCAAGCGGCAGGGGTTCCCGCACATATACATCCAGAGCGGCGCCTGCAATGAGGCCGTCATCCAGGGCGCGGGCCAAATCGGCCTCCGTGGCAATGCCGCCGCGGCCGGTGTTCACCAGGATGGCGGAGCGCTTCATCATGCGCATCTGCTCGTAGCCGATGAGCCCGGCCGTTCGCTCATTGAAAGGCGCATGGATGGTAATGACATCCGACTGGTGCAGGAGCTCCGGCAAATTCACGCAGGGATAATCCTTGCAATGCCCAGTGCCGGAAGTGGAATAGTAAATGACCTTCATGCCAAAAGCCAGGCCGATAGCCGCCACCTTCTGGCCGATAGCACCCATGCCCACCACGCCCAGCGTTTTCCCGGCGAGTTCCGTGAAAGGATGGGCGTAATCTACATGCACGGGGTTCTTGCTGTAAGCGCCGCTCTGCACGAATTTCTGGTAATGGAAGGCCCGGCCGCTTAGGTTCAGGATGTGCATCCAGGCAATCTGAGCCACGGAATCCGTGGAGTAGGCCGCCACATTGCGAACCGCCACGCAGCGCTCTTGACAGAGTCTTACATCTATATTATTGATGCCCGTCCCGGCCTCGCAGATGAGTTTCAGCTTGGGGGCCGCATCCAAAAACGCCTGGTCCACAATCACTTTGTTCAGGCAGGCAACATCGGCATCTTTTACCCTCTCCCGTGCCTCTTCGGCCGTAGAACTGGGATAACACGTTAGTTCACCAAGGGCAGCCATTTCGGCCAGCGAAGCATCTCCCATAGAGATGGCGTCCAAAAATACTATTTTCATAATCGTCCGCAGATTCTTCGCTTCGCTCAGAATGACATTTGTCCTAATCCCCGGAACAACAAAACCATTCTGTCATCCTGAGGAGTGCAACGACGAAGGATCTATGTACAAAACTAATAATTTTTTTGTATATTTACGCCCACTAATGGCCAAGGTAAGCGAAATATTAGCCAAAATCGACGAAAAGGCACCGTACGCGATGGTAATCGAAGCCTCCGTGCGGGACTACTGCGTGCTGGCCCTCAAGTTCCTTCGCGGGGAGGCAGACTTCCAGCGCTACTTCGAAACGCGCCTGCCATCGGCCATGCCGGCCTTGGAGGCGGAACTATCGGCCCTCAAATACGCCGGAGAGCGTTACTGCACACAGCTTTACAAGCCGGCGGAAGAAGCGCTCCTCTCCGATGCCATCGCCGACCTCGCCTTTGCCCAGGCCGAGAGGCTCACCCTCGTGACCCCCTCCACGCCGCAGGCCGATGACCGTGAACGGGCCGATGTTTATATCGTGGCCGTCTACACCCTCTTTGCCCTGGCCCTTCATGGCCGCGCAGACTTTGCCGTCCTCTTCCTGGAAGCCTGGAACAACTTTGTCCAGTTTGCCAGCGCCCGCACCGTCCGCAAGCACTACGACCGCAGCTGGACCTCCCGCTACGTGGACCTGTTCTACCCGCTAGGATAACTCGTCATTGCCGGCTTGACCGGCAATCTCTCCTGCCGTCATGCCCGACCGGAATGTTTTGCCGCCGATCCACACGGAATGCACAGAAGGAAGGTTTTCCGTATCGGCGGCAACAGAATCGGCCTTTTTTGCTGAAAACCTTGCCGCCAATCCACGAAAACGCCTGTAGAAAGCGTACAATTGGATCGGCGGCAACGAGGAAGTGCGGTGGCTCTATGGGGCGGACGCGGCCCGCGTGGGAGGGTGCGCGCTACGCGTTTTCCACGGCTGGGTTGGTCAGGCGGGAGACGATGGCTGGGAGGGTTTCCAGATAGGATTTCTGGGTGAGGTGGAGGGTAAGGGTGGCGCGGCCGTTCTGCAAGGCATAGGATTCGGGGGTGATACCGCTCTCCTTCAAGAGATTAAGCACCTCCTTCAGCTGCGCAGAGCCGGGACAATCGGCCGATAGGAGGATGGTCTTTTCGGCCCGGTTCAGGTGGACGAAATGCATGGCTTCCAGGCAGACCACGGTGAAAACAGCTGCGGCGGAGGCCACAATGTACATGCCTCCTCCGCAGGAGAGGCCGATGGCAGCCACTACCCACAGACCCGCAGCAGTAGTGATGCCGCGGACAGCGTTCTTCTGGAAGATGATGACACCGGCACCAATGAAGCCGATACCGGACACCACCTGTGCGGCCACACGGGCGGCATCGTGCGTCTGGTCACCGAAGGCGAACTGGGAGATGAGCATGAAAAGGGCACTGCCCAGGGCCACCAGGAAGTGCGTTCGCACGCCTGCTTCCTTGGCCCTGAGCTCCCTTTCAAGACCCACTACACCGCCGAGAATACCGGCGATGAGGAGTCTTATGACAAAAGTCCATTCCATAGGTTATGCACCCAGGCGCACTTCCAGGCGCCTCCTGATTTCCTGGAGGAACTGGAGGGAGGTAAGGCCCTTGGGGGTGATGCCCTCGGAGAGGTTCACCAGGTCCTTGGTCTCGAGACCTTCGTTCAGGGTGTCGAAGCAGGCCTGCTCCAGCTGGTTGGCATAGTTCACCAGGTCCGGAAGGTTGTCCAGCTCTCCCCTCTTGCGGAAAGCGCCGCTCCAGGCGAAGATGGTGGCCATGGGGTTAGTGGAAGTTTCTTCACCCTTCAGATACTTGTAGTAGTGACGGGTCACGGTGCCGTGAGCGGCTTCGTACTCGTACTTGTCGTCGGGACTCACCAGGACGGAGGTCATCATGGCCAGGGAGCCAAAGGCGGTGGACACCATATCGCTCATCACGTCGCCGTCGTAATTCTTGCAGGCCCAGATGAAACCGCCCTCGGAACGCATTACGCGGGCAACGGCGTCATCGATAAGGGTGTAGAAGTACTCGATGCCGGCGGCCTCGAACTTCTCCTTGTATTCGGCCTCGAAGATTTCCTCGAAGATGGCTTTGAATCGGCCGTCGTACTTCTTGGAGATGGTGTCCTTGGTGGCGAACCAAAGGTTTTCCTTCACGTCCAGGGCGTACTTGAAGCAGGCATGGGCAAAGCTGCGGATGCTGGCGTCGGTGTTGTGCATGCCTTCAATGACGCCGGGGCCGGCGAACTCGTGAATCACTTCCTCGATTCTCTGTCCGGAGGCACCCTCGAAAACAAGTTTGGCCACACCGGGCTCGGTGGTCTGGATTTCCACGTCACGGTATACGTCACCGTAGGCATGACGGGCGATGGTGATGGGCTTCTTCCAGAACTTCACGGCAGGATGGATGCTGGGGATGGTGATGGGTGTACGGAACACGGTGCCGTCCAGCATGGCACGGATGGTGCCGTTGGGGCTCTTCCACATCTGATGCAGGTTGTATTCGCTCATGCGCTGCACGTTGGGGGTGATGGTGGCGCACTTCACGGCAACGCCAAGGCGCTTGGTGGCATTGGCACTGTCGATGGTCACCTGGTCCGAGGCCTTGTCGCGGTACTCCAGGCCCAGGTCATAGTATTCGGTCTTAAGGTCCACAAAAGGAAGGATGAGTTCGTCTTTGATCATCTTCCAGAGGATCCTGGTCATTTCGTCGCCGTCCATTTCGACGAGCGGGGTGGTCATTTTGATTTTTTCCATGGTATTATTTGCGGTTTTTGTAGTAATTCATCAGGCAGCCGTCGGAGAGAATCTGGCGCTCATCGGCGGTAAGGTTTTGGAAATATAGGTGGATGGGGACGCAGCGGCCACTGCGGGTAATTACCTTGGCATCAATCTCTTCGGCGCCGCCAAGGATGGCTTCGCGGATGCCGGGCACAAACACGTAGTCCCCTGCCTCATAGTCAAACGGAGTATCCGCTCCGATGGTAAACGGCACAATGCCCCAGTTGATGCAGTTGGAGCGGTAGCGCTTGGTGGCGTACTCGTAGCAGATGTTGGCATCGCCGCCGAGCACCTTCTGGCAACTGGCGGCCTGTTCGCGGGCGCTTCCGTCACCGGGCTTGTTGGCAAAAACACAGGAGCCGAAGGAAGTGTTTTCGGCCGATGATCCGGCGATGGCAAGAGCCTTCACCAGGTCTTCGGTGAGCTTGCCTTCGCGGCGGTTCAGGTCATCGGCTTGGATGCGCTTACTGCGGCCAACATATTCAGGGACGCGGCGGGAAAGGGCAAATTCGCTGAGCTTGAGCGGGTTGGAGCGGTAGCTGGAAGTTTCGCCGGAAGGGATGAGCTCGTCGGTGGTGGTCACGGGGTCGTGAATCACGGCGGCCAGTTCCAGGAGCATGTTCTCCTGCATGGGATACATCTTGGGCCAGTCCTTGATGTTGGGTCCGTAACGGAGTTCCTGGCTCAAATCGGCCTTCCCGAAGCCGTTGTAGATGCGTTTTTCGTAGATGTGGCCGTCGAAGCTGTAAGGCTTGTGCGTGTCTTCGTATTCAATGTCCGTGGCAGCGGTAATGACGCCGCCGTTGGCAGCGGTGGCTGCGATGGAACGAGCGTCCATGAGGGCCACCATGGAAATCTGCCCCTGACCGGGCTTGGAGCCTTCGCGGTTGGGGAAGTTTCGGGTGGTGTGGCGGATGGAAAGGCCGTTGTTAGAGGGCACGTCGCCGGCGCCGAAGCAAGGGCCGCAGAAAGCAGGCTTGATTACCACACCGGCCTCCAGAAGTTCCTCGGCAATGTGGTTGCGCGTTGTGGCCAGATACACGGGCGTGCTCTGCGGGTAAGCGCTCATGGTGAAGTAATCGTTGCCGATGGATTTCCCCTTCAGGATGGTGGCAGCCTCAGAAAGGTTGTCATACGTACCACCGGAGCAGCCGGCGATGATGCCCTGATCTGCATACACTTTGCCGCCGCGAATCTTGGAGAGGAGGTCCGGATGCACCTTCTCGCCAAAACGCTTCTTGGTGTCCTCCTCAATTTCGCGGAGCACCTTTGCGGGATTGGCCTGAAGCTCGTGGATGGAAACCGCGTTGGACGGATGGTACGGAAGGGCAATCATGCTCTCCTGAGTGCTCAGGTCGATGCGCACCATGGAGTCGTAGTAAGCCACGTCGCCGGGTTTCAGTTCTTTGTAAGCCTGAGGCCGATTGTGCATCTCGAAGTACTTCTTCACCTCTTCGTCGGTAATCCAAATGCTTGACAGGCAGGTGGTTTCGGTGGTCATTACGTCAATGCCGTTGCGGAAGTCGATGGGAAGCTGCTTCACGCCGGGGCCGGCAAATTCCAGCACCTTGTTCTTCACAAAGCCGCTTTCGAACACAGCCTTCACAAGGGAGATAGCCACATCATGCGGGCCGATACCGCGGCGGGGCTTGCCCTCCAGCCATACCAGCACTACTTCGGGGGCGTTGATGTCCCAGGTGTTCTTGAGGAGCTGTTTCACCAGCTCGCCGCCACCTTCGCCAACACCCATGTTGCCAAGGGAACCGTAACGGGTGTGGGAGTCGGATCCCAGGATCATATTGCCGCAAGCGGTGAGCGCTTCGCGGGCATACTGATGGATAACCGCCTGGTTGGCAGGCACATAGATACCACCGTACTTCTTGGCAGCGCTAAGGCCGAACACGTGGTCGTCCTCATTGATGGTACCACCCACAGCGCAGAGGCTGTTGTGGCAGTTGGTCATGGCGTACGGCAGCGGGAAGGTTTCCAGGCCGCTGGCACGGGCCGTCTGGATAATACCCACATAGGTAATGTCATGGGAAACCATAGCATCAAAACGGATGCGGAGTTTCTTGCCCTTGGAACCGTCCACATCATGGGCGCGGAGGATCTGGTAGGCGATGGTGTTCTCACGGGCTTCGTCCGGAGTAACATTTGCCTGATCTGCGACGGTCTTACCGTCCAGCAGAAAAACACCATGAGGAATTAATTCTACCATAGTTATTAGTTTATTATTGAATCAATTAATATTGTCAATGCCAACATATCGGCCGCACCGCCGGGAGAAATGCCCTCCGCAGCGTAGCGGTCGCACATCTGTTTGAGATGGCCGATCCAGTCGGCCATGACGTTCTGTCCTACGTCGTCATGCCCGACCTGATCGGGCATCTCCTCCAGGAGGCCTTTCGCTTCGCGCTTCACCTCCTGCGCCCGCTCATAGCCCACCCGGTGAATCACACAGGTGTCGTCCAGGGTGGACATAATGCGCAATAGCGTTTTCTGCAGCCGGAAGGAGGTGGCCTTTTCCGGAGCATTTGCCCGGACAGGGTCGCGAAGCGACGCGGAGGAAAAAGCCACCTCCTCCCGGCTCAAACCACGGTAATACGGCAGCCAATCGGCCCAAAGCGGCGCGTAACCCTCCAGGGCCATCTCGCGGGCGCCTTTTACGCCGTATCGGCTCACCGCATCGGCCCCATGCGTGAAATGTAACTCTCCGTTATTCTGATTGTTACGGGAAAGCGTCTGTGCAATTTTACATAGAGACTTTTGCATATCCGTCTCATTATCAGCACCTTCCATTTCACGGACATACAGCGCCAGGCCTAGGGCAAAGATGGCCCCGCGGTGCGTATTCACTCCTCCCGTGGCTTCCAGCATGGCCTTTTCGGCCTGAATGCCCAATTGCTGCAGTTCCTGGACCGATGAAGCCTGGGCCATCCGCACAAACCAGGGCCAAAGGGCCGATATGCTGCGCTGCATGAGTACATAGTCCATATCGGGATGGGCGCCGTTGGAATCGGGGCCGACCAGGCCGGGCTTGAGGGGGCAGTCCAGTTCGCGCCGCAAGGCGGAACAGGCCAGGTGTGACAGCAGGTAAGGTTTGGTAGTTTCCGGAACCATCGTTGCCGCCACCGGATAATGTGCCTTGCGCACAATGCTGGCGGAGATGCCCGGGAGGCGTTCGATCTCAACGAGATTCAGGCGCTCACGCATGATTTCGTTGTAGCGGGCGGTTAGCGCGTCATAAGGCTCACTGCCCACAAAGCGCACGGTGGCGCCCAGGGCAGGAGCAATATGACGGGCAAAAAGATCAATGTCCAGCCGCATCTGCGTCTGAGCGGCCTGGGACAGATCCTTCAAAAAATATGTGGGAAAAGTAAGAGCCGATATCTGGTAGGCAGAGCCCTCTGCCACAATCACCCCCTCCGGCGCACCGGAGCGAATCATCTCCCGACGTTCCTCGTAGGAGAAAGCCGATAGATTCTCCTTCACGGGAATCACCACCAGCTGATCCACTTGGGCAGAGGCCTGTTCCAGCAGATACTGATGCCCCAGCGTGAAAGGGTTGGCGTTCATTACCACAACGCCAATGCGGGGATGCCCGGTCGCGGCCGCGCATGACAGGCCGCGAAGATAGCTGCAATACTGCTCCAGTCCCCTGCCGTTTTCCATCAGGATGGCTTCCGGGGCCGATGCCAGCAGCTTGAACCCCAGGCTTTCGAAAAGGGCCTGGTGCTCCGGCTTAGTGAACACTTTCAGCTGGGTAATGCCTTTGGAAGCGGCCACGGAAATGACATGGGAGATGAGCGGAGCGGCAAGTCCCTCCGACCGTAGTGCAGAAGATACCGCCAGGCACTTCAGGACATCGGCCTTGAGACCGGCGCCGGCAAGGATTTCTCCCTCTGGATTCTGAAGGGTATAATATGCATCTAACGTTTCCATCCTGAGACCATTCTCCAGAAGGAAACGTTCCACTTTTCCGTGGAAGAAAGGAGACTGCAGCGGCATCTCCTCTATGTGCCAATTACCGAATGTTTCCATCATCCCGCAGGCTTCCCAATACTCCCGGTATGACCTGCAAAACAATTAACAGACAAATGTACGGATTTATTATGACAGCACCAAGATTTTGTTACAAATTATTACGCATTATCCCTGCAAACGCGCAATAAGTTCATCACCAAGGGCTTTTTTCGCTTGAATATGTTCAAGGACTGCCGTCACAAATGCATTGGACTCAAAGTCGCCGCGTACTTCAGTGAAATCCATCTCCTTCACTTCCTTCGACCCATCGGCCCCGAAACCTGTCATGGAGGCCAAGTTGAATTCCTTTCGGGCATCTTCATACAGCTCTTTGTCCAGTCTTATGACGGCTTCTTCCCAACGCTTCACAATCTCTACCACTTGCCCAGCAGTAATACGCTCCAGGGGATAACCGAAGAAATCTGCATATTTGTCGTACGCCCAGGTCCATTCTGCATCGTAATACTGACTGTGCAACTGGTGGAAGTTTTCAGACAGGCTCTCAAGGCTCACACTCCCCTCCTCCGCTCGGTCTAAAAGTTCACGCACGGCCTCAATGGGGACAATAAGACCGCTCATATCGACCCATTTTCCCCGGCCGATAGGACAGGTGGGCCGAAGCGCCTCGCGGATGGCCTCATCGGAGGCACCGGAAGGCAGGTTCTCCAGCCGTTTGATCAGAGAATTCCCCAGGAACTTAGTGATGGCCGTCTGGTAATAATGAATGCCCTTCCGTAGCGCTCCGTTGCGGATTTTCGTGCTGTGGTAGGAATAGATGTCCGACAGCTCACCGGAAGAATACTGCAAATTTTTGAGCAGCTGAATGCCTTTGAACATCTTCTGGATGGTGTAAGGACTCAGGAGATTGTAATTAATGCAGTCCAGGCGGTCGGGGTCTTTTCGGGCGTCGCGTTTGGGCCATTTCTGAGCGTCGCGCACCGTACCAACGCTCCGCAGATTAACACCTGGGACAAGGTAGGTAGTATTCTGCTGTTCAATCAGATAAGAGAACGGGAGGCTGGAAGTGTCAGAATGCGTTACGTGACGCCCCATCACAAGGGAGAAAGCGCCCACGCGGGAGGGCCAGAGAATGTAGGAATCAGAGGCCGTCTTGGCACCGCGTTCCAGGATACCCTGGTGGATGGGTCCCAGTTTGTACATGTGGTTACTCTGGTTGGAGCCACTTCCAGCGTTCATGAAAGAGAACATGCCGGCAATGAGCAGGGTGCTTTTATGATGAGTCACCGTGAAAGGTCCTGCGAAAATGGCACAAGCTTCGCCGTTTTCTTCCTGACAATTGGAGAAGAAGAGGGAATCAGAGGCGCTGTAGCCGTGTCCGAGGTGGCAGCACTGTCCCACGAATACCCGCTCAATGGAAGTATTGTCCGACACATGCGAGCCACTGCAGAGGATAAAATCATCGGCAATAACTCCGTGGGCAATGGTAACGGGAGCGGTGGCATTGCTGTTTACACTGCCGTTCCGAAGCCTGCTGGCGCCACTTACTATCGCATAATCACCAATACGTACTCCGTTGATATGCCGAGTGTTACGGATACAGACATAATTGCCGATACTGCCCCACTCCGAGCTCTGCGCCTGGGCATACTCATCGATGAGGCGATTCAGCCGGTCTATCAGGACAGGCCGATGCCGGTACATAGCCAGCACATAAGCAAGTTGTGCGCTCAGGCGGTCATAGATTTTCACTTCCCGCCCGCCTGTTTCATTGAGGACGGACACCTCGACGCCATTGCCGAAGCGGCAGGGACCTTCATTGACAATAAGGTCTACATTTTCTATGTAAGAATGCGCGCCGATTGTATAGTTAGCCACGTAGTTGGTAACATTCTCGATAAGGGTGTCGTCCCCTACTGTCACATTGTGCAGGGTTACATTCCTAAGGCCGGAGTGTTTGCGGACACCGCCGGGAAGGGTGAATACCTCCTGAAAGCGTCCGAACCGGACTGTTCCGGAGAAACGGACATTTCTGACATATTGCAGGGCCGATGGGTCGGAAATCTCAACGCCGGACCAGTCATCGGCACGACAGTCTCTTGAAAGAAGAAAGTCGATTTCCTCTTTCAGTAATGGTCTATAATTCATTGGTTAAGTACGTTTTAATAAGATGATTTATGCGGGCCCAAAGCTCTTCTGGGGTATGGGTTTTGGCACGCATACAGTAGCGGGCTTCGTTGTCGCACAGCAGGCACCGGCGGGGCGGCAGGCCGATGGCGGCGCGGTCCAGCGGACCTTCTGAAGTAATGACATCGATGTCCATGAGCCGGCCAATGGGGTGCGTTTCTTCTATTTCGGAGGTCATCTTTTTCACTAACGCTGCCGGAAGCGGAACAATCAGATAAGCCTCATAGCCGGTTTCCAAATCCTTCACCTGCACATGTTGTAATACGCTGCCGAATTTGTCCAGAAGAGCAGCCATGCCAGCCCCTCCAATCAGGAGCGATCGGCTGTCCCTCTTGATCGGCCCCGGCAGTTGGACCGTGATGCAGACAAGTGTGGAGGCGGGCCACTCCTCCAGCAGTTTTCGCTGGTGAGCGGCCCGTCTGTCACGACTTTCCAGAAGGGTATCGAGGGTCATCCCTTGATATTGTAGATCTTATCCAGGACGGAGCCGTCGCGGTTCATCACAACGCCCACCACTTTGTCACCGAAGGGCAGCGGATCGGGGGTGCCAATGATGGAATTTGCCTTGGCGGCGAGGTCCTTGATATCCACGAGCTTAAGGCAGGCAGCCTTCAGCTTTTCTGCAATTTCGGGACGGCCGGGATTTACGGCAATGCCGTACTCCGTTACCACAACATCCACAGACTTACCGGGCGTGATGAGGGTGGTTACCTTGGGCACTACGCAAGGGATGCGGCCGCGAAGCAGCGGGCACACGATGATGCTGAGGGCGCTGTCGGCCGCCGTATCCTGATGGCCGCCGATGGCGCCGCGGATAATGCCGTCGGAGCCCACAAGGACGTTCACATTGAAGTCCGTATCCACCTCCAGGGCGCTCAGAATTACAATGTCCAGCGCATGGGTAGCAGAGCCCAGGTGCTGTCCGGAGGCATATTCTACAGCCGACACCTCCACATGGGAAGGATCCGAAGCAATGCTCTGGGCTGCCACTTTGTCAAAAGACTGCACATCAATGAGCTTGCCGATAAGGCCTTCCTCATGGAGTTTCACCATGTGGGCTGTGATGCCACCGAGGGCGAAACTGGCCTTGATTCCGCGGTTGATCATCTCCTCCCGGATATACTTCACAACCGCCAAGGAGGCACCGCCGGTGCCGGTTTGGATGCTAAAGCCATCCTCGAAGTAACCGGAGTTAATGACCACTTTGGCAGCCTGGTTGGCCAGCAGAATATCGCGCGGATTCTTGCTGTCACGGATGGCTCCGGCCGAAATCTTGGCGCTGTCGCCCACGCTGTCCACCACCACAACCGACTCTACATCGGCCCCTCTGATTCCGGCGGGAAGGTTGGGATAGGCTACAAGGTCGTCCGTCAGAACCACCACGTGCTTAGCATAACGGGCGTCGGGAAGGGCATAGCCCAGGGAACCGCAGATGCTCTTTCCGTTCTCGCTGCGGGGAACGCCGCAGGCATTGCCCAGCTCATCACAGGCCGATGCGCCCAGGAACGCAACGTCAATCTTGAGTTCCCCGCCTGCAATGGCGCTGCCGCGCCCGCCGTGGGAGCGGAACACCACGGGCTCTTTCAGGAGGCCGTGGGAGATGGCATCGGCCAGTTCTCCGCGAAGACCGGAGGTGGAAATGCCGGTGATAACGCCATTCTTAATGTGTTCAATGAGGGGTTTATGGACGTCCGACAGGCTGGAGGCAGCCAGTTTGAGGTCCTTGAAGCCCATCTGAGCCAGCTTGTCCACTACCAGGTTCACCACCTTGTCTCCACCGCGGAAATGGTGGTGGAAGCTGATGGTCATTCCATCCTTGAGACCGGACTTCTTGATGGCCTCTTCCAGGGATACTACTTTAGAATTTCTCATAGCATTTCCTCCTTATCAATTACACCGGCAGCCACGGCCAGGGCGATGGTGCGCTCGGCCCGGATTACCACCGGACGGTCTACCATCTTGCCGTTCAGGGAAATGACGCCGGAGCCCTTGGCCTGGGCCTCCTTGATGGCAGCCACCACGGCGCGGGCCTTGGTGATTTCTTTCTCGGTGGGCGTAAACACCTCATTCACAATCTCAATCTGGCGCGGGTTGATGATGGATTTTCCATCGAAGCCAAGCGTCTTGATGAGCTGAACTTCCTTCCGGAAGGTTTCCATATCGTCCAGGTTGGAATATACCGTATCGAAGCAGGCGATGCCGGCGGCACGGGCGGCCACCACAATCTGCTCGCGGGCCAGCAGGAGCTCTGCGCCGCCAGGGGTACGGTTGGTCTTGAGGTTGGCCGAATAGTCCTCGGCCCCCAGGGCAATGCCCATCATCCGCTTGGAGGCGGTGGCAATCTCATATGCATTCACAATGCCGAGGGCGCTATAGATGGCGGCCATGATGCGGGTCTCCCCCACCCGGCCGATCTCGGTTTCCACTTTCAGGATTTCGGCTTCCAGTTCCCGCACCTCATCGGCCGTTTCCGTTTTGGGCATGCGGATAACGTCTACGCCGGCTTTTACCACGGCTTCCACGTCCTTCTTTCCGTAAGGAGTGTTCAGGGGATTGATACGCACCACCATTTCCGTGGTGCCGTAATCGATGGATTTGAGGGCGTTATGCACCAGTAGGCGCGCAGCGTCCTTTTCGGCCATGGTCACGGAGTCTTCCAGGTCCAGCATAATGCTGTCGGGGCCGTAGATATGGGCATCGGCCATCATTCCGGGGTTATTGCCCGGAACGAACATCATGGTTCTCCTTAATCTTTCCATACGTCTTTTCCTGTTGCCCGAACGGCGGCAGCGGTGACGCGCGCCCGGATGGTGCAATCCAGTGCTCCCTTGTCGATGGCCTGCACATGGGCATCCGTAACGCCCAGACCCTCAAGGGTTTCTGTGATAACGGCCCTGATTTGTCGGCCGAATTGAGCCTCTACAGAGCTCTGCAATTCCACTTGCAGACCCTCTCCGGGGCCGATGGTGACCATAATGTCGCCGGATTCGAGTGTTCCAGCTATTGCTTCTTTCATAGTTAATAAATTATGCTTGATGTGCGGGACGAAGGAGGTCCAGCACTACTTTTACGGGGTTGAAGGTTTCTACGGGAACTTCCACAAAGAGGGTGTTCCAGTCGCTCATGGCGCCGTTCCACAGGCCGGGCAGTTCCAGAGCCTTGAGTTCACGGCCTTCAAAGCTCTTGGAGCTCATGAAGCCGGCTTCGGGGTCTACATACTTCAGAAGGTCAAAGGACTCTCCCTTGTAATCCTTGAGGCAGCAAACCAGGTCTACAGGATTGAAGTGCGTGGCCTGGGACATGGCTTTCATGGCACCGGCATCCTCTTTGTTAATCTGGACGCTCTCCAGAATCTGGAGGCTGGTGCAGCCGTCCTTGCCGGCAATGATGTACGGGCCGCCACCGGGCTCGCCTTCGTTCTTGACCATGCCGCACACGCGGATGGGCCGATTGAGCTTGGCGCGGAGCATCTGCACCCTTTCGGCCTCGCTGTGGGCCAGGGGCAGCTGTACGCAAAGCACCTTGTCCAGGAAGTTCTCAATCTCATTGCAAAGCTGCACGGAGGGCTCCTGGTCCAGACGCCTCAGGAAGTCGAAAATCTGGTCCCTCAGGCCCAGGGCGGCCCCCATGAGTACTTCCTTGTAACGGGCCGTTACCGGCAACAGCTTTTCATGGGCTACATTGTCTATGTTCTTGATGCTCACCAGCTCGTCTTCCACCTTATTAAGGTTGTAGATGAGGGCGCCATGGCCGGCAGGACGGAAAA
The DNA here is from genome assembly GCA_017934185.1 of Bacteroidales bacterium. Lineage (GTDB taxonomy): Bacteria > Bacteroidota > Bacteroidia > Bacteroidales > UBA932 > Cryptobacteroides. Next base: position 12,916 of record JAGBJY010000010.1, on the reverse strand, counting down.
GGAGGCTGCCATCGGCCTTTCTGAAAGGCTTGTTGTCCGGGTCTACGGCAATGGTGTCGGTGGCCTGGTCCTGATAGGTGAAGCTAATCTTGTACTTCACGCCATAGCGCTTCTCATAGGCAGGGAGAACGGCGGCCACGGCATTCTCAAACAGTTCGCGGTGCTCCGGAGAAATGGTGATGGTAAGGTTGCAGGTGCCGTCGGCATTGCGCATGTACTGCTGGGCCTCTACCAGATGCTCGGCAATGGCGGTGCGCACTTCCTCCGGGTAACGGTGGAACTTGAGCACGCCCTTGGGCTTGCTGCCATAGGCCAGTCCTTCTTCCTTCAGGAGTTTGCGGAGGGTGTCCAGGCGGTAGGCTTTCTCATCCTTGGGCTCTCCGAAGAGTTCCGGCGTATAAAAGGCAAAATCCTTGATGCGGGCGGCCAGCCTGGCGCCGGGAGCATCGGCCGGAAGGTCTTCCCCGGCCTCCAACTTGGCCAGACCGCCGAACATGTCCTTGAACATGCGGGAGGCGGCACCCGAGGCGGGAACGAACTTGCTCTTTCCGGCAATGACGGCCTTGCGGTAATAGCCGATGGCCTGCTCCTGGGTTTCCGGCGTGAACACCTTGATGCCGCGCTCAGGGGTGGCGGGGCCCACGATTTTCATCCAGGGAAAACCGTTCTTAAAGTGAGCAATCTGCTCCTTTACCTGGCGCTCCGTGGTGCCACGGGCGCTCATCTGCTCTAAGTCTTTTTGTGAGAACATAATGTATGTGGTTATTCAATATAAAATTCTCTGCGGTAGTGGTATTCGCTGCGAAGCCGCTCAAAACTGCCGGGGCTGCTCCGGAAGAGGAAATCGTCCGTGAAAATGGGATAATTGTACTGCAGGATGGCGGCAATTTCCCCCTGCGTCTTGCCTTCCAGCTTGATGCTCACGGGCTTGAGGTTCTCATCCTCCGTCACGGGACGGAAATCATAGAGGGCTTCCCAGCCGAAATGCCGGGCCAGCGCCTGTACGGCCATGGCGGTTCCGTTCTGCTTGCCCTGGTAGGAGTAGCCGGCAATGTGGGGCGTAGCGATGTCGCAGGCTTCGATAAGGGTCTGATTCACATCGGGTTCATTGCACCAGGTATCCAGCACCAGGGCCCCCAGTTTGGGACGGGCATGCAGGAGCGCAGCTTCATCCACCACTTCCCCGCGGGAGGCGTTGATAAAGATGGTCCCGGGCTGAAGGGCCGAGAAAAAGGCTTCATCGGCCATCCCCCGCGTGCTGGCATCCAGGGGGACATGCAAGGTGACCACCGTGGCGCGGGCCAAGAGTTCCTCCAGGGAAACAAAGCCTTCGGGGCCTTCCGCGGCGGCACGGGGCGGGTCACACAGCAGTACCCGGATGCCCAGTTTCCGGGCCATCTGCTCCACCTTCTTCCCCACATTTCCCACGCCGATGATGCCAATTACGGCATCGTCCAGCTTGATGGCGCGGCGCGAGGCAATCCCGTACAGGGCCGAAAAAACATAGTCGGCCACTCCGCCGGCATTGCAGCCCTCGGCATTTTGCACTTCAATGCCCTGCCTGCGGCACCAGTCCAGGTCTATATGGTCTGTGCCGATGGTGGCTGAGGCAATCATCCGGACCTTGCTGCCGGAGAGGGTTTCTTCGTTGCAGCGGGTACGGGTGCGGATGATGATGGCATCGGCCTCCTGCATATTCTCACGGCTGATGGTGCGCCCATCCAGGTACTGGACCTCCGCGTAAGGTTCCAGGACGCCCTTGAGAAAGGGGATGTTGGTATCGGCTATTATTTTCATACGTCTTACAAAGATAGCCAATTTCTATAGAAAATTGCCAAAAAAACGTTGTATCTTTGCCTTCTATGAAACCTTATCCCGTCACTTCTTCCTTCGAGGGCCCTGTGGGCACCGTCAAGGCCGGCTTCCCTTCCCCGGCCGACGATTTCCGTGAAAAGCTGGACCTGGCTAAGCTGCTCGTGCGCCACAGCGCCTCCACTTTCTTTTTCCGCATAGACGGCGTATCCATGGTGGATGCCGATATGGACGAAGGGGATATTATCATCGTGGACCGCGCGGTGGAGCCCTGGAGCGGCTGCAAGGCCGTCTGTTTCATTGACGGGGAATACACGGTAAAGCGCGTGGAAATGCACGAAGGCGGCGCGGTCCTGCTGCCCTGCAACGAGAAAAATGCCAAGTATAAACCCATCCCGGTAGGGCCCGACAACGACTTCCTCATCTGGGGCGTAGTAACCTATATCATCAAAAAAGCCTGAGAGAGAAAGGATGTACGCCCTGGCCGACTGCAACAATTTTTTCGCGTCCTGCGAAAGGGTTTTCCGTCCGGAGCTGAACGGGAAACCGGTGATTGTGCTCTCCAACAACGACGGCTGCGCCATTGCCCGCTCCAATGAAGCCAAGGCGCTGGGCATCAAGATGGGTGACCCTTATTTCAAAATCAAGCCCATCATAGAAGCCAACCACGTGGCCGTTTTTTCCAGCAATTTTCCGCTTTACGGCGACATGTCCCGCCGGGTACAGGAAGTGCTCCGGATGTTCTCCCCCGCTGTGGAGCCCTACTCCATCGACGAGTCTTTCCTGGATTTGAGCGGCCTGGAAGTGGCCGATTTTCAGGCCCTTGCGCAAGAAATCTCCCGCACCTGCCTCCGGTACACGGCCATCCCGCTGTCGGTGGGGATTGCCCCTTCCAAGACCCTGGCCAAGATAGCCTCCAAACTGTGCAAGCAGTATCCCCGCCTGGAAGGGGGCTGCTACATGTATCGGCCACAGGATATAGAAAAAGTGCTGCGCCGCTTCCCGGTGCAGGATGTCTGGGGAATAGGCCGCCGCTCAGCCAGAAGATTGGCCGATATGGGCATCCGCACGGCGTGGGATTACACGCAGCTTCCCGAAACCACCGTGAGAAAGGTTTTCAATCTGCCGGGATTCCGCACATGGAAAGAGCTGCAGGGCACCCCCTGCATCCAGTTTGAAGACATGCTGGAGCCCAAGCAAAGCATCTGTGTATCAAGGAGTTTTTCGCATGATGTCCGTGCTTTGGACGAGTTTGTGGAGCAGATTACCACTTTCGCCGGAAAAGCGGTGGAAAAACTGCGGGCACAAGGTTCATTTGCTCTGGAGATGGCCGTTTTTGCCATGACCAACCGCTTTAAAGAGAATCTGCCCCAAAGCAACGAAGGCCGATATGTCATGTTCCCGGAGGCCACCCAGGATTACCGGACCATTGTGACCACAGCGGCCGAAACGGCCCGCATCATCTTCCACCCGGAGCTGGCCTACAAAAAGGGAGGCGTGGTGTTTACCAAAATGGAACAGACACATACCCCTTCCCTGTTTGACAAGCCGGAAGACGCGGAGCGGGAGGCGCGGCTGTCGGCCTCCATCGACCATATAAAAAAGAGTTTTGGAGAAGAGTCTCTTCTATTTGGTATTCAAGGAGATGGAAAATTCCACATGGCGCAAGACTTCAAGTCCCCTCACTACACCACCCGCTGGTCGGATTTGCCATCGGTATCCGTAAAATAGAGGCCCGGGACGTTCTTGATTTCTGCCATCACAAAGGAAGACTGGATGCTGCCGATAGAGTCAAGCGTACCTAATTCGTTGATGATAAAACTGTTGTAGTCTTTCATATTGCGGGCGCGGATTTTCAGGAGATAATCGTATTCGCCGGAGATGTTGTAGCATTCCGTCACCTGCGGGAAGCCGCCGATGACACTGGTAAAGCCTATAGCCGCGTCCCGGGTCATTTGCTTGAGCTTTACGGAGCAGAACACTTCAAAACCCTGGTCCAGTTTTTCGGCGTCCAGCACCGCGATGTATTTCTTGATATAGCCTTCCCTTTCCAAGCGTTTGAGGCGCTCGAAAACGGGGGTGGTGGAAAGGTTTACTTTCTCTGCCAGGGTCCGGGTGGTGGTGCGGGCATTTTCCTGGAGGAGACCGAGGATTTTGAGGTCGGTGCTGTCTAATGTGGAATTTTCTGCCATTTACATGATATTTAGAATATTTTTCTCTATAATCGCTATTTTTTGGCAATTTTAGAAATATTTTCCAAATTTTCCAAGAATATTGCAGGAAATCATTCTTCCCCTTACCTTTGTGCCAGAAAAAACACGAACAAGCATGGCAAAAATTGGAACCCGCTGCGTACACGCAGGCTACACGCCCGGAAAAGGTGAACCTCGGCAAATCCCCATCATCCAAAGCACCACTTTCAAATATGAGACCTCGGACCAGATGGCCCGGCTGTTCAACCTGGAAGACAGCGGTTATTTCTATTCCCGTCTTCAGAATCCCACCAACGACCACGTGGCCGCCAAACTGGCCGACCTGGAGGGCGGTGTAGCCGCTATGCTCACCTCTTCCGGACAGGCCGCCAACCTGTTTGCCTGCCTGAACATCTGCCAGGCCGGTGACCATATTGTAAGTGCGGCCAATATCTATGGCGGAACGTTCAACCTCCTGGGTACTACCCTACCCAAACTGGGCATCTCCGTCACCTTTGTGAATCCCGATGACAGCGACGAAAACATTGCCAAGGCTTTCCGTCCCGAAACCAAGCTCCTCTTTGGCGAAACCATTTCCAACCCCGGCGTGGAAGTGCTTGATATAGAGCGCTTTGCCCGCATAGCCCACAGCCATGGCGTGCCGCTGGTCATTGACAATACCTTTGCTACGCCCATCCTCTGCCGTCCCTTTGAGTTCGGCTGTGACATTGTAACCCACTCCACCACAAAGTACATTGACGGACAGGGCGTTACCGTTGGCGGCGCCGTGGTGGACAGCGGTAATTTTGACTGGGAGGCCTATCCGGAGAAATTCGCCTGCCTCTGCGCCCCGGACCCTTCCTACCACGGCCTGGTTTACACCAAGACCTTTGGAAAGGGAGCCTATATCACCAAGGCCACCAGCCAGCTCATGAGGGATCTGGGTGCTATCCAGAGCCCGCAGAATGCTTTTTACCTGCATCTGGGCCTGCAAACGCTGCACCTTAGGATTGTGCGACATAGCGAGAGCGCTCTCAAGGTGGCACAGTTCCTAAGGCAGCACCCGGACGTGGCCTGGATTCACTACCCCGGCCTGGAAGACGATTCCCAGCATGCCAAGGCCCTCAAATACTTGGAAGGCGGCCTTTCCAGCGGCGTCATGTGCCTGGGCCTGAGGGGCGGCCGGGACTTTGATAACCGCTTCCTGGATGCCCTGAGGCTCATTACCATAGAAACCCATGTGGCCGACTGCCACAGCTGCGTCCTCCATCCGGCCTCGCATACCCACAGGCAGCTCACCGACGAGCAGCTCCGGGAAGCGGGCATTGCTCCGGACCTTATCCGCCTTAGCGTCGGCCTGGAAGATGCGGAAGACATCATTGCCGACCTGGAGCAGGCGCTGAAAACTGCCCATGATGCATGAACAGAAACGAACTAAATATCGGAGCTTTCGATTTTGAAGCCGGCGGTCACCTGGAGCACGTGAAGATGGTCTATCACACCTCCGGGTGCCGCAGTGGAAAAGTGGTATGGATTTGCCATGCCCTTACGGCCAACAGTGACCCGGAAGACTGGTGGCCGCAGATGGTGGGGCCGGGAAAAGTGCTGGACACGGAAAAGTATTCTATCGTTTGCGTGAACCTCCTCTGCTCACCGTATGGTTCCAGCGGCCCGGCAAGCACAAATCCGGAGACAGGAAAACCTTATCTACTGAGTTTTCCCAAGACAACCATCCGGGACAGCGTAAAAGGATTTGAACTTATCCGTAAAGAATTAGGAATAGAGCATATCGACCTTCTCATTGGAAGCTCTGCGGGAGGTTTCCAGGCCATAGAATGGGCGGCACAAAAACCGGAGCTTTTCGGCCACCTGGTGTTCTCGGCCACTTCCCCCGCCGTCTCTCCCTGGCTGGCAGCCCAGACTGAAACCCAGCGCATGGCCATTGAGGCCGACCCTTCCTTCCGCGAAGCCCGCGACCTCTCCGGCGGCGCGGCCGGCCTCCGCTGTGCCCGGGCCCAGGCGCTCATCACCTACCGCTGCTTCCGGGGGTATGAACTCACGCAAAGCGAACCGGATCCCGACTTCCTTTTTGCCGGAAGAGCCGCTTCCTACCAGCGTTATCAGGGGCAGAAACTCTTGAGCCGCGGTTTTGACGCCTATTCCTACTACTATATCTGCGATGCCGTGGACAGCCACAACATCGGCCGGGGACGCGGTGGCGTGAAAGCAGCGTTGCAAGGGATTACTGCGCCCACCACGGTCATCAATATCGACACCGACAATATTTTCCCGCCGGAGGAAGGACGGCAGTGGACAAAGTACCTTCCCAATGCTCGGCAAGTTATCTTAAGTTCCGATTTCGGACACGACGGTTTCCTCCTTGAGACGCAGCAGTTTACAAATGTATTAGAGCCCATCCTATGCAAGTTTTGAAGTTCGGTGGCACCTCGGTAGCCCAGCCCACCATCATCATTGATATCGTAAAGAAGGCCCTGCAGCAAGACCGCACCATCCTGGTGTGTTCGGCCATCAGCGGCTGCACCGACGCCCTCATCCAAATGGGGACGCGGGCGGCCGCCCGCGACAAGGCATATCTGCGCCTTTTGGAGGAGTGGCACCTTAGGCACACCGCCATGCTGGAAAGCCTGCTTCCGGCCGAAAACCGCCTGGGCATTGCCGAAGAAATTGAGGACCTCTTTGCTTCGCTCTCGAACACCTTGCATGGCGTTTTCCTCCTGGGAGAACTGAGCCAGAGCAGCCTGGATGCCATCCAGGGCTATGGGGAACTGTTTTCCACCAAGATTCTGTCGGCTACCTTTAAGGCCGAAGGCATCTCCTGCCGCTGGCTGGATGCCCGGAAACTGATAAAGGGAAATGAGAAAAAAACCGATTTCGAGGTCTCTTACGCCAATATTTCCGGCGAAATTCATAAGTACCCTCACACGCATCTTTTTGTGCTGCCGGGTTTTGTGGCCTCCGACGAAAACGGGCGCCCCACAACCCTCGGCCGCGGCGGTTCGGACTACACGGCATCCCTTGCCGCGGTGGCCGTTAAAGCCCGCCGCGTAGAAATATGGACGGACGTTCCCGGCATCATGACGGCCAATCCCAAGATTGTCCCGGCAGCCCATCCCATCCGGAATATCTCCTACCGGGCAGCCCAGGAGTTGTCCCACTTCGGGGCCAAAGTCATTTTCCCTCCCACCATTCAACCCGTTGTGGCTGAGGGCATTCCCATCTATGTAAAGGATACCTTCTGCCCCGACGATCCGGGCACGCTGGTGGAGCAGAATCCCCCGCACCACGACAACAAACCGCTGGGCATTTCCAACTCTGACAAAATTGCCCTGCTGTCCCTGGAAGGCAGCGGGATGGTGGGCGTTCCGGGGTTCTCCAGCCGTCTTTTTGATGCGCTCAGCCGTCAGGGAATCAATATCATCCTCATTACACAGGCCTCTTCCCTGCACACCATGTGCATTGCCGTATCGGAGGCCGATGCCGCCAAGGCCAAACAGGCGGCCGATGACTGTTTTGCCTACGAAATATCCCTTGGGAAACTGAACCCCCTGAAGGTGGAAACCGGCTATTCCATCATCTGCCTGGTGGGCGATGACATTCTGGGACAGACCGGCGGTGCAGGCCGCATGCTGGCCTCTCTGGGTGCCGCCGGCATCCCCATCCGCGCTACGGCGCAGGGCTCCTCGGAGCGGAACATTTCCGTGATTGTTTCTTCCGTTTGGGCCGATGATGCCATCCGGGCCATCCACAAAACCTTCTTTGAAAAAGCCGGCAGCCGAGACATTCCCGTGTTTGTGGCCGGTTACGGCACCATCGGCAAGGCCCTGGTGAAGATGATAGAGGAAAATGCTGATACCATTGCCGCCGCCCGCGGAAAAAGGCCCCGCCTCTGCGGCCTTGCCAACAGCCGGAAGTATGCCCTGGATTACAACGGCGTATCCCCTTCGGACCTGGAGAATGCTGCAGCGGGCAATTTTATAGATGCGCTTTTGGAACGCACCGTAGAGAACGCCGTCTTTGTTGACTGCACGGCCAGCAGCGAAACCGGGCCCCGCTACAAAGAACTGTCTGAGGCTGGTTACCGCATTGTTTCCTGCAACAAAATTCCCTTCTCAGGAAGCCGGGAAAGCTATTCTGCCCTGCTCAGCGCCTGCGCCCGTTCCGGTCACAGCCTTCGCTTTGAGACCACTGCCGGTGCCGCCCTTCCCCTGCTGCAAACGGCCGAAAGAATTGCCTACACCGGGGACAAACTGATTCGCCTGGAAGCCGTTCTGTCCGGCACGCTGGGGTACTTGGCCAGTGCGTATGAGGGACGCGGTTTCGAGGCCCTGCTCGCCGATGCCAAGGCCAAGGGATACACAGAACCGGACCCGGCAACCGACCTGGAGGGGACCGATGTTGCCCGGAAACTTCTGATTGTTGCCCGCAAAGCCGGAATTCCCCTGGAAACAGTTACGGTACAGCCCTTCCCTACCGGGGAAGCACTGGAAAAGGCCTACAGGGCTGCTTCGGAGGCCGGGAAACGGCTTCGCTACCTGGCCGTGCTGGAGCCCGTGGGCGGAATGTGGAAAGCCAGCGCCTCACTGCAGGCCGTGGGCCCGGAAAATCCGCTTTATCATTTGCAGGGAACGGATAATTGCGCTATCTTTACCACGGAAGACTACCCCACGGGGCTGGTTATCCAAGGCGCCGGCGCCGGTGCCAGACAGACGGCCGGCGGTGTACTTATGGACATAATTGCTTAAAGGATGAAAGTAGCAGTGATTGGTGCCACCGGACTGGTGGGAACCCGGATGTTGGAGGTGTTGGCCCAGCGGAATTTCCCCTCCGATGAAGTGCTGGTGGCCGCCTCGGAGAAATCCATCGGCCGGAAAGTGTTTTTTAAGGGAGAGGCCTTGACGGTGAGGTCTGTGGCCGATGTGGTGGCGGCGAGGCCCGACATTGCCCTCTTCTCGGCCGGATCGGCCGCATCCCGGCAGTGGGCACCCCGGTTTGCCGAGGCCGGTTGCCGCGTGGTGGACAACTCTTCCTGCTGGCGCATGGACCCCACCAAGAAACTCATCGTCCCGGAAATCAACGGGGATACCCTGTCGGCCGATGACTTTATCATTGCCAACCCCAACTGCTCCACCATCCAGATGTTGCTGCCCCTGGCGCCGCTGCACAAAGCCTTCGGCATCAAGCGGATAGTTGTGTCCACTTACCAATCGGTTACCGGCACCGGATACAAGGCGCTGAGCCAGTTGGACGCAGAACGAGGGGGGGCGGCCTGGGGCTCCTACCCTGCCGTTTATCCCTGTCCTATAGACCTGAACGTAATTCCGCAGATAGGCGCTTTCGGCCCCGACGGCAATTCCGAGGAGGAGACCAAGATGGTCAATGAAACGCACAAAATCCTGGATCCCGGCATCTCTGTGAGTGTTACCACCGTGCGGGTGCCGGTGAGGGGTGGTCACTCCGAAGCCGTGAATCTGGAGTTCCTGAATCCGTACAAACTGGAAAAAGTGCGGGAAATGCTGTCCAAGGCGCCCGGCGTGTGCCTTCTCCCGGAAGGGAAATATCCCGTTCCCAGAGACTGCGAGGGGAAAGACGCCGTGTTTGTTGGTCGCGTGCGGCGGGACGCCTCCCTCCCCAGCGCCCTGAACCTCTGGTGCGTATCCGACAACCTGCGCAAAGGCGCCGCCACCAACGCCGTCCAGATTGCCGAGCTGTTGCTGAAGTAACAAAGAAATCCAAGCAGTTACGCTTGGATTTCTTGCTGTGTAGCGGAGGCAGGACTCGAACCTGCGACCTCCGGGTTATGAGCCCGACGAGCTACCAACTGCTCTACTCCGCGGTTTGGGATTGCAAAGGTAAGAACTTTTCCGGGAATTCCAAAATTATTTTAAGAAATTCAGCATTCCGGGAATGTCGGTTTTTTCGAAAGCCTTCTGTTCTCCACTCTCTAAGTTCTTGATATTCACAGTAGAAGCCTCAATTTCTGAGCTGCCGCAGATAGAGATGAACGGGATGGCTTTCCGCTCGGCGTACTCAAACTGTTTGCGAAGCTTCACGGCATCCGGGTATACTTCTACGGAGAGGCCTGCCTCCCGCAGCGCCTTGGCAACGGGCAGGACGTAGCGGAGTTCATCGGCCCCCATAACGGCAAAGAGCAGCCGCGTAGCGGATTCCAACGAAGCCGGGAACAGTTCCAGCCCGGTAAGGACGTCGTAGATGCGGTCGGCGCCGAAGGAGATGCCCACGCCGGAGAGGCCCGGAAGGCCGAAGATGCCGGTAAGGTTGTCGTATCGGCCACCACCGCAGATGCTGCCGATTTCCCAGTCCAGGGCCTTTACCTCGAAGATGGCGCCGGTATAATAATTGAGTCCGCGGGCCAGGGAGAGGTCCATTTCCACGGGGGCCGATACGCCGGCCGCCCGGATAAGGCCAAAGAGCTCTTCCAGTTCCTCAAGGCCGGCAAGGCCGGTTTCGGAGACAAGGCCGGAGGCGCTGCCGCCCTGGAAAAGGGCCCGCATGGCACAGAGTTTTTCCTCAAACGAGCCGCTCAGGGACAAGATTTGGCGGATAACGGCAATGCCACCCTCCGATATTTCCTTGGAGGCCATTTCCTCTTCCACCTTCTCCAGCCCAATCTTATCCAGCTTGTCAATGGCCACGGTGATATCCACCACCTTGTCCGGGGCGGCGGCTATTTCGGCAAAACCGGTGAGCACCTTGCGGTTATTGATATGGATGCCCACCCCCACGCCCAGCTTTCCGAAGACGGCGTCCACCATTTGCACCAGTTCCAGCTCATTCACCTGGGAAGTGGTGCCGATGACGTCTACGTCGCACTGGTAGAACTCACGGTAACGCCCTTTCTGGGGACGGTCGGCCCGCCAGACGGGTTGAATCTGGTAGCGCTTGAACGGGAACGAAATCTCACTTTGATGCTGCACAACGTAGCGGGCAAAGGGAACGGTAAGGTCATAACGGAGGCCTTTCTCTGGCGGCAGGGCGACTTTTTCGCCGGAATTCTGAATGCGGAACAGCAGTTTGTCGCCTTCCTCACCATATTTTCCAAGAAGGGTGGAGAGGTTTTCCTGCGCCGGCGTTTCTATCTGCTGATAGCCGAAACTGCGGAAAACGCTGCGGATGGTATCGAAAATATAGTTGCGGCGGGCCATTTCTTTTTGGCCGAAATCGCGTGTTCCCTTGGGTATGGAAGGTTTCTGAATTGCCATAAGCACGAAATTTTTCACAAAGTTAGCAAAAAACCACAAATTCTTTCTATCTTTGCAGTCCAAAGCGAGATTAGCTCAGTTGGTAGAGCGTTGGCTTCCCAAGCCGAAGGTCGCGAGTTCGAGCCTCGTATCTCGCTCATCTAAAAATCGCCCAAATGGCGTAGGGCCGTCCCAAACGAACCTTTGCATGCTATGAAAGTTGGTCTTTTTATCGATACATGGTATCCCATGGTGGACGGTGTCATCAAAGTGGTAGACAACTACGCTCGCCGCCTGGTAAAGTATTGTGACGTGGTGGTTTTCTGTCCGGAAACCCGCGGCTATAAGAAAGAGGACGATGCCCGCTTGCCCTATAAAGTGGTGCGCTGCTCTTCCCTGCCGCTTTTCAATTACGACTACGACATCCCCACCCCCGTGCTGGATCCTGTGTTTGAGACCCTCCTTATCCGCAGCGGGATAGACCTGGTACACATCCACTCCCCTTTCACGGTGGGCATTGCCGGAGTCCTCTATGCCAAGATTCATAACCTGCCCCTGGTGGCCACCCTTCATTCGCAGTATAAGCAGGATTTTGAGAAGCCCCTGAAGTTCAAACCCGCCCTGAACATAGCCATGGACGGCATCATGCGGGTTTTCAATGCCTGCGATGAGTGCTGGGCGGTTAACGCGGGAATCAAAGAGCTGTACGTCCATGAATATGGCCTCAAGGCTCCTTGCAAGGTGCGGCTCAATGCCACGGACCATCGGCCCGTACAAGACCGCGAAGCGGCGGCACGGATCGTGAATGAAACCTATGGCATCCCGGCCGATGCCACCGTCTTCCTCTTTGTAGGGCGCATCAACTTTATCAAGAACATAGATTTCACGGTGCGCGCCCTGGCCGGGGCCAAAGCCCAAGGCTTGAAAAACTTCCGCATGCTCTTTGTCGGAAAGGGACAGGACGAGGAGAGACTGGCCGATTTAGTAAGGCAGGAAGGCCTTCAGGAGGAAGTGGTCATGTGCGGACTGGTATCGGAAAGGGAAATGCTGGAAAATCTGTTCTCCAGGGCCAAACTCTTCCTCTTCCCTTCCCTGTACGATGCCAATTCCCTGGTGCAGATAGAGGCGGCCTGCCAAAGCACGCCCGCTGTTTTTCTGGAAGGCGCCAAGACGGCAGCCACCGTCACTGCCGGCGTAAACGGCTATGTATCGGCCCCCGACGAGGACAGCTACGCCCGGCTCATCCTGGATATCATGAACCGGCCGGAGGAATATCAGCGCATTGCAGAAGCCGCCCACCGGGATTTGTACCTCAATTGGGACGACGTTGTAAGGGAAGTTTACGGCGAATACGAGAACTTCTGCAAAAAGAAGTAAAAAAGTTTTCAAAAACCCTTGCGAATTCAAAAAAAGGTTGTACCTTTGCAATCCCGAAAGGGAAATGGGGTATTAGCTCAGTTGGTAGAGCGTTTGAATGGCATTCAAAAGGTCAGGAGTTCGATTCTCCTATGCTCCACAAGGTTAATCGCTTGATTATCAACACTTTACAAGGTCTCTAAGCAACAAAACTTAGAGACTTTTTCGTTTGTTTAGGGCAAAAGTCATCGCTTTCTGAGGGCGCTTTACGGCCAGTGTTGTACAAATGTTGTACAAAATGTTTAACCGTAAATGCGCTGATTATGAATGCATTGG
>JAGBJY010000009.1 GCA_017934185.1 Bacteroidales bacterium | reverse complement strand
TTAGACTTGACGATATTAAGCTTCATATTTGTAACAATGCTATATAATGCTACAAATATAAGAAATATAATTGACAAAAAAAAGACCCTGGAGGGCCTTCTATCAAAAAAATCGCAAAATCAAACTGTTAAACTACCGGGAATTGGGAGTTTCATTAAAAAGTGTTATCTTTACAAACTAAAGATTGATATTTTTTTATGCGTATTCATGTAGAGAATGAAACTTCGCGTTTACGGGCGGTAGTGCTGGGGCTTCCCAACCAATCGGGGCCGACACCCACCCTGGAAGAAACCTTCGACAGCAAGTCTTATGAGTCGGTGCTGCACGGGGTGTACCCCGCAGAGGCCGATATCCAGCGGGAGATGGATGCCTTCGAGGCCGTGCTCCGCAAGTACGACGTAGACGTTTATCGGCCTGCCCTGGTGCCGGATTGCAACCAGGTTTTTTCGCGCGATGTGGGCTTTGTGATTGACGACAAAATCATTGTGTCCAACGTGATTCCGGACCGTCAGGAAGAAATTGACGCCTACGAGGATATCTATCGCCAAATCCATTACAAACAGATTTACAACCTGCCGGAATCGGTGCACGTGGAAGGCGGTGATGTAATTCTGTATAAGAACTTTATCTTCCTTGGGCAGTACGATTTTCCGGACTACCGGCAGGTAAAGACGGCGCGCACCAACCGCCTGGCCGTGGATTACCTCCGGATGATTTTCCCGGGCCGGACCATCCTGCCGCTCAATTTGCTCAAGAGCGACACCGACCCTTATCAAGGCATCCTGCACCTGGACTGCACCTTTATGCCCGTCGGAAAGGATAAGTGCCTCATTTACAAGCGCGGCTTTATGAATCCCAGGGACGCAGACCACCTGATAGAGATTTTCGGCGGCCCGGAAAATGTGTTTGAAATTACCACCGAAGAGATGTATTATATGAATACCAATGTGTTCTCCATCTCGGAGGACGTGGTGGTGACGGAAGAGCATTTCAACCGCCTGAACAGGCACCTGCGCGAAAAATGGGGCATGACGGTGGAAACCGTGCCCTACCGTGAAATATCCAAGATGGGCGGCCTGCTGCGCTGCTCCACTTTACCCCTCAGAAGAGATTAATATGGCAAGAAGAGTGATGTTGGCCTTTGGCGGCAATGCGCTGCTGCAGGCCGGGCAGAAAGGCACTTTCGAGGAGCAGCTCGCCAATGTGGAGCGCACCTGTGAGAACTTGGTTCCCCTGCTGGAGGCGGGCTGTGAACTGGTGATTGGCCACGGCAACGGGCCGCAGGTGGGAAACGGCCTCCTGCGGCACCAGGCCGGTGAAAAAATGTACGGCCTGCCCGCCCAACCCATGGATTTTTGCGGGGCCGAAACCCAAGGATCCATCGCGTATCTCATTGAAACTGCGTTGGATAGAGTACTGGCAAGGCATGGCATCGTCAGGCCCGTGGTGTCGCTGGTAACCCGCGTGGAGGTGGCGGCCGATGACCCGCATTTCCAAAACCCTACCAAGCCTGTGGGGCCGTATTATCAGGAGATTCCCGATCAGGTCGGGAATGACGGCGTCATGGCCGGCCATGACCGGCCATCTCAATACCGGCAGGACCCTAAGGGCCGGGGCTGGCGCAAGGTGGTGGCATCGCCGGTGCCCATCGGCATCCAGAATGCTTCCCTTGTGGGCCGGTTGGCCGGCGAAGGGTACATCGTCGTTACCGTTGGGGGCGGCGGCATTCCGGTGGTGCGGGACGGGAGATCCCCGGTCCAGCCGGGAATGACGGCTCCGCTTAAAGGAGTGGAGGCCGTGATTGACAAGGACCTGGCATCGGCCTTGTGCGCGCAGCTGATTGGCGCAGAGGAACTTTACATCCTTACGGACGTGCCCAAGGTGTATGTGAATTTCCGGAAACCCGACGAGCGTGCGCTGGACAGCCTCACCATCGGCGAGGCCAAAAAGCTCATCGAGGAGGGGCAGGCGGCCGAGGGCTCCATGGCCCCGAAAATCCGCGCCGGCATCTATTTCCTGGAGCACGGCGGCAAAACTTGTATCATTACAGAGGCGGGCTCCCTGGGAGACCCTGCCTGCGGAACCCGAATCATCAAATAACACTATGGCTTACAATCTTAGAAACCGTAACTTCCTGAAGCTCTTAGACTTCAGCCCCAAAGAAATTCGTTTTTTACTGGACCTGGCGCATGAACTGAAGGCCGCCAAATATGCCGGCACCGAGCAGCCCCGCCTGAAGGGTAAGAACATTGCCCTCATTTTTGAAAAGACCTCAACCAGAACGCGTTGTGCTTTTGAGGTGGCCGCCTATGACCAGGGCGCCCATGTCACTTACCTGGGCCCTTCCGGCAGCCAGATCGGCATTAAGGAAACCATGAAGGATACCGCGCGCGTGCTCGGGCGCATGTACGACGGCATCGAGTACCGCGGCTTTGCCCAGGCCACTGTGGAGGACCTGGCCAAGTATGCCGGCGTGCCCGTGTGGAACGGCCTTACCAATGAGGCCCATCCCACGCAGATTCTGGCCGATTTCCTCACCATGGAAGAGCACAGCGACAAGCCCCTGGACCAGGTGAGTTTCGCCTACCTGGGCGATGCCCGCTTCAACATGGGGAACTCCCTGCTGGTGGGCGGAGCCAAGATGGGCATGGACGTGCGGATTGTGGCCCCTAAGGCCCTCCAGCCGGCAGATTGGCTGGTGGAAGAGTGCCGGAAAGTGGCCAAGGAAACCGGCGCCCGCATCACCATCACCGACGACGTGGATGCCGGCGTGAAGGGCTGCGACTTCCTCTATACTGACATTTGGGTGTCCATGGGTGAACCGGATTCCGTTTGGAAAGAGCGCATTGACATGCTCATGCCTTATCAGGTAAACGCCAAGCTGATGGAGCGCACCGGCAATCCTCAGTGCAAGTTCATGCACTGCCTGCCGTCGTACCACAACCGCGACACCAAGGCAGGGGAGGAGGTGTACCAGAAGTTCGGCCTGGACGGCGTGGAAGTGACGGAGGACGTGTTCGAAAGCCCTGCCAGCATTGTCTTTGACGAGGCCGAAAACCGCCTGCACACCATCAAGGCCGTGATGGTGGCCACGCTTGGAGATTAGGATATTTATAAAATAATGCTTATCTTGCAGTCCCGTAGCAGGTCTGCGGGCTAATCACATGAGCGAAAAGACATTAACTATCCAGTACCAGGAGTTCGGCTCCGTGGCCGAAATGACTCCCGAAGATCAGGCCCTTGTAGCCGCTGCCCTGGATGCCCAGAAAGGCTCTTATTCACCGTACTCCAATTTTCAGGTGGGTGCTGCGTTAAGGCTGGCCGATGGTACCGTTGTCCAAGGCGCCAACCAGGAAAACGCTGCCTATCCCTCCGGTCTTTGTGCAGAACGCACGGCCATGTTCTATGCCCATGCGCATTACAAAGACGTGCCGTTCGAGAGTCTGGCCATTGCCGGCAGCGACCACGGCGTGCTGTGCGAAAGCCCGGCCTCGCCCTGCGGTGCCTGCCGTCAGGTCATGGCCGAATATCAGCGCAAAAGCGGCAAGCCCATGTCGGTCATCCTGGTAGGTTCCAAGCGCATCCGTAAATTCTGGAAAGTGGATGACATCCTGCCGTTTATCTTTGACAGTTTGAAGGTATAAATATTTTTTGTATCTTTGCACACGGGAAAGTCTTGTACGACCAGCTCCCTCTGAATCTCCCCAGGACGGGAACGTAGCAAGGGTAGGAGGTTGTAGCGGTGCGATACAAGGTGCTTTCCCTTTTTTGTTTCTTTTCGGTAAATTTTTCCGGTCCTCTCCGGTCGCGTAGCCCGCTACGCTCCCTATGACGACCGAAAAAATTTCCACGAAAATAAATCAAGAAGCAATGGAAGAATTGTTAATGCAACATGGCGTAAAGGTGACGGCGAACCGGATTCTGGTGGCGCGGGCGCTGGAGGAGGCGGGGCGGCCGCTGTCGCTCACGGAGCTGGAGCAGGTGCTGGACACGCTGGACAAGAGCAGCATTTTTAGGACATTGGCAGCCTTCAAGGAAGCGCATCTGGTGCATGCCCTGGAAGATTCCGGAGACGGGGTCCGCTACGAACTGTGCCACAGCCATGACGCCCACCACGACGATGACCTCCATGTCCATTTCTACTGCACGGCTTGTCACCGGACCTTCTGCCTGGAAGACACTCCGGTGCCTCCCGTGGCTGTCCCTGAGGGGTATCGGCCAGAGAGTTGCAGCTATCTGTTAAAGGGCGTCTGCCCTTCCTGTGCCGGCAGGTTATAGGCGCTCGAAGCGGGCGAAGGACTCCGGAAGGGGGGAGGTGCAGCGCACCATTCTTCCGGACATAGGATTCCTGAAAACCAGGGTATAGGCATGCAGGGCCAGCCGGCGGATGGGGTCTGTCTGGGCTCCGTACTTTTCATCACCGGCTACGGGGTGCCCGAGCTGCGTTGCGGCGTGCACACGAATCTGGTTTTTGCGGCCGCTTTCCAGTGAGAACTCTACTTGGGTATAATAGCGGCTGCGGGACAACACTTTGTAATGGGTAATGGCCAGCTGTCCGTCTTTCACTTCTGAGGGGAAAGACATCATTTTCAGGGACTTGGGATTTTCTACCAGCCAGCTTTGCACGGCGCCCTGCTCGCGTTCCACTGTGCCTTCCAGCCAGGCCACGTACTTGCGCTCGGCCACCAGTTCTTTCCACTTGCTCTGGAGAATGTCTTTGGCCCGCTCATTCTTGGCAAAAATCACGGCGCCGGATGTCCCCTTGTCCAGGCGGTGCACAATCCAGATTTTGGCCGTGGAACGGTCTGGCTGCACCCCGGCAATGAGGTCTTCTTTCCGCTGCATGCGGGCGCTCATCTTCACGTAGGCATTGAGGATGGCGTAGAGCGTCTGCTCTTTGTGGCCGCTTTTGGCCGATGACCCCTTGGCGGTGCTCACGCAGAGCATGCCGGAAGGCTTGTCCACCACCAGATAATCGGCATCCTCGAAGAGAATCTGCACGCCGGATTTGAGCACTTCCTCGCGGGCATCGGCCTTCATGCTGCGGGCGATGGAAATGCCTTTGGGAAGGATGGTGAGGGTGTCGCCGGCGCTGAGCGGGGTGTCAAAGGCGGTAACGCTGTTGCCGTTAACCACAACCTGGCCCTTTGCGAGCATGTTTTTGACGCTGGTGCGAGACTGTCCGGGGAGCATCTCGTACAAATAAAGCAAAAGCGGGGCATCGTGCCCCACCGTGAATTTTTGTCCTGCCATTAGAAATTCTTTACGAATTCGATGTCTTTTTTGAGCATGATTTTGGGCTCCATTTTGGCCACCTTCTGGAAAAGTTTGAATTGATAACCGGGCGAGAGGTACACTTTGGCCTCATTTTTCCCTTTGCGCCACCATTTGTAGAAAGCGATGGGGTCCGTGTCGAAGGGGATGCGGGCTTCAATTTCCGAGGGGTAACCGGGGAAGTCAATCATCATTTTGAGGCCGGTGATGCGCTTGTAGTACTCATAATCGGCCCTGCGGAGTTTGGAAACGAGGGGGGCGAAAACTTCCATCTGGTCTACCTGTAACAGCTTCTCTTTCACAATCATACGGTGAATGCGTACGGGGTCTTCGTGGAGCCAGCCGGACAAACTCAGTGTAACCGGGCCGTTTTCACAGTCCAGGGTGAGCATATCGGAGGAGTAATAAATTTTACTGCTGTCCAGCGGGAAAGTTTCCATAATTTTTTACGTTCCAAAGGCAAATATACAAAAAATTTTCCTTTTTCCCGAAAAATTTTTATCTTTGGGATTGGAAAACATATAAAACCACTTAAATATTAGTAACTATGGCTTACAAAATTATCGACATTCAGGGTATCGGCCCCGTGTACGCAGAGAAACTCATCGCTGTTGGTATCGAAACCGTAGATCAGCTTCTGGAAAAGGGTAAGGACGCCAAGGGCCGCGCTGCTCTTGAAGAGGCCACCGGCATTCGCCACGACCTCATCCTCACCTGGGTGAACCATGCCGATCTTTTCCGTGTGAAGGGCGTAGGTCCCCAGTTCTCCGAACTGCTGGAAGCCGCCGGTGTGGACACCGTGAAGGAACTCCGTAACCGCAATGCCGCCAACCTGGCCGCCAAGATGCTGGAAGTGAACGAGGCCAAGCATCTGTGCAAACGTACTCCCGTGGAGAAGGAAATCCAGAAGTACATTGACGCAGCCAAGGAGCTTGAGCCGGTAGTTACTTACTAAGCTTCAAGCATTTACACTGAGGGCCGATGGTGACATCGGCCCTTTTCCGTATGCGCGCCCGCGAGAATAATGCGCGCGTATATTGCACAGAGATTTTTTTTTGATTATATTTGCGTGGATTTCTAAGTCTTTGGAAAAACCGGGATTCAAGGGAAGCTGCCTGACGATAGGGGCGGAACTTGCAGGATAGGGGCGGTCCTCTTGGCAGGATGGGAAACGAAGCGAATCTGTCGGTGTCCCGGCCCCTTTTTTATAGGGGCCCCGGGGAGAGTAAGAAGTATCCATACGCAAGCAATCTAAGATGACATTATCCTGGTACGCCCTGAAGATTTTCAAAGGGATGAATGTAGCCAAAAAGGACTTTGAGGGGGCTGGAATTAAGTTTTTTATCCCCTATCTGGTGGAGGAGTCGCTGGAAGGCGGCGTCCGCTACAAGGAGAAGCCGCTCATGGCCAGCCTTATCTTCGTGCGCACATCGGCCAAATTCGTGAAGGAGTATTGGGTGCGGCATTTGCCGGGCGTGATGTACTACAGGGACCTGGAAAGCGGCGAGCCTGCCGTGATTCCGGATGCGCAGATGGAGGCTTTCATCAAGCTCACTTCTCCTGCCGATCCGGGCGCCGTGCTCTTCGAAAACGACAATCCCGAGTTCCACAAGGGGCAGCGGGTGCGCATCACGGAGGGCAAATTCAAAGGCTACGAAGGCAATATTTACCGAATTGGAAAAGACCGTAAAGTGGTGGTGAAGGTGACGGAGCAGTTCAGCTTCCGCCTGGACATTCACCCCCGATATTTAGAACCCATTCAATGAAACGTTCCCTAATCATCACCGGCGGTGCCGGTTTTATTGGCAGCCATGTTGTGCGCCTTTTTGTGAACAAATACCCTGAGTATAAGATTATTAACCTGGATAAGCTCACTTATGCCGGGAATCTGGCGAATTTGGCCGATGTTGAGGACCGGCCCAATTACAAGTTTGTGCGGATGGACATCTGCGACTTCGAGGGGGTGCTTAACCTGATGCGCCAAGAGCAGGTGGACGGCATCGTTCACCTTGCCGCCGAGAGCCATGTGGACCGATCCATCAAAGACCCGTTCACCTTTGCGCAGACCAATGTGATGGGAACGCTTTCGCTGCTGCAGGCCGCCAAAACGTACTGGCTGGAGGAAGGCGGTGCGCACGCCGATGGCAGTAATGCCCCGGCCTCCGCAAAAATGATGGCCGATGCTCCGGCAGGGGCATCACTGCCATCGGCTCCCTTCCGCTTCTACCACATTTCCACCGACGAGGTGTACGGGGCCCTGGAGATGACCAACCCTGAGGGCATTGAGCCGCCGTTTACCACCAAGGCGTCCAGCGGGACGCATCACCTGGCCTACGGCAGCAAGTTCTTCACGGAGGACTTGAAATACCAGCCGCACAGTCCGTATAGCGCGGCCAAGGCTTCGTCCGACCACTTTGTGCGGGCGTTTCACGATACGTACGGCCTGCCCACAGTGGTGACCAACTGCTCCAACAATTACGGGCCGTATCAGTTCCCGGAGAAGCTTATCCCGCTGTTTATCAACAACATCCGTCACCGTAAACCGCTGCCCGTGTATGGCAGGGGGGAGAATGTGCGGGACTGGCTGTACGTGGAGGACCACGCCCGGGCCATCGACCTCATTTTCCACAAGGGTACCATCGGCGAGACGTATAACATCGGCGGGTTCAATGAGTGGAAGAACATTGACATCATCAAGGTGCTCATTTGCGCGGTGGACCGGCTGCTGGGACGTGCCGAGGGCGAGGATATGGACCTGATTACCTATGTGACGGACCGTGCGGGGCATGACCTGCGCTATGCCATTGACTCTTCCAAACTCCAGCGTGAACTGGGCTGGGAGCCGTCCCTGCAGTTTGAAGAGGGCATTGAGAAGACGGTGCGCTGGTACCTTGACAACCAGGCCTGGCTGGACAACGTAACCAGCGGGGATTATCAGAAGTATTACGAAAACATGTATAAAGACCGATAAACTATGAAAATAGCCGTAGCGGGAACCGGATATGTGGGCCTTTCCATAGCCACCCTCCTGGCGCAGCACCATGAGGTGGTGGCCGTGGATGTGATTCCGGAAAAAGTTGAGAAGATTAACCGGAAGATTTCGCCCATTCAAGACGAGTATATTGAAAAGTATCTGGCCGAGAAGCCGCTGAAGCTGGTGGCCACACTGGATGGGAGATCGGCCTATAAAGATGCTGATTTTGTGGTGATTGCCGCCCCTACCAACTACGACAGCAAGAAGAATTTCTTTGACACGAGTCACGTTGAGGAGGTGATTGAGCTGGTGCTGGAGGTGAATCCGGACGCAGTGATGGTGATTAAGAGCACCATCCCTGTGGGGTACACTAGGAACGTGCGGGAGAAGTTCAGCTACCGCGAGCGTCAGGCCGATGGCACCTTCAAGGTGGTTGTCCCGAAGATTATTTTTGCCCCGGAGTTCCTCCGCGAGAGCAAGGCACTGTATGATAATCTGTATCCGTCAAGGATTATTGTGGGTTATGACGAAGGGAATGATGCATTTCCCTCCGCAAAAAAGATGGCCGATGCTCCGGGAAATGCATCATTCCCTTCGCTCAAAGCGGCAGCAGAGGCTTTCGCTGCCCTCATCAAGGAGGGGGCCATCAAGCAAGACGTCCCCGTTCTTTTCATGGGCACAACTGAGGCCGAGGCGGTGAAACTTTTCGCCAATACCTATCTGGCGCTTCGTGTGAGCTTCTTCAACGAGCTGGATACCTATGCTGAGATGAAGGGTCTCGATACGCAGAGCATTATCGAGGGTGTGGGGCTGGATCCCCGTATCGGCACACATTATAACAATCCTTCCTTCGGGTATGGCGGATATTGCCTCCCTAAGGATACCAAGCAGCTGCTGGCTAACTTCAATGATGTGCCGGAGAACCTTATCAAGGCCATTGTGGACAGCAACCGCACGCGCAAGGATTATATCGCGGACCGCGTGCTGGAAAAGGCCGGATATTACACAGCCTCAAGCGCTTACGATGCGGTGAAGGAGCGGGAAGTTGTGGTGGGCGTTTACAGGCTTACGATGAAGAGCAACTCTGACAACTTCCGTCAATCGGCCATCCAGGGCATCATGAAACGCATCAAGGCCAAAGGGGCCAAGGTGATTATCTACGAGCCCACGCTGGAAGAGGGTACCACGTTCTTTGGCAGCCGCGTAGTGAATGATATTGAGGCGTTTAAGGCGCAGGCCGATGCCATTATTGCCAACCGCTACGATGCCGTGCTGGACGATGTGGCCGGCAAAGTTTATACCCGTGACATTTTCAAACGCGACTAAGCATGAAGACAATCCTGGTCACCGGCAGTGCCGGATTTATCGGCTCCAACCTGGTGCTGCGGCTCCTCAGAGAGGGTTTTAAGGGCGAGGCTGTGAAAATTGTGGGGCTTGACAACCTGAACGATTATTATGACCCCAGCCTCAAGGAGTACCGGCTCTCTGTCATTCTGAGCGCCAGCGAAGAATCTAAGAGCGAATACAGTTTCTTCAAAGGAGATCTGGCCGATAAGCCTTTCATTGACAAGCTGTTTGCAGAAAATAAGTTTGATATTGTTGTGAACCTTGCTGCCCAGGCGGGCGTTCGCTATTCCATTGAGAATCCGGATGCGTATATCCAGAGCAATATGATTGGCTTCTACAATATCCTGGAGGCTTGCCGGCACAATCCAGTCGAGCATCTCGTTTATGCTTCGTCTTCCAGTGTGTATGGCGGCAACAAAAAGGTGCCGTTCTCTACAGACGACAGGGTGGATAATCCCGTTTCGCTGTATGCGGCAACCAAGAAGAGCAACGAACTCTTTGCGCATTGCTACTCAAAGCTCTACGATATCCCCACGACGGGTCTTCGGTTCTTCACCGTTTACGGCCCTGCCGGGCGTCCGGATATGGCGTATTTCGGCTTTACCAACAAACTCCTGGCCGGAAAGACCATCCAGATTTACAACTATGGCAACTGCCGGCGGGATTTCACATACTTGGATGACATTGTGGAGGGCATTGTGCGCGTAATGGGGAAGGCCCCCGAGCGGAAGAAAGGGGAGGACGGCCTGCCCATCCCTCCGTATGCGGTTTACAACATCGGCGGCGGTCAGCCGGAGAATCTGTTGGACTTTGTTCAGACGCTGCAGGAAGAACTGCTTCGTGCAGGCGTGCTCCCGGCCGATTACGACTTCGAAGCCCACAAGGAGCTGGTCCCCATGCAGCCCGGTGATGTGCCCACAACCTATGCCGATGCCAGCGCCTTGGAGCGTGACTTTGGCTTTGTGCCCAAGATTACGCTTCGCGAAGGGCTTAGGAAGTTCGCTGAGTGGTATAAAGAGTATTATGGCTAATTATCACATTTTCAGTCCATACCGGGTGTGCCCGTTGGGCGCGCATGTGGATCATCAGCACGGGCTGGTGACGGGCTTTGCCATTGACAAGGGCGTGGACCTTTGGTTCGATGTGCGGGAAGACAGTATGGTTATCCTTGATTCCCAGACGTTTACCGGACATGTGGAGTTTGATATTGCCATGCCTACGCTGGTCAGGCAGGGAAACTGGGGCGACTATGCCCGGGGCGCCAAGTTTGCGCTGCAGAAGCGTTTCCAGCTGAGCCGGGGCATCGAGGGCACTATCAAGGGTTCCCTGCCGGTGGGCGGGCTTAGCAGTTCTGCGGCGGTGCTTATCGCCTACGTGATGGCCTTTGCCAAGGCCAACAACATTACCCTGGCTCCGTTTGAGGTGATGAAGATTGCGAGTGAGGCGGAGCGGGAGTATATCGGCCTGAATAATGGTCTTTTGGACCAGGCGTGCATTGCGCTGGGAAAGAAGGACCACCTGCTGATGCTGGACTGCGAATCCAATGAGTACAGGCTCATCCCTAAGGCCGATAATATGCCGGAGTTTGAGCTGGGGATTTTCTTCTCCGGGCTCACAAGAAGTTTGATGTCTTCTGACTATAACCTTCGCGTAACGGAGTGTAAGACAGCGGCTTGGATTGTGCAGGCATATGAAAATGTGCCGCTGAAAACCCATGACAAAACGTTCCTTCGCGATGTGCCGGAGAGCATGTACAAGCGCAACCGGGACAATATGCCGCCCCGTTTTGCCCGCCGGGCAGAGCATTTCTACTCTGAGCACAAGCGTGTGCGGGAGGGCATTACCGCCTGGGAGACGGGGAATCTGGAGTGGTTCGGCAGCCTGAGCAAGGCTTCCTGCGAGAGCTCGATTCACAATTACGAGTGCGGCAGCCCGGAGCTCATCGCCATCTACGAAGCCATGCTCACCACGGACGGCATTTACGGAGGCCGATTCTCCGGTGCCGGTTTCAAGGGGGCTTGCATAGCGCTGGTGGATCCTGCCAAGAAGGAGTCCATAGAAAAAGAGATAACCCGGAAGTACCTGGAGCGTTTTCCGCAGTACAAGGACAGCTTTAGGGTGTACTTCTGCAAGAGCGACGACGGAGCTAGGTTTGTATGAAAACAATTGTTATAGCAGCCGGTTACGCAACGCGTTTGGGGGAGCTCACGAAGAACTTCCCCAAACCGCTGTTGCAGATTGGAAGCAGCACCATCCTGGGGCGGATGCTGGATGATATCGACCGCATTCCGGAGATTGATGAGCACATTATCATCACCAATCATAAGTTTGCGCATATTTTTGAGGAATGGGTGGCCGAACGTTGTCATTCTGAGCGAAGCGAAGAATCTAAACCTGTAACCATTGTAGATGACGGTACGGAGACCAACGAAACCAGGCTGGGGGCGGTGTGTGACTTGCTTTTTGCCATGGAGAAGCTCGGCATTGATGATGACCTTTTGGTAGTGGCGGCTGATAATATTCTGGAGTTCAGCTTCCAGGAGTTTGTGGATTTCGCTTACGAGAAAGGCACCAGCTGCATCATGTGTCACGATCAGCCCAGCATTGAGAAGCTGCAGCGGACGGGTGTAGTGGTGCTGGATGAGAACAATAAGGTGCTGGAAATGGCCGAGAAACCCGAGGTGCCCAAGACGCACTGGGCGGTTCCGCCGTTCTATATTTACCTGAAAAAGGACCTGGACCTGGTGCGCCACTCCGTGGAGAACGGTTGCGGCAAGGACGCCCCCGGCAATCTGGCGCACTACATGGTGGAGCACACCGCCATGCATGCCTGGCCGATGAGTGCCGGGCGCTTTGACATCGGCTCGCTGGATACATATTACGAAGCAGTTAACAAATACGCATAACCTATGTTTACACTTATTGAACTTCCTTACGCCTCTTTGGCACCCGTTATTAGTGACCAGACGCTGTCTTTCCATCATGGCAAGCATCTCCAGACGTATGTGGACAACCTGAATAAACTCATTGCAGGCACTGAGTTTGAGGGACTTGACCTGGAGGAGATTATCCGCAAGGCGTCCGGTGGCATTTTTAACAACGCAGGGCAAATCCTGAACCATGAGATGTATTTCTCGCAGTTTGCTCCGGATCGGTCATTGCCGGCCCCGACCGGCAATCTCCTGGCGCAGATTGTCAAGCAGTGGGGCTCCTTCGAAGCCTTCCAGGCCGAGTTCGAAGCCAAAGGCACCGCCCTTTTTGGCAGCGGCTGGGTATGGCTGCAGGCAGATGCAGAAGGGACACTCACCATCGGCCAGTATGCGAATGCCGATAACCCCGTGGCCCATGGCCTGAGGCCTATCCTCACCTTCGACGTCTGGGAGCACGCCTATTACCTGGATTACCAGAACCGCCGCGCCGCCCAGCTGAAGGAATTGTGGAAGATCGTGGACTGGGCTGTGGTGGAAAAGAGATACCAATAGCACCCTGCCCTGGACGATGTCCAAGGCAAGGTGTACACGAGGGATATTTTCAAGCGGGACTAGAAGTTCTGGTTGTAGTTGCTCAGCCATTCGTTGTTTACCTGAAAGGAACCGGAAGAGGCGGTGGCGCTGTAGAGGGCCCCGGAGAGGATGGTACGGCGGTTGCGCTTGAGGGGGACGTTCGTGACGGTCTTCTGGACGAGGACCTGGTCGTCGGCATCCAGGATTTCGAGGGTGACATCGGCCGACTGCTCGTCGGAGGCGAGGAAAAGGAGGACAGCGGAACGGGTGACGGTACCAACGGCTTCCGGCTGGGTGATGTTGGCGATGATGCCGCTGTTCACTGTGGCGAGGCCGGTTGTGGGATTGAAACTGCGGCTGCCCGTAGTTGTGGTGATGCGAATCTTTTTGGCCTGTTCGATGCGTCCGTCGGTGGAATTGACGGCAAGGAATGCGACGATGCGGTCCAGGGTTGCGGTGAGGTTAACCGCGTCCAAGCTATTGATGTTCACAGCCTGCGATGTGGCAAAGGTATCGCCGACTACGTTTTCGCCGTAGCTCGCCTCAGTGGCTCCAGATAGTGTGGGGATGTTGCTTCCGCCGTTGGCAATCACTACCATGGTGTAGTTGCCGAGGGGAAGGGAAGTGGTGAATTCGCCAAAGGTTTCGCCAGTTGGCATGCTTTCTTTGTTTTGAGTTTTCTTAAATACCTCGGTGCCGCTGGTGTTGTAGAAGGCTAGCGTGATGTGTTTGACTCCGTCGTAGGAGGCCACGGACGTAGCCTTGGTGAAAGGCTCTTGGGAGACGTTAAAACCGCTTACGCTAACCGTGACGGGGGCGGAACAATCCAGGCGCTCCTCTTTGACGGAGCAGGATGCGAGCAGCGCGATGGCTGCGAGTGAAAGTGAAATTTGTTTAAGCATAATATAAAGTTTTAAAGGGTTTATTTGGATTATCGGGAATAATGCTTACCTTTGCGGTAGAAGCAAATCCGGAAATTGCGGAGTTCAACTCTTTGCGCCGGTGAGTTTCTTTAAAAAGGAAGCAAATCCGGAATCTGCGGAGTCTATGGACTCTTAGCGTCGGTGAGTTTCCTTTTTCGTTTGTAATAGGTGACTGCGGCCAGTTCGCGCCTGCCTTTCCTGATTTCTTCCACATAAGTGTACTCGATGTCCTCATAGCATTTGGTATAAGTGATAAGCGTTCTCCTAAGCCCCGGCGATTGAATCTGGCAAGCAGCAAAGTGCGTAACGATTTCCGGAATTTTTCATTCGAGTGTTTTGTGATGATATGATTCACGGCAAAGTTGTCCAGGACATGACAGAACGATTCCACCGGCACCAGACGGATTTTGACAAGGCGATTATCCTTAATCTCCTTTATGTGAGCGAGGAAGTCTTCCAGACTGCCTTCGAAGTATGAGAACATCTCTCCCATAAGGCCCGCAAGATAGGGTGAAAAAAGTTTCTTGCCAAGGAATAAACGTTTAAGTGATAAAACGTTGAGGGATAGTGAGTTATAGAAAGAAAATGTTGCAAAATTGCGTGAAAGTCCCAAGGCAATCACGTTGACTGACAATACGTTAAGTGCCAAAATGCAGTTAAACGTTTAATCTTTGGAGATGTCGATTGTTTTTCGTATGGCAGCATTTGATTGCACAAGGATTTGTCTACGGCACTTCAACAGTGATTTTTTATGGTCTTGAATACAGATAATGTAAATAAGCACTTGTTGGCACTACTGAAGGTGGTGTCTGGTGGAGAATCTACAGTGGGTGAGGAGTCACCGCTGGTAGTCATTGCCGGTGCTGTGCTGAAAGGGCGTGCCGAGGTTGCGTCCGGAGAGATGTCGCTCTCTGCATTCAATGTGCTGCTTTCGGGAGGTCATGGGTCGGACAAGATCCCCGTCGTCTCCTTCCCCGCCTCTGGCGAGCGGACGGATGTCCGGAATGCCATTACCTCTGCCCTCGAGGACTTTGTGATTGGGGAGACGGGACTTGAGCGAAACATTGCCGCAGCATTCAAGTATGTGAGCGATGAGATCATAGACAACATCACCGAGCATGCCGATACCCTCGTGGGCTACTTTAACGCCTGGTGGGATGAAGAGGTCGTGACGGTATGCATTGCCGATGGCGGCAAGACCATCTTTGGCAGTTATCTGGACCGTCAGTTCGAAGGTATCGTCAGCGATCAGGCCGCTTTGCATGCCGCAGTGTCGGGTGTCTCCACCAAGAACCGTCCAGGTGCCGAGAATCGCGGATTTGGCATTTCTACCTCTGCCGACATGGTTATCCGCGGACTGGACTCCGCGATGGTCATCCTGTCCGGCCGTGGCCTGCTAATACGGAATAAAGAGAGAAACGATTTTACGGAGCTGCCGGAACCCGTCTATATGCCGGGAACGCTGGTATGCTTTACGATGCCCGTCCGTAGAGACGGATTCACAATATACGATTACATAGGAGGATAGCGTATGAAGACGATTGATATAACAACTATTCTGGGCAGCGAACTCAAGTCCAGGACCTCTGCCCGGGACTTTGCGAAGTATCTGAAGAATATGGAAATCCGAGAGGCGCAGGTGGATTTCGCGCATGTGAAGTCCGTGACCCGCAGTTTCATGGACGAGTTCTACTACCTCATGGTGAAAGAGGGCAATGCCCTGGGCGTGCAGCTGGAGCTGGTGCACATGGGCGAGCAGGCGCAGGAGTTTCTGAAGGCCGTGAAGCAGACTGCCGATGCGCCTCGAAAGACCGTGGCACCCGACGATGCCCGCTTCCTCAATCCCGCCACCGTCCAGCAACTCAGCGAGTACTTGGCTACGCTGTAGCCGCTCCCGGCGGCAGCCGGTAGGGGCGAGCGTAGCGAGACCCTGCTGCCGAGGGCGGTAGCCCGAGGGAAAGACCCCATAGGGGTCAGATAACATAGCGTAGGGTCTTGGCCCTACCGATGGACGAAGAATAATAACAACGAAATATACCGAAGAGTAATGGCAAAGAAAGTAATGTTAGTGTTTGGAACACGACCGGAGGCCATCAAGATGTGTCCGCTGGTGAAGGAGTTCTTTGCAGAGCAAAGCGACCATAGGTCGAGTGAACGGTTAAGCCTCGTAAACTAGCCCTCATCACCGGCCACCGCCGCGAGAACTTCGGTGACGGCAAAGCCTGCTCGCGCATTGTGCGGGCGCTGAATGGCGAGGAAGTGGAGCGTTACGAAGTAAAGTAACCGTTACACTTTGTTAAAAGTGTTAAAATCCGGAGACGATTGCTGGGATGCTGTAGCATAGGCGTAGCATAGGCGTAGGATAGGCGTAGGCAAATGTTAAAATTGGCAGCAGATGGCGAGTGGTCGATGCCGCGGAGTTAGGTATAAAATTTGTTAAAATAGCGGCTGGGGCCGTCTATGTGCGGAAAAAGTCGTAAATTTGCAATAAATATAGTGTGATATGGACAGATTCGAGGAGCTGAAAGTCAGGATTTTTGACCGTTTCATCGACAAGTTTGCCGAGCGTTATGTTCAGCAGCGCAGTGCTGTGCCTGTCTCTGTGTTGGAACAGGCTGCAGCTTTGGACTGCGGCCTTGACACCGAGTCACTGATGAAGGTCATCCGCAGCACCTCGTGCTATGTGGACCCAGACCGTGAGGCGGGGCACAGGCCACCTGTTCTGAACGACATCTACCGCAGCGATTTGGGCGAACTACTGACCACTTACTACTTCGAAGAGAAACTGCCCGAAGGGGACCGCTATGTTATCCCCTTGAAGAATATCACCTATCGCGAACTGCCCCATAAGCCCGGTCGCGGGCTGGATGCCATAGGCTACCGGAAAGAGTCAGACGGCAGTTATACGCTTTTGTTGTCGGAAACCAAGGTGTCTGACGAGAAGCGCAATCCCCCTCAGGTCGTCAATGACACAGTTGATTCTATCTACAAGACGCAGAAGATGCACCACGACGACTTGCCCTTTGTGTTGCAAAGGGTGACCGACCTGTTGAGAAAGACCCCGACAGGAGGCAATTTTGCTGTTCTGGGCTGTATCGTGATGCTGATGAGTGCCAACCAGATGGACCGTGTGAAGATCACCTATGGTTGCGGTCTAGTAAGAGACACCACCTGTGTGGACAAGACGAAGGACTTTGGCAAGATGCAGAGCCATGTGGATGATTTCCGCCCTGGCGAAGTGGACTTTGCCATCCTCACCTTTACAGAGAAGACCATTAACGAAGCCGTGGAGTTGTTTTACCAGAAAGTAAGGGACCTGACGCGATGAGAACGGAGTTGCTTGACATATTGATGGGCGAGCCCCGGATAGCGACACTTTTACGCGAGGGCCAGCGACTGGCTTGGGAGCGTCAGATATCTCCCAGCGAAGGTGTGTCCCCCGACGACTGGGGCATGCTGTGTCGTGCCGCACTTCTGCTGTCCAATGCCGCCCTGGTGTCTCCACTCGATGATTTGGATTATGCCAAGGAAAGCTATCAGTTGCTGTCTTGCTATCCCATCCAGGATGCTGCAGCCCGCCATATCTTTGAAAGCACTGCTGGCTACGACCTGAAAGACGAGAGCCTGCTGTACTATTTCTACGTAGCCAGTCTGGCCCTGAAACTGGACAAGACCATCACGGCGCGTCTGGTGCTGAAGGCGTATGACGCTGCCGCACCCTACGAAGAAGATGAGTGGGGACAGCGGACGCTTTACAAGGTTCTGAAGAGCCTGTTGCTCCTTATCCGCAAGCAGGACGGCATGGCAGATATCCGTGAGGCTCTGCGGCTGATAGACGAGCTTCGCAGCGAGCAGTCTCAGTTTGAAGAAAGTTCCATCATGTCGCTGCCGCTGGAGCAACAGCAGGGAAAAGCCCTGATGCTGGTGGCTATCTACCATGTGTCAAAGGCCGTGTACGACACTGCCGACTATCTGATTAATGGTCACAGCCAACAGCAACGCCGCATCACCTCTACTATCCGACAGCATGTGGACCTGGCACTGCAACTCATTCCCCGTGAGTCGCGTTTGAACGATTTCTTCCGCATTATCTGGAACGACTTACAGCTACTGGTTAAGAACTCCATCTGGACGCATACCGGATTCCAGAGCGAGATCAGGCGGCTGAGCCGTATGAAAGCCGAGAGTGGCATTTTGGAACTGCTGCCCTCGCAGCAAGATGCTTTGGCGGGTAGGATGCTGGATGTCGTGGCCAACGCTATTGTACTACAGATGCCCACCAGTGCTGGCAAGACACTGATGGCAGAGTTCAATATATTGGTGACACGTTCGCTGCGTCCCGATGCAAAGATTGTGTATGTGGTGCCGTCGCGTGCGCTTATGAACCAAGTCTATTTCGATTTGCGTGACGACCTGCGCGGCCTTGGCCTATCGGTAGAACGAACTTCTTCTGCCGTAGAAGTCGATCCGACGGAAGACCAGTTCTTGCAGTCAGACCAGATAGACATCTTGGTTTGTACGCCCGAGAAGCTTGACCTGTTGGTGCGCCGTAACCACCCTTCGGTAGCGGACGTTTCGCTCTTTGTGATAGACGAGGCCCATACGATAGAGAACGGCCAGCGCGGAGCACGACTGGAACTGTTGCTTACGATGCTTCGCCGCGAACGTGCTGAGGCCAAGTTTATGTTGCTGTCGCCTTTCTTGCCCGATGCCGGAGAGAGCCTTACAGAATGGTTAGGAGGCGGTCATGCCATCCAGATAGACTGGCGTCCATCGGAGAAGCTTGTATTTGGACTGCACCTTGAAGGCAACAAGGCCGTGTATAACGTGCTTACGACAGCACTCTCCTCAACAATCAGAGAAGAGCAGCATCGCGAATACGACAACGATATACCACTCAGTACAAGCGGTGACAAGAGAAGAATACTGGAGTATGCCACCAAGAAGTACGGCGCAGACAAGCGGACAATGCTTATCCTTTGTAGAGGACGCAATTCCGCCAACACCACTGCCGGCCTTGTGGCCGGATGGACACCTGCTGGTGGCACGGTAAGCGACGAAGTGCGTCTGGTGACAAAATATATGGACGAGGAGATAGGTTGTCCGACACTTTATACTCGGTTGCTGTCGCAGGGTGTGACCGTACACCATGCCGGGCTGTCGGACGAGACGAAGATACTGATAGAGCACCTGATACGCCGTGGTGAAATCCGCTATGTTTTCGCCACTACAACCATTGCCGAAGGTGTGAACTTCCCCGTCTCTTCTGTCTATTTCGATACCTATCAGCGCGGCCGGAACAAGACGCTCAGCGCCAACGATTTCTGGAACATAGCAGGACGTGCCGGGCGAACGATGGTAGATGACTATGGAAAGATAATCCTGCCGTTTAACAGCGATACGAACATTACGACCGCGCGTCAGTTGATAGCCCATGGTGCTGAACAACTGACCAGTGTGCTGGCACAGTTGTTTGTGAACCGTGAACAAATATTGGCCACCCTTGGCGAAGACCGGGCGATACGCAAGCTTGCCTATCAATATCCCGACTCCTTCGGGCCCCTGTTCCAATACTTCGTGCATCTGCTGAATGTGGCCGACAATGCTTACGCAGCCGACATCGAGGACCTGTTCAAAGACTCGCTGGCCTATACCCTGCTTGATGCTGCCAGTCAGCGACAGTTCATCGAGTTGTGTCGTCAGATATACCTGACTATTCAGAATACCTATAGCCAGCAGAGTGGAGCCCTGAAGTTTGCAGACAAGACCGGATTCTCTGTGCCTTCTGTGTTGCAAATCATGCGCAGCAAGTCCGACAGCCCTACCATCGCCGACTTGGACAGTTGGCGTGCAGATGTGCTGTTTGACCGTGGTCATGTGGAGAATCTGGCAGAAAAGATCAGTGTGGTGGCCGCCTTGAAAGAGACACAGATGGGCACCGATTCCACCAGTGCCCCCTTCAATCCTGCCTTGGTGGCAGAGATGCTGATAGCCTGGGTGAAGGGTGACAAACTGAACAGTATGTCGACAATACACCCGTACTACCAGCAGATGCCTGCCGTTGAGCAGCGTGTGTCGGAATTTGTAAAACACATGAACGATATGCGTTTCAAAGCCTCATGGGGCTTGAGTGCTTTGGAAGGCATTGTGAAAGGTAGCGAAGATGACTTGAGGGATTCCTATATTCCCTCGTATGTCTATTATGGCGTGGACGATCCCAAGTCACTGGCCATGCGTATGCTTGGTATCCCTCGGTCACTGTCCGGCAGTCTGTCGCAGGTGATAGAAGGCAATGTGAGCGAATACTCCTTTTCACGTATCAGAAACATCCTTTCGGGTCTGACCTTAGGAGATTGGGATGCGTTGCGCCCGTCCGGTAGCCTCTTGTCGGGCGAGGAGTGGAAGCACGTGGTGGACATACTGATGAAATAATTGATTCTGAAGACCCCGTAGGGGTCAGATAACATAGCGTAGGGTCTTGGCCCTATGATGGGCGATTTAACAATTAACATTTAACATGGCCGAGGGTGGCCTGATATATAAATAAGGAGAACACCCGACCGAGCGGATCAATATTCCCTCAACCGACGAACGAAGCAAGAGCAGAGCCGTGCTCGCACGAGCTATGCCTTGCAAGGAGGAAGAAGGCTGCGAGTGAGCGAGAGGAGAGCCAAACCGAAGGCTTGAGCTTTCCCGAGCGGGAGCAGGCTCGACACAGTCAAGACGATAGTCAAACGGGACGAAATATTCCCTCAAAACGATAAAAAATAGAGTTTATGAAACTACAATACATACTGATATTTGCAGCGTCGTGTGTTGAGGCCGCAGCCCGGAAGGTGGGGTGCAGCACGGGCGAGATGTACCGGCGCATGAAGCGGGTGGGGCTCATCCACGGGTTTATAATTCCCGGCTACGAGGCGCTGCACAGCCAGAGCCGCGAGCACGTGACTGAGGATGTGCTGGGGGCGCTCCGCATCTGGGAGGAGAAGCAGGGCATTGTGGCGGCATAGCGGAAACGCTGGAAGGAACGCACGCAGTAACGTAGTAACAGCAGTAACGCAAAGCAGAATATTGTGGACAAGTATCTCTGCTTCACGGACAGTTATAACGTCAAGGCCTATGTTGAGTGATCTGTTGATGTGGAACAAGATAGGGCGCATTGTGACGCTCCTTGCCGAGCGGCTCGACGTCAGTGGCGAGCGGGCGCTGGACATCTTCTATACCTCGCGCACCAACGAGCGCCTGCACGACGAGCACACCGGCCTCTACCTCATGAGCGACCGCTACCTTGTGGACGAGGTGATCCGCGAGCTGAGGAACGAACCGACGCACCCGACACCTATATGCTCATGAGCGAGGGCGTGGCCGACATGCACTGCCGCAGCGACGAGTACCTTGCCGACGAGCTGATGCTGGAGCTGAAGGAAAAACCCGCTCCCGGCGGCAGCCGGTAGGGGCGAGCGTAGCGAGACCCTGCTGCCGAGGGC
>JAGBJY010000008.1 GCA_017934185.1 Bacteroidales bacterium | reverse complement strand
GTCGCCTCTTCGAGGGCGGATTCCTGCTGACTGAGGGCTGATTGACCGGGCAGACCCCCCATTTGGCAGCAAAACAGGGCATCACCGACCGCCGTCAGGCGACATCAGGCAAAAAAATTTTGCTTTTTGCGGAATTAAGGGTATTTATGTCTGCCGCTGTTGTGGCTATGATGATTGCCGCTGTTTCCTGTCAGTGCAATGGTTCCAAGAAGGCCGAGGCTGCTGAAGAAGCCGCTACCGAGGAATGCGAAGGCAAGGAGTGCGAAGGCAAAGAGTGTGAAGGTGAAACCAAGGAATGCTGCAAAGAGGGTGAAACCACTCTGCAGGAGGCCGTTGAGAACGCTGCCGACCAGGTGAAGGACGCCGCTAAGGATGCCGCTGCCAACGCTATCGACAACGCCGCTCAGGCTGCCAAGGATGCTCTTAACAAATAAGAACAGCCCCGAAGATGAAAATCCCGAAGTCTTGCGGCTTCGGGATTTTTCGTATCTTTGTGCCACTATGGATATTAGAATTGGTAACGGATACGACGTTCATGCCCTGGCTCCCGGCCTGCCCATGTGGCTGGGCGGCGTTCAAATCCCCTCAGAAAACGGCTTTGTAGCCCACTCGGATGGCGATGTTGCCATCCACGCCCTCTGTGATGCCCTGCTGGGCTGCCTGGCCCTTGGAGACATCGGCCACCTGTTTCCGGACACGTCCGACGAGTGGAAGGGGGTGGACAGCAAATTGCTGCTGGGAAAGGTGGTGGACCTGGTCCGCCAAAAAGGCTACAGCGTTGGCAATGTGGACATTACCATCGCCCTCCAAAAACCCAAACTGGCTCCGCACATCGCAGCCATGCGCTCCACCCTTGCCCCCATCCTGGGCGTTAGCGAGGACCGCGTTTCCGTCAAAGCCACCACCACCGAAAAGCTGGGTTTTGTGGGCCGCTGCGAAGGCTGCGAAGTCTGGGCCAGCGCAATGATATTTAAAAATTGTTAGCACTTTTTTCAGTTTGGCCGGGTTTTTGGAATGCGCCCTTTAAAAGTAGTGTAACTAAAACCTGAATGCCATGAAAAAACTTGTTTTTCCTCTGGCCTTCCTTGTCCTCATTGGGACAGGATGCGCAAAAGACAACCCCTGGAACAACAGCGGGGACAATACGGCCAATAATGGCGCCGGCAGCACATCGGGTGTTACCGGCAGTACTACGGCCGAAATTTACGAAGATGAAGAGGACATGGTGGACAATACCCAATTTGTCCGCACCATCTCCATCGTATTTTCTGAAAGCGGCAGCGCCACCGTCACGGGTGACGACAAGGCCATTGTGACGGTAAACGGCAACAAAGTGATTGCCAACAACACTTCCACCAAGGAAAAGGTGAAGTATGAACTGTCGGGAAGCACTTCCAACGGTTACTTCAAAGTGTACTCCGACAACAAACAGGCCATTGTCCTGAACAGCGTCTCCATTACCAACCCTAACGGAGCCGCCATCAACAACCAGGGCCACAAGCGCTGTTTTGTGATTGTAAACGGCACCAGCACCCTCGCCGACGGCAGTTCCTACACAGAAACCCCGGCCGATGAAGATGAAAAAGCCGCCTTCTTCTCTGAAGGCCAGCTCATCTTCAGCGGCAGCGGTACCCTGAACGTAACGGCCAAGGGCAAGAGCGGCATTACCTCCGACGACTATGTGCGCATCGTGGACGCTCCCACCATCAACGTGAGCTCCAGCGCCGGCCATGCCCTCCGCGGCAAAGATGCCGTGATCATCAACGGCGGAGCCCTCACGGCGCAGGCATCGGCCCACATGAAAAAGGGCGTTGCCTCCGACAGCCTGGTGCTCTTCAACGGCGGCGTCACCACCATTAATGTCACCGGCGGGGTAGCCTACGACGATGATGACAAGGAGTACAAGTCTTCCGCCGGCGTAAAGGCCGACCAGCTCTTTGTGATGAACGCCGGCTCCCTCACCATCACCAACACCGGACAGGGCGGCAAGGGCATCAGCGGCGACGGTCCCGGCTATTTCCAGGGCGGCACCGTGGATGTAAGCGTTACGGGCAGCAATTACGGCAGATCTTCCTCCGACAATTCCAAGAGCGCCAAGGGCATCAAGTTTGACGGAAACATCTATATCTCGGCCGGTTCCGTCTCTTCCAAGGCCGCCAACCACGAGGCCATTGAATCCAAGGGCAAGATAGAAATCACCGGCGGCACGGTTTACGCCCAGTCCAAGGACGATGCCATCAACTCCGCCGCCATGATGGCCATTACCGGCGGCAGCGTGTGCGCCTACTCCACCGGCAACGACGGCCTGGATGCCAACGGCAACCTTTACATTGAGGGCGGTGTGGTGTATGCCATCGGCGCCGGCAGCCCGGAAGTGGCCGTGGATGCCAATACCGAAGGCGGTTACAAACTGTATGTTAACGGCGGCGTGCTCTTTGCCATCGGCGGACTGGAAAACGGCGCTGTCCTTAGCCAGAGTTGCTACCAGAGCACTTCCTGGAACAAGGGCACCTGGTACAGCATGAGCGTAGGCAACAAAGTATATTCCTTCAAAACGCCTTCTTCCGGCGGCAACGGCCTGGTGGTATCGGCCCCCTCGCAGCCCGGCCTGTACTCCGGAACCACCCCTTCCGGCGGGACCGGCGCCTTTAACGGCATGGCCGTATTTGACGGCTCCTACAGCGGCGGAAACGCCGTATCTTTAAGTACTTACACCAGCCAGGGCGGCATGGGCGGCCCCGGCGGAGGTGGCGGAGGACGGCCCGGTGGTGGCGGCGGCCGGCCTTAGAGATTTCTGCAATTATTCCTATCTTTGCTAGCATTATGAAACGGATCCTTATACTCATTGCTTCGGCCCTGCTGCTGTTCCCTCTGGCAGCAGGGGCCCAGGAGCAGCCCAAAATCAACAAGAAGAACCTGGTTATCAAGGAGTGGAACACCGACCCCAAAGGCGGCAACAAAGTCCTGGACCATGTGACCACGTTTAATTCGGACGGGAAAAAGATTGACGAGGTGGAGTACTCTTCCAGCGGCCAGAAGTGGCGCAAACGCTTCGAGTACGGCCCGGACGGGAAAGTCTCCCGCGAGCTGGTGTACGACGAGCGCAATCGGCTCCAAACCTTCAAAAAGTTCGAATTCAATGAGTTCGGGCGCAAGAAGGTGCAGTACACCTACAACGCCAAGGGGAAACTGATCAGTGTAAAGCATTACGAATATCTGGCACAAGATGGCGAGTGAACACCGGTTCTTCCAGAAGGCCTTGGAGGCCCTCCGGCCCATTACGCTTGAAGAGATGGACGCTATCAAGCTGATGAACCGGATAGACTCCAAGTACCTGACGGAGGAGGCCACGCTCCTGCGGGTTTTGGCCGATGCCGCCGCTGCCGGCTACCGGGTGCTCTCGGTGGAAGGGAAGCGCATTAACGCCTATAACTCCGTGTATTACGACACGCCGGAGCTAAAGATGTTCTACGACCACCGCAACAAGCGCCTGGTGCGCCAGAAAGTCCGCACCCGTGCCTATTTGGAATCAGGGCAGGCCTTTCTGGAAATCAAGCGGAAAAACAACAAGGGGCGCACCAGCAAGAAGCGCATCGGCATAGAGCCCTGTGAACTGATGGAGTTTGCCGGCAATCCTGAGGCCTGCGCCTACCTTGCCAAGCACTCCTGGTTCCGGGTGGGCGACATATCCCCGGTGCTGGAAACCGCTTTCCACCGCATTACGCTGGTGAATCCTGCCCTCACGGAGCGGCTTACCATAGACACGCAGCTGCGTTTCCGGAATTTCCGCACCCAGCACAGTTGCAGCCTTGAGGATACGGTGATTATCGAGCTGAAGCAGGACGGACGCGCCGCCTCCCAGATGAAAGGCATTCTGCTCCGGCACCGGGTGAAACCGGCCCGCGTTAGCAAGTACTGCGTGGCCCTTTCCCTCACCGACCCGTCAGCCTGGCCCGGCCGCTTCAAAATGAAAATCCATACGATCGAGAAAACCATCGGCAAAAAAATTGACATTTTATGATATCCTTCCTTCAACGCTTTATCCAGGAAGACCTGGCCAATTTCGGAAACGCGGACATCAGCGACGACATGCTCCTGGATGTCCAGACCATCACCGACGCCATGATGACGGTGGGCCAGAGAGTGGCCGAACTGGGCATCCGCTTTGCCCTTAACCTGCTGGTTTGCTGGATTCTGGTCCATTTCTTCTATTACCGCAAAAGCCGCCGGCGTGACTACTATTTCACGTTCATGATTTTCTCATCGGCCATGCTTATTCTGCTGTACATCATGGGCAATGTGGAGGTGGGCGTGGGCCTTACCCTGGGCCTTTTCGCCATCTTCGGGGTCATCCGTTACCGCACGGAGACGGTGCCCATCCGGGAGATGACCTACCTCTTTGTGATTATTGCCCTGGCGGCCGTCAACGGCCTGGCCCCGGTCTATCACCTGGTAGAGGTGAGTACGGCCCCGCACTATACCCTCAGCTGGGGCAGTGTGGCGGTGATGGCCCTGGTGAACCTGCTTATCGTGGTGCTCATCTGGGTACTGGAAAGCGACTTGGTGAAGCACGTAACCACCAAACTGGTGCTGTACGACCGCATTGAGCTCATTGTCCCGGAGCGCAGGGCCGAACTGATGGCCGACCTGGAAAAACGCCTGGGCGTCAAGGTGGAGAACGTGGAGATTGGCCATGTGGATTTCCTGAAAGACGCCGCCTTTATCAAAGTGTACTATAACCTGCCCAAGGGGGAAAGCAATTCCGTGAACACCCTCACCCGGGCCAAAGACTATGTAGAATAATGAAGACGAGACTGTTATTTCTTTGCCTCGCCGCCGTGCTGCCTTTCGCGGCCGGTGCCCAAACGGTGGAAACCGGCGTTTACTCCTCCCTGGGCGTGGAGTACAAAATAGCGAAAGGGCTGCATCTGACGGCCGAAGAAGAGGTGCGTGTTGAGAACAATTTCACCTCCCTTTCCAGCCTCCGTACCACGCTGGGGCTCACTTACAAGCCGTCCAAGTACGTAAAACTGGGGCTTGGGTATACGCTCATCAACTCCTACTCGGCATCGGCCCAGGCTTTCAAGGCTCCGCGCCACCGCGCTTTCGTGGAAGCCACCGGCTATCTTCCCGCCGGGAATTTCCAGTTCTCCCTAAAGGAAAAATTGCAGCTTACACACCGCACCGGCGAGTTCAACGTGTACCAGACCACGCCCAATCAGCTGGCCCTGAAAAGCAAACTGGGGCTCAAGTACAAAGGCTGGAATCACTTTGAGCCGGGGGTGAGCGCAGAGCTTCGCGTAGCGCTGAACAACCCCACTCTGGGCACGCTTGGCGCCACCGGCATCACCAATTCCGGGAAAACCTACTATGAGTACACGCCCGCCGGCTACGGAACGGCCGACCTGGATCGCCTGCGCCTGAATTTCAGCGGCGAAATCAAGTTCAACAAGCACCACAGCCTCACGCCGTACCTGCTGGTAGACTTCTGCTCGGAGTATGAGATAGACACCAACGCCGAAGGCACCCGCCTTTTCAGCGCCGCGTACAATAAATACACCTTCCTCTGCCCGGGACTCAGCTACGTTTTCAGCTTCTAAGGTACGCGTTCTTGCATGCTTCTCCATTCCGGGAATTTTTTGTAAGTTTGCAGGTTGAAAATGAAAGGTATGGCAAGTGCGCTGAAAAAAAACAAATCCGTGTGGTTCTGTTCCCACTGCGGCAATGAATATTCAAAATGGATGGGCCGATGCCCTTCCTGCGGCGAGTGGAACACCATGGTGGAGCAGGAGGTGGTGACCGGCAAGGCCGGAGCGGTCTCCGTGCCCGGCGGTTCCCGCAAGCCGATGCCCCTCAAGGACGTTTCCACCACCCAGGAAGACCGCGTGTCGCTGGGATCGGCCGAGGTGGACAGGCTCCTTGGCGGCGGCATCGTGAAGGGCTCGCTGGTGCTGATGGGCGGAGAGCCCGGCATCGGCAAGAGCACCCTTTCGCTGCAATTGCCCCTCCATCGGCCTCAACTGAAAACCCTCTACGTCACCGGTGAAGAAAGCGTGAAGCAGGTGAAAATGCGGGCCGACCGCCTGGGCGGAGATGCATCCAACTGCCTCATTTTCAGCGAAACAGACATGGGACAAATCCTGAAGGAGGCCGAGGAAGTGGCCCCGGACCTGATGATTGTGGACTCTGTCCAGACCATGTACTGCCAGCAGGTGGATTCCACGGCCGGGAGCGTGAGCCAGATCAAGGAAGTGGCGGCCCAGCTGCTGCGCTTTGCCAAATCCAGCGGTATTCCGGTTGTGCTTATCGGCCATATTACCAAGGAAGGCACCATTGCCGGGCCAAAGATTTTGGAGCATATTGTGGACGTGGTCCTTCAGTTTGAGGGGGAGAACCGCGGGGCATACAGGGTGCTTCGCAGCATCAAGAACCGCTTTGGAAGCACTTCGGAGCTGGCGGTGTTTGAGATGACTGGCGCCGGCCTCCGGGAAGTGGCCAATCCTTCGGAGATGCTCATCCCCATGCACGAGGAAGGCCTCAGCGGCACCGCCATCAGCGCCATGCTGGACGGCAACCGGCCTTTCCTCTTTGAGGTGCAGGCCCTGGTGTCATCGGCCGTGTACGGAACGGCGCAGCGCAGCGCTACCGGCTTTGACGTAAGGCGGCTGAACATGCTGCTGGCCGTACTGGAGCGGCGTGCGGGCTTCAAACTGGGGCAGAAAGACGTGTTCCTGAACATGGCCGGCGGCCTCAGGATTACAGACCCCGCCTGCGACCTTGCCGTCATCTGTGCCGTCCTGTCCTCCAACTTCGACTATCCCATCCCCTCGGACGTGTGCTTTGCCGGCGAAGTGGGCCTGAGCGGGGAAATCCGCCCCGTGTCCCAAGCCGCCCGCCGCGCCACAGAAGCCGCCCGCGTGGGCTTCAAACGCATTTTCGTAAGTTCCTATACGCATTTTGACCAAAAGCCGCAGGGCATAGACGTGGTAAAAATGGCCGATATCCCCGCTTTGGTAAGGGCGTTGTTCAAATAAGTACTCCGGATGATAAAATTCAAGACTCTTATACTGGCTTTCCTGCTCCTGCTCTGCCCCGCCATACTTCGGGCGCAGTGGTCCGGCAGCGTAGATGTATCGGCCGGCCTGGGCATCATGAACGGAGACCTTGTCTCCGATACCAATCCCCAGCCCCATGTGCTTACCCAGGGCAACTTCAAGCTCAATTACAAAACGGATAAGTTCTCCACCGGCACCACCATCAATGCCAAATGGGAGCCCAAGACCAAGGACAACACGCGCCTTTCCTACAAAAACGAAAAGGCTGCACTGGTGCACAAATCCTCCACCACACAGCCCCTTTCCGTCAATATCCGGCAAGACTTTTCCTGGCGCCCGGCCTCCTTCCGGAACTATTCGGCCTGGCTGCTGTACCAGTACAAAAACGACCGCGCCGAAAACTATAGCCTCAATTATTCCGAAGAGGGAAGCCTGGAGAAGTATTCGTATTATTACGAGATGCCTCTCATGGACGAGCATAAGTTACAGGCCGGCATGAAAACCTTCCGGGACTTTGACGGCGGGAAGCACATCCTGCAAAGCTCCGTTTCCTTACAGGCCGTAGGCAGCCAGAAACTGAACACCTGGATAGTCTTCAAATCGGATAATG
Organism: Bacteroidales bacterium; assembly: GCA_017934185.1. Classification (GTDB taxonomy): domain Bacteria; phylum Bacteroidota; class Bacteroidia; order Bacteroidales; family UBA932; genus Cryptobacteroides. The sequence continues at coordinate 9,448 of JAGBJY010000008.1, read as the reverse complement.
ACAAAGGGAAGGGCACGGCCATCAAGGATCAGGACAACAAACTGGCCGGTTATGCGTGGATGTACCGGATTACTCCCGGAAACGTGGACCTTAGCGCCGACGGAGACATCCGCCTGCAAAACCGTTTGGTAGACGCCGATACCAAATTGACGGTAACCCCGGGCATGCGCATAGCGTACAAACAGCTGCTGGACCAGAACAGCGGCGCCACCTTCATCCCCGATGGCACTCAGGAAGGCGGCCAGTGGCAGGATTCCCTCCGGCTTCGGGAAAGTTTCGATTATTTGAGCATCCAGGAAGAACAATACGTGCAGGCCAGCGCCAACTGGGGGCCGGTGGAAGCCAATGCCGAGTATGCCATGCAGGTCTACGGCCGGCGCCTGAACGATGCCTCGCACACGCAGCCCTTCCAGATTAAGGGGGTGTATCCGGTGGGAAAAGCCAACGTCAAGTGGATTATTCATCCAGAGCACTCCCTGAGCCTTGTGCACCAGATGAGCGTAAAGCATCCGGATTATCTGAAAGTCTGCTGGTACGACCGCACTGCCGGTTACCTGGACCAGCTGTACCGGGGAAACGAGCAGCTCCTCTCTCCCCAAACCACGCAGTTTACGCTGGAATATGCTTTCAAGGGGAAACATTTCTCTGCCAAATCGGGCATCTCTTACAAGAGCGTCATCAACGAGATAGACCAGACCTGGTCCAACGAGGATATCGACGGGCGCATGTACAAGGTATTCCGCTGGTTAAACTCCTCCGACAGCCACGCCATGGGCCTTTCGCAGCAATTGGGCTGGGAGGGAAAAGTGCTGTCGGCCCATGTGGAAGTTACTTACAACCAGACCCTCCGCACGGCCAAAAAGGACAATGCGCAAAAGACCTCCCACGACTGGAAGCTAAAGAGCGACGTTTCCGCCCGTCTGGGGAAGGGATGGACTGCAGGGTTCGATACCAAATACCAGAGCAAGGTGGCTACCTTCTTCACCATCTTCAAAGAGTACTGCGAGCTCAATGCCTTTGTCCAGAAAGACTTCAAGAAAATCTCTGTTTACCTGCAGGGAAAAGACCTTCTGGACATGCCGCGTGAAACTTCCTTCGAGTCTGAAGACCACAAGGAGTACTGGATAGACCGGGAGCGCAACAACCGCCGACTCATCATCCTGGGCCTCCGCTGGAAATTCTGAAGCGCGACAAAGAGCCGCTATTAGCGCGTGTTTTCAAAGAAAATTGCTATCTTTGCAGCGTAAAAAATTGAACGATATGAATCTTCGTGACGTAAAAAAGGACATTCAGTATGTCATCGGTGCTTTTGTAGACGACTGCACCCTCTTCCTCAACGTGAATCCCGGCAAGAACGCCGATGAGATTGCAGACCTCATTGACAAGGCCGTAGACCTTTACAACGACCTTCGCGACAAGGTGGTGAAGAGCGCCGGTGCCGAAAAACCTAAGGTAAACTTCACCAGCATCCGCAAGGAACTCCTGGAGAAAACCGACGCCCTCTACGATGAGCTGAGCGCCGCCGTCAAGAAAGGCCTGGGAGAATAATCAAGCTGAACCTATAACAAATGCCGCAGCCCCCTCACGGTTTGCGGCTTTTTTCGTATATTTGCGAGTTAAAGGATTTGCATTATGGCCAGTTTGTTTAATTTCGGATTGTTCGGCAACCAGGAACACCGCGTATTCAATTACAAGCCCCGCTACTACGACCCTGAGGAGGAGAAGCGCAAGGCCATGTTCGGCGATGTGGACGGGACCAACGAAAAAGCCCGGGAGGAGGGCAACTATGTGCCCGGCAGCAGCCTCAGGGGCGCATTCCGTAACGGCAATTACCAAAAAACCCGTTCGTCCATGACCACCGTGCATACCGTCATTACCCTGGTCACCCTCCTGCTGATAGTGGCGGTGCTCATTTACATGGCCAAATTCTTTGAACTGCTGTAAGATGCCCGGTCAGGCCGGGCATGACGGATTATGGAACTGAAAATTTTGCCTAAAAATATTGCGGACATGATTGCCGCGGGGGAAGTGGTGCAAAGACCTGCCTCCGTGGTGAAAGAACTCATGGAAAACGCAGTAGATGCGGGGGCCAGCGACATAAAAGTAGTGGTAAGCGACGCCGGACGCACGCTTATCCAGGTCATTGACAACGGGAGCGGCATGACGCCCGACGACGCCGTCCTCTCCTTTGAGCGCCACGCCACCTCCAAGCTTTCATCGGCCGAAGACCTGCACCACATCCTTACCTTCGGCTTCCGCGGAGAGGCCCTGGCCTCCATTGCCGCCGTGGCCGAAGTCACGCTGCGCACCCGCACAGCCTCGGAGGAGGCCGGTGTGGAAGTGTCCATGGCCGCCTCCGAGAACAAAGGCACGCGCGAGGTTTCCTGCCCGGTGGGCACCAACATCAGCGTGCGGAACCTTTTCTACAACATCCCCGCCCGACGGAAGTTCCTCAAAAGCGACAACGTGGAGCTTCGGCACATCGTGGAAGAGTTCCAAAGGGTGGCCCTTACCCGGCCGGACATTGCCTTCAGCCTCACGCACAACGGCCGCGAGGTGCATGTGGTAAAGCCCGCCAAATCCTTCAAATTCCGCATCCAGGACCTGCTGGGCCCTGCTGTGGTGGGAGATATCATTGACCTTGAGGCCGATACCACCATTGCCCGCCTTCGCGGCTATGTGGGCAAGCCGGAAAGCGCCCGGAAACTCCAGGGCAAGCAGTTTTTCTTTGTGAACGGCCGCTATTTCCGCAGCCCCTACCTGCACAAAGCGGTGATGAAAGGCTACGAAAACCTCATCCCCGAAGGCAGCACCCCCTCCTATTTCATTTACCTGGAGGTGGACCCTGCCGCCGTGGATGTGAATATCCATCCCACCAAGGCCGAAATCAAATTCGAAGAAGACCAGCTCCTGTTCCAGAGTATTTTCGCCGCCGTGAAGGAGGCCATGGGCCGCAGCGGTGACGCCGGCTCCATCGAGTTTGACAACCCGGAGGCCAGGGACATCCCCGTGATTGGGACGCGCTTCGAGGAATATCGGCCCTCCTCAACGCCCACGGTGGGGGTGGACTGGAACTATGACCCGTTTACCGTCACCCCCGACCCGATCGGGGATCTCCACACGTCCCGCTACATAGACAAGAGCCCCAACTACGGCGCCCTCTTTGAAGACCGCACCATGCCCACCTCCCAGATTCTGGTGGTACAGGGCAAGTACATCCTTACCCAGAGTGCTTCCGGCCTTATGATTGTGCACGTGCGCCGCGCCCAGGAGCGCATCTTCCACGACCGCTTCCTGAAAGCCCTTACCGGCAGCGCCCATGTTTCCCAGCAAGCGCTTTTCCCTGAGCAGGTCAGCGTTGGAACGGAAGACCGCCTCCTCTTTGACGAGCACGCCGAAATCCTCCGCAAACTGGGCTTTGACATTGCTCCCTTCGGCACCGACACCGTGGTGGTGAACGGCGTCCCGGAGGGTTACAGCGCCCAGCCCGGACAGGCCCGGCCCCTGGTGGAAGACCTTCTCCTTATCCTGAGGGACGACCCTTCCTCCCTCCCGGGCGTACTGGAGGAATCCCTGGCGCAGAAGTTTGCCGTCCTGGGGGCATCGGCCGGAAAAAAACTCAGCTCCCCGCTGGAGGCACAGCGCCTGGTAGACAGCCTCCTCCAGTGTGAAAATCCCGAATTTACCGCTGCCGGCCGAAGGATTATTTCTATCGTTCCGGCCGATGAACTTGAAAAACGATTCTAATGGCATCTCCCCTGCAAAATATCCCGGTAGTCACCCGTAACCTCCTGTACGTGAACGTGATCATGTTCGTGGCTACCCTCATCAATCCCGCCTTCATGAAGGACACCTTCGCCATGGCTTTCCCCCTGGCAACGGACTTCCGCTGGTGGCAGCCCCTCACGCACATGTTCATGCACGACGGTTTCCTGCACATTTTCTTCAACATGTACACCCTGGTGATGTTCGGCATGGTGGTGGAAAGGGCGCTGGGCACCAAGAAGTTCATCTGGTTTTACCTCATTACCGGCTTTGGCGCCGCGCTGCTGCATACCGGCGTGGAGTTTCTCCAGGTGCAGGCCCTGCTCAAACAGTATCCCGGAGTGGATCCGCAGGCCATCTACAACAGCATTCCCGGTGTCCTGGGTGCCTCCGGTGCCGTTTACGGCGTACTGGTGGCCTTTGCCATGCTGTATCCACAGGCCCGACTCACCCTCCTTTTCCCGCCCATTACCCTGGACGCCAAATGGTGGGTGATTATCTTCATCGGCATCGAACTGGTAACCGGCATCACCGGCACGCAGATGGGCGTGGCGCATTTTGCCCACCTGGGCGGTGCGCTCTTTGGCTGGCTCCTCATCCGTTACTGGCGCAAAACCCGGCAACTTTATTAGGCAATGGCAGAGCGCAAGAAGCGGCATTGGCTTAGTCACCTGTCTTTCGGGACGGTGTCACTGGTAGCCTCAGGGCTACTGGTACTCAGTTACTTATCGGTAATTGTAGACCCTGCCAAGGCGTGGTTCTTCACGCTCTTCGGCCTGCTGTATCCGGTGGTGCTGCCCCTTACGTTCATCCTCTTCCTATGGGCCCTTTTCCGCCGCTCGCACATGCGGGGGCTGTTGTTTGCCGTGCTGCTGCCCTCCGTCTTTTTCTTTGGCCGATACGTCCAGTTCCGGCGTTCTGCGCCGGAGCAGGAGGGCTCGCTGAAGGTGGTTTCCTACAATGTAGGGCTGTTTGCACACGGGCCGGAAGGGGCAGACCGCCTGGCGCTGGCCGATTCAGTGAGCCGCTGGTTGCGGGCCCAGGATGCAGACCTCATTTGCCTGCAGGAGTTCTTCCTGCCCGCCAACGTGTCTCTGGACAACTGGCTCAAAAGCCATTTTCCGGGCTACAAGGCCGAGTATTATGTCTTCTCCGGCACCCGTGGGGCGTTTGGCAACTTAACCCTGTCGCGAAAACCCGTCGCGGACAAGGGGAAAATCAACTTCGAGCATTCCACCAACCTGGCCCTGTGGACAGATGTACAGTTGGACAGCGGTGCTTTCCGGCTCTATAACTGCCACTTCGAGAGTTACAACATTTCCCTATCCGGCCTGGTGAAAAAGGACGGCGCCGTGGAAGAGACCGAGCGCAAGATGCGCCGCTCCATCACCGAACGCCCCAAACAGGTGGCGGAGGTGATGCAGGGGGTAGACAACGCACCGGTTCAGTCGATGGTGGTGGGAGATTTCAACGACACCCCGCTGTCCTACACCTACATGCGCCTGCTGCGCGGCCGGAGGGACAGCTTTGTAAAAGCCGGCAAGGGCTTTGGCGCCACCTACCGCAGCCTCTGGCCCCTGCTTCGCATCGACTACATCCTTTATCCACCTGAACTTGAAGCGGTCAGCTACACCATCCCGCATGTCAAGTACTCCGACCATTATCCCGTCATTGCCACCTACGCCGCTTCACCAAGGCTTGGATTTTAAGCAAGCGCGGTCTTGACATGGCCGCGGTAGGAATTCAGGACTGCCCGGATTTGGAAGGGATTCTGTTCAAAGGTAAGAACCTCCAGCAGGCGCTCACGCATAAGGCGGGCGGCCCTGCGGCTCAAAGAGCGTCTTCCGCCTCGCAGCACACATCCAAGAAACGGAACACCCTTGGACTGCTCTTGCAAATACAGTTTCCGGGGATGCAGGGTAAGGTGCAGCGTCGAAGCCAAAAAATCCCGGATGGGGTTAATACATGAAAGCAGGAATTCAGGGGACGAATCCACCAAATAAAAATCGTCCACATAACGCCCATAATGACAGCATTGAAGGTCCCGCTTCACAAACTGGTCCAGCCCGTTCAGGTAAATGTTGCTCAGCAGTTGGGAGGTAAGATTGCCGATGGGCAGCCCACAGCCCGGAGCCGCATGGAACAGGCTTTTGGAAGGGGGAAGGCCCACCCAGTCGCTACGCTTCCCCTTTACATAACAATTGTGGGTAGGATCATTGAAAATAACCTTGGGGAGAAGATTGGCAACGTAGGGGAAAAGGACGTCCTCCGTCCTTCCTTTTCGCCGCAGGGTGTCCATGACCATCTTGTAAAGAATGGTGCGGTCCATGCTCATGAAATAACCCAGAATATCCAGCTTGAGAACGTAGCAGGGCTGCGTATAGTTCCTGGAAACGCTGCGGATGTGGTGTTCCAGCCGGTTTATCCCAAAAAGGGTGCCCTTCCCTACCCGGCAAGAATATGAGTCGTAAATGAACGTCGGTTCAAAGATGGGCATCAGGTAACGGTATAGCAGGTGGTGCACAATCCGGTCGCGGAAACTGGCCGCAAAAACTTCCCGCTTTACGGGCCGGTTGATAATGAAACACATGCTGCGGCCCACCTGATAGCGGAACGAGGCAATGTCTTCCCATAACTCAATCAGGTTCCGGGACAAATCCCGTTCAAACCTTATCTGGGAACAGGTATTGCGCTTGTTGGAGCGGGCCGAGTAATAAGAAAGGAAAAGTTCCGTAAGCAGCTCCTCTTCGGGAAATGGATGCTGGACCAGACGGACGGAGCGCCCGTTGTACCGATTGTTGTTGTTGGCGGGATTCACACTGCTCGCGCTGAAGTACAGGTAGTAGGCGAAAATGGAACCACCAGGCGTACTTGACCAGTAGTCGCCGACGGAGCCCACAGTGTACACCGACGTGCCACTGCGGGAACCTGCCGCAGGCAGGCGCTTGGAGCAGCCGCAATGCATAAATGGAAGGAAATACAGGAGAAGAGAGCATCAATCCTCCGGCAGATCATCTTCCACTGACTGTTCCCAAAGGGAGGCAGTGGGCTGCTGAATCAATTTTGTGCTCCGCTTACCTTTATCAGCCGTAGCCTTTCGGCGGAGCCCCTCTAGCTGGCTGCTCACGGAAACTATCCTTTCTGATGAAAGCGCAAACGCATTTTTGGACATACCGCCCTTCAGGTCTGTCATCAGTTGCAAGGCAAACATGAGTTCCCTGCACTGATTCTGCAAATGCTCCACGTGCGAGGAGCGGTCAGGGACTTCGTACAGAATACGGATGCCATAAGCAATCTCATAAGAGAGTTCCTTGGCACGAAGTCCAAGCGGATTCCTGACATTCTTTGACAGACCGTCTGCACTCTGGTAAATCTGGGTGAGCAGGTCATACGCCGTTTTATATACCGGCTGATGCTCTATCATTGAGGTGGACGGCGTATACTGCGGCGCCACGCTGGCCTCAATGAAGGCCATCTCCATCCACTGGTCAAAAGACGTCTCATCCACCCGCTTGCCAAGATGTACTCGCAGACACTCCTCATCCACCTTCTCAACAAGATAGTTGTAGGTGTACTTTTTCAGGGCATCTTCCGGAAAACCGAGCGAAACAACCCTGCGGTTAATCTTCTGTACAATCCGGCAACTTAGCTTGAAAGACTGGATGTAAGTGTGGAAAAGACAGGCTGACTGGTTGTAGGCTTTCAGGAATTTACCTGCCCTGTACAGATATATCTTATTCTCGTTGACGTCCTCAATTTCCAGAATGTGCTGATATGAGGCCATTGGATTTGCGCTAAAAAATTCACGGCGCGCCCGGCGCGCCGTTTAAAAGGGAAGCCCCGTTTGCCGCCCGGCGGCTGGCGGGGCTCCCACATCCCAACGCGCTATGCGCGATTACTGATTCTGGACCAGACGGACGGAGCGCCCGAGGAACCGACTGCTGCCGCCGGCGAGAAACACATTGCTTGCGTTGAAGTCCAGGGGGTAGGCGAAATCGGAACCATTAGGCGTACTTGACCAGTAGAAGCCGCTGGAGCCCACATATTTCACCAACGAGCCATTGCGGAAACCTGCCGCAGGCAGGAATACAGCACCGGCCGTCTCCATCTTGCTCCAGTCTTCACCTGACCAGGTATTGGTGGTAAATGCAGCGTTAGCAGTATTGGCACTTGCCACGGCAGTAACACCCGTCGGATGAGAATAGCTGTCCGGAAAAATAACCATGCCCGTCTTGCTGTTCACCGTAGCCTTGCAATAACAGTTGCCCTCACGCGTATTCAGAAGGTATGTCCACTCAGCAGAAGTAAGCGTACGCCAACCGGAACCGAGAGCAGCAACAACGTTGGTGTTCTCGCCCCACTCACTCCATGTGTACTCAGAGTTGGTTGTACTTGTGTTGTTCGGATTTGCTGCTCCCCAGCCGAAGAGATCACGGTGATTATCTGACTGAGAATCTCCGAAGTAATCCCATTGGTTGGCCGCAAACTGCCAAGTATTGGCTGCTGTCAGTTGCAGGTTCCCTTTTGCAAATTTCACCTTAACCGTAGAGGGGCTTGCCTGCACCGTGAACACACCGGGAAGCGGGGCGTTGGCGTCCTCGGTCACATCGGTGGTAATATTCACCACATGGCCGGCCGTGAGCGTTTTACCGCTCTTTACGACATTGTTATAGCCGGAAATACTGAGGGTATAGTCCTTTTCGGTGGCATTGGCCGGGAAGGCAACCGCGAATGTGGTGGCGGCATCGGCCACGGCGGTAACGCTGCCGCTGATGGTGGTTGTTCCGTCAGAAACGGATACCGTATGCGCACCTGCAGAAAGCTTATTGGCGTTGATGGAATAGCAGAGCACCGAATTTTGGGCAGACAACGTTAGCGGGCTCTTGGCCGTGCCCTCTTTGTCGCTCACCGAAGCGGTAAGATGCACCAGCTGAGGGACAGAGGCATCCTTGGCGCCGGCATAGAATGCCTTGGTGGCCGTAGTTGCACCCGTAGCGGAAAGATAACCTACAGTGTTATAGTCTTTGGGAAGGAACGTAGCGGTGAGGTCCCTGGCATCGGTAATGATATCCGAACCGCTATATTCTCCGGTATAAGTGATATCACCCTCGAACGAAGCGCCATTATAGGTAAGAGTACCCGTTGCAGCGGACCAAGCGGCAGAAGTGGGCTGGGTAAGCGCAACATACAGAGCGTCACCGGACTCGAAGGTGATCTCCCTTGAAGCCGTGGCATATGTGGCTTTGGTATCGGCCACGGTGGCGTCCAGCTCTACATGGAAAACGTGCACCTCAGGTGCTTCAGGAGTGGCTTTCTCTTTCTGGCAAGAGGTCAGAGCAGCGCTAAAAGCAAGGACGGCTGCGCAAAGCGCAAATAGTTTCATTGTGTGTTTCATGGTCATTTCCTCCTTTTCTACCAGTTTTCTTCGTCCAATGTAACCGAGCTGGGGGTTACAGATGAGCAGATAACGCCTTCAGACGTCATCTCCAGCACCGCCACTTCCGGGGCGCTGTACGTTTGTTTGTCTTTAACAGTCATAATGCGTAAGCGTCTCCGCGGTCACGTCTTGACATGTTATCAATTCAGGCATACCTTTGCGTTTTCAAAAGGAGAATGCAATGGAAACGCAAGAGAATGATATCCCCGTACGCGCCAGCGAGTTGTACCTGAGGACATGGCAACG
>JAGBJY010000062.1 GCA_017934185.1 Bacteroidales bacterium | reverse complement strand
GTCCATACACACTTACGATGGACCGCACGAACTGGAAGTTCGGAGAGGTGAATATCAATGCGTTAGTTCTGGGCATAGCGTATGATCATATGTCTTTTCCCATACTGTTCAGGCTGCTGCCCAAACGGGGAAACTCCAACAGGTTCGATTTGCCGCCACTATTGGCCCCATATATGGCAATGGCACCCAGTGCCGACCACTTGCCATCCGCCAAGATATTTTCCGGATGTTCACTATGCCTGGTGGACGGGAGAAGACTCAGTACCTGATTGTCTCCTATAGAGCGAAAGTTCTTCGCGCGAAATTCTAACAACTTCCCCATTTTTGTAGAGTTTTCGCAAAAATAAGTACTTTCTTTAAAATTTCCAAGACTTATCGGGTATTTATGAGTCAAGAATACCGTTTTCCAGTTTCCACTTTCCTGACCAGGCGGACGGAAGCGCCAGGTAGCCGCCCATTTTGTCGCCGGTGTCGTAGACCTGCATCCCCAGGGTGAACAAGGCCTCTGCTTCCATCTTGCGGTTTCCTTCCTTGTGCGCCTGATGCATCTGCTCCCGGAGCAATTCGCGGGCTTCGTTCTGCCGACCAAGCACCTGATAGCAGTCGATGACATCCTGCCTTAGGAGCAGGCGGTCAGTTCCCTCAGCCATAGACAGGGCTCTCTGGTATGTCTTCAGTGCCTCATCATATTCCTGTGCATTGTAAAGCTCATTGGCTTGATCCCGCAACGCATCGGTGCCTGGCACATCGGTAGCGCAGCCCATAAGGGCGCTCGTCAGAAGAATTAGGAGGACTGTCTTTCTCATTTGTTAAACTATTTCTTCAATCCCCTAACCGGAACGGCCTCCAAAGGGTTGTCCGGCCAGGCGTGTTTGGGGTAACGGCGACGGAGCTCCATGAGAACGGGCACGGAGAAGTTCTGGGCCGATTTTAGCACCCGGAAGAAATTGCCGGACCAGATTTTCCGGATCTCTTCGTCGGAAAAACCGGCTTCAAGGAGCCTTACGGTCACGTTGATAACGTCGTTGTCGCCGTTAAGGCCCCAGCCGCCACCGCCCCCGTCAAAGTCACAGGAGATGCCCACATGGTCCACCCCTGCGACCCTTATGCAGTGCCGCAGATGCTGCATCATATCGTCAAGGGTGGCATCCTTTTTATCGCTGCGCATATAGTCCGGGACAATGTACACCATCACCAGGCCGCCGGTCAGGGCGAGTGCCCTGAGCTGGGCGTCGGTGAGGTTGCGGTCGTGATTGAAAACGGCCTTGGCGCCGGAATGCGAGCAGATAATGGGAGCCTGGCTATACTGAATGCAGTCCCAGAAGGTGCCGCTGCTGCAATGCGACACATCTACCAGGATGCCGTGCCGGTTCATCTCGGCTACCACTTCACGGCCAAAGGGCGTGAGCCCCAGCGTAGTATCGGCGCTGTGGGTGGAACTGTGGCAGATGGCGTTGTCGTACAAATGGCTCAGGGTCATATAGATAACGCCCCTGTCGGCGTAATGTTTCACATTCCGGAGGTCATTGCCGATGCCATAGCCGTTCTCGATGCCCAGGAAAAAGGCTTTCTTGCCCTCGGCTTTTAAACGGAGGGCTTCTTCTTCCGTCCTGGCCAGGCCGCACCAGGCCTTGTTTTTGTCAATATCGACAAGAATCTCATCAATAAGCCCGTCACACTTGGCGAAAGCTTTGCGTGAAGACTCCTCGTCCAAGCCCTTCTGTCCCAGATAGCTGATGAGCACCCGGCTGCTCAGGTGCCCCTCCTCCATTTTCTGAAGGCTCACTTGGTTGCGCTGACGGACGCCCAGTTCATAACCGTCTTCGTAACAGCACGGGAGGTCTCCGTGGGCATCAATGGCTAGCGTGCTGTCCATCAGGGCCTTGGCATGCCTGAAAACCGCAGCCTTTTTCAGCAGGGAGGCCACATCCGGCAGAGCGCCGTCGTAACGCATCAGCCCCTTGTCTATCTCCTGCGACAGGGCCGATGTCCCCGTGTGCGGGATATTCTGATCGGCCACCGCCTTGTAAAAGAGCACGCTGAAGGCCGAACGCTCCTTCACCCATCCGTCCGGGATAGCGGCCCCGTCCCAGGAAAAGGCCATTTCCCTGAGGGCTGCCCCATCCTCCGTTGCCGGAATGAGGACGGCCGAGGCCCCTGCTTTCTGAATGAGCCTCACCAGCCGACGGGCCTCCCGGCATTCGGGGACGGCAATCATCGGCCAGGAAGACCGCCCGGGATGGACCTGGGCGTCCGCGCGCTCAAACATCGGTTTTACGCTTTCGGGGTATACGATCTCCTGCGCCAGGGCGCTGACACTCAGGCAGCAGGCAAGGAGGGAGACAAACAGTTTACCTTTCATAGGATGCAAAGGTACCGTTTTTTTGTCAGATTCGTATAGCCTCCCGGCCAACAACCACAAGGATTCCGTCTGCGCCTCGGCCGCTGTTTGCAGTGTGCTGGGGGCCGATGAGGATGCGGTCGCCGCCAGACCAGACTATGGCGCTGTTTTCGCTTACATTAGAACGAGACCAAAAAGTCGAAAGGCTAGTGGTTGGCCTCTTTTTCTATTTCAATGTTCCTAATGTCCCCAAAACTGGGACGATGGAAGCAAAATCTGCATTAAATGCAACTAATGTCCCACTTTCTGGGACATTAGGCACACCTATCGGCCTTGATAAGAAAAAGAGGGCAACTCACTTTTGAGTCGCCCCCTTGAGGTTAATCAGCTACAATTTCTTGAAAAGGAAGAGTCCTTTGTACTTTGTAGTCGAGTTATAAGCCTTCGCTGCAAGTGTTCCGCCATATCTAGAGATTGTGGTTGTATTATCTCCCTCAGTGTTTTGGAAGTACACCCCTTCCTTAGTTCCATCATTGATGAAAGTCCAGGGGAATACTGCGTCTTGGAGAGAGAGCACTGCTGCCGCTCCGGCCAAATACTTATCGCCAACTTTTATATACCACACATTTGAAGAACCTGCAGATTCTAAAACAACAGAAGCCACGCCGGTTACAGTGCTAAAATCCGAGTCAGTGTTATCCCAAGTAGAACTCACGCCCTTTAGTTCGCTATCTGAAGCTATCGTTCCGTCCCACAAGTAGAAAGACGTACTCGCAGCAAAAGTATCAGAATTATTACTGCCAATCAGATATGATCCCGCCTGAACTTTGTCCAGAGTAGAGATAACCTTGTATACACAAGGATTTACAGTAAGACCGGTAACATCAACCGTTTTTCCTAGGAAAGACACCTGGACCTTCGTTTCTGCTACAGACAACACGTTCGGCGAGAAGGTCAGTTCCTCTAGAGGTATTGTAATTACCCTATCGGACCTGATGGAAGCATTATCCTCAAACGTGGCAGTAATTTCAAGTCCTGAGGGATCGAAATCATCTCCGTTCTTGTATGTTGTCTTCGTGGGTGCAGATGAGACTGTCAAAGACTTTAAATTCCAGACCGTGGGATCAAATTTATAAATGGCAACGGCAGTTTGAGAAGCCGTTTCGTAGCAACTAAACAAACCACTTGAAGAATAGTATTGTAGCACCTTTCGCGTACTGGTTCCTTGAGCCACAATAGACGCAATTTCCTCTGAATAAGTAACTTTCCATTTTCCATTGTCACTTGCTGTGCTTTGGGAGCTACTCTTCAATTGATTGGCCGAAGAACTCGGTGCATATAAATACTTATCCCCCACTTTTAAGTAATAGTTTTCTCCCGATGCCTCTAAAACAATCCGCTGAACATCATCCCCAACATCTGTTAGCCGTGTCTTATCTGAAGATGCTGTTATTGAAACAGATGAACGATTAGCGTCATTCTGTGTCGTACTCAATGCTTTTGTCGCCGCCGTATTGGTAATCACAATAACATCCCCATCAGCTAATTGTGCAGCGGAAGTCACACGGTTCCATGTTCCGGAAGGAGCTACCCCGGCAGGCATAGTGGCTCCGAACTGAAGGAAATATCCTTTTTCGAAAGTTAATGGTCCAAATGAGGGCTTAATATAAGTCTTGGCATCCGTAGTCACTTTTACGACAAGGTTCTGCTCCGAATTGGGTATCGCGGTAAAAAATACGGGGAATTCACCACTGGCAGGAATCTCTTCATTATTATAAGAGAGCACGATTGTATTGGAATCGGCTGTTTCAACAATACTCGTTCCGTCATAATAGCCAACCAGTCCTTTCGTAGAGGTAATGTCAATTCGACTAATTTTTTCGCCCTCCGGCAGCCCTTTAAGCGTCATTTGGGTCACCGCTACTTTGCGGTCGAAAGTCAATAACAACTCGCCGGAAGAGGTTCCGTCCGTCACCACTACTTTATCGTCCGAAAACAGAATATCTCCTTTAGGATCATAATTATCAGTCTTAGGGCTCTGATACTTGCTCACTATGGGCTGGCCTTTTGCATAGTATTCTCGTGCGAGGATGGCTCGGAAAGTATAAGTAGCGGCCTCAGGAACTGTAGCTGAGATGGTTAATCTGGTAGGGCTCACCTTAGTGATTATAGGACTCGCAACTTCTGTGAGGGAAGAACCATCTACCGTGAACAGTTTAAGATTGGAGATATCATCGTCTGTCCACTGATAACTAACTGTTGAAGCTCCGACGACTGCTTGGGTCTTACTTTCATCTCCCGCTTTTTCAGCCGCGAAATTAAAGGTAACCATTTTGACCGGGACGACTTCTTCATTAGAAGATTCTAATTCTTGATTGTCCTTGTTGCATGAGCAGACAAGACACGCTGCTAAAGCAGAAAAACCGATAATTAAAAATCTTGATTTCATGATAGGCCTCCTTCTCTAATAATCACCACCATATCTGATTTCATCTTCATTTCCTGCACCACCAGGACTACTACAAATAACGCCCTCGGATTGTACTACGAGGACTTCCGCCTTGGGGGCGGAATAATCTAATCTTTCATTCATATTTTACGGATTTTAAGTGATTTACGAAATCGTAGGGGGGGGGTAGAAATCCCTGACTTGGCGCGGAAAGCGCAAGTATAGCCGCAAGAATATTTCGATTTGCAGAGCATGTAACTAACCCGAACAAAGTTAAGAAGACTTTAGAGAAAATGCAAGTGATTTATAAGCAATTATCAATGAAAACGAGAAAACGGAACAAAGAGCACTCTTCGTTCCGTTTTCATTTATGTTCTAACCAATCCGCATAACCTTTACAATATTGTGAGAATGTTTGGTAAATCAGAAAAAAGTGCATATCTTTGCACTAACAAGAAAAGACCTGCGCAACATGAAGTCTTAAGTTCCTACTTGAGGGGTTAGTAGTGTTGGTGGAGCTTTTCTTTTTTTATGCCTTTTTCTCCCGGAACTCCGCAGGAACAAACTTCCAATGACGGTACGGCACTCTCCAGCGGCCACGGCCTGTCTCCGGCTGGGTGTTCTCATAGATGTCAAAGCCCGCATCGCCATTAGTATCCTTGATAAGCGACAGGATGTACTGGAACAATTCTTCCTTGGCCTGTGTTTTCTTGCCTGGAGTGCCCGGGCCGCCTTCCGAAGCCGGAAGGTGCATCCTGTTCATATGGAAAGCCATCGCACCTAAGACAATGTCCATGCACTGCTGGATAGGATGCTTGTGAGAGTCAATCTCAGCGATGTCCCAGGGCTTGAGAACTATCTTGGCATTGTGAAAGAGCGATAGCTCCTGCAGATAATTCAAGTGCGCCTTGAAATCGTCGTTCTGGGATTGAGTATCAGGAATCTCATCAAAGAACAACTTTATTTTGGTCGGGCGCGAAGGATTATTCCTGTGATAAGCCAGACCAAAAGCGTGCTTGATAAACTGGTAATACAAAAGATGGTACTGTAGTGCCGCCTCGTGATTAGGGACAATCTGGGAAGTCTCTTGAAACATCACACGCATCTTCAGTTTCTTCTCCTTCACAAAACCGAAGAATACGTCCATCATCTGCTTGTACTTTTCCAAATAGGGAGCCGTCACCTTCGTCCATTTGATTTCTCCGAATAAGTTCAGTTGCGCCTTCATTTCCTCCAATGCCGTATTCACCCGGTAGAAATCCTTGCTCTTAACAAGTACACCGCCGTAGAAGTGCGAATAATACGTACCCTTCGACAGCGACTCATCACAATATATAATATACTCCCTCATAATGTCCATTATTCAGTTACGAGACATCCTTCTGTGTTTCAGTCTCTTGGGCTCCCGTCTGGACTTGTTTTGAGGCGATACCATCAATTTTCTTTTCGAGAATATCGATTCGGTGGAGCACTTCATCATTATTATCACCGGCCAATGCATCAACAAAAATTGAATTGACCAGGGAAAGGCCAAGAATACCTCCGACGAAAAACAGTACCGCGAAAATTACCCTCGATAATCGGCCTACCAATTCCGTGCTGTTTGCCGCTATCTCATTAGGTATTTCGCTCCACCCATCTCCCGTAAACAGTCTGAAAATAGTAAACAACGACAATCCGGGATCACCGAACAAATCCGGAGCCATTTTTCCAAAGATTGTGGAAGACAAGATTGAAATAATCAACAGCAGTACAGCGAACGCCACACACACAATAAAAGAGGTTCTTATCGCGACGCCTATTCCCCGGAGCAATCCGCTTATGTTCGGAATGAATTTAAGCAGCCGGAAGGATTTGAAAACGCGTAATGTTCTTAGAGACAATAGGATATTCGTGGCATAACCGGTCTCGAAAAAAAGATTCAACAGAGAAGGAACAGCTACAAGTGTGATGATGAAATCAAATCTATTCCACCCGTCGTTCCAGTACCGTCTCCACCCATACACATTAATCTTTACAAAAGCCTCAACTAAAAACAATAGGGTGAAAAAGGAATCAATCCAAACAAACGTTCTGGAAGCATTGTAGTATCCGCCAATAAAGATGGTGATAGTGTTCACTACCACCACAGAAAGCATTAACTTGTCATTCGTAAAAAATGACTTGATGCTGTTGCTTTTCGTCATTACTTATTTTTTCAACGCCCTTATTATTCTATCTTCCTGTACAAGGATGTCTCTGGATAGCATCTGAAGAGTAAACCGGTTAGTTCCTGAGGTCTTCACTGGAACACTTGCAAATTTAGACGTGAGCCTAACCGATTCAGTATAAGCAACTTCCGTAAAATCGGTACCGATTTTTTCGGTACCATTTTTACACAAACGATTGACTATCAATACTATGCGCTTCCACCCAAAACAGGACAAAGAGCCCTCCTCGTTCAGTTTTCCGCAATCATTTACATTATCCCAATTTTTTTTTGTAAGTTTGAAGGCTGATAGAGATAAAAGTATTGATTATGTGGATTATTCTCGGAGCCGCCATCGCTCCCGCGCTGCTGCTTCTGTATTACGTTTACAGCAAGGACTTCCGCCCGGAGCCGAAAAACCTCGTTTTCAAGGGGTTCTTCTACGGCACGCTGGCCGCTTTTGTATCCTCGGTGTTCTCGGGGCCGCTGCTTTATTCCGGCCTCATTCCCGACAGCCCTTCAACCATCGGGCAGGCCGTAGCCGTCTCCTTCCTGGGCGCCGCCATCCCCGAAGAATCGGCAAAGCTGCTCATGCTCTGGCTCCTTCTGCGCCGATGTAGCGAGTTCGATGAGCGCTACGACGGCCTGGTGTACGCAGCGGCCGTCGGCCTGGGTTTCGCCTGCATAGAGAACATCCTGTACGTCCTTTCCTCCGGAGCGGGCTGGTTCCAGGTAAGTGTTACCCGGGCCTTGTTTGCCGTTCCCGGGCACTTTGCCTTTGCTATTGTCATGGGGTACTTCTATTCCAAGAATCATTTCGAGTGGTACCATTCCACCCTGTGGAGCCGCGTCAGGATATGGTTGTACCCTGTGCTTCTCCACGGCGCTTATGACACGCTGGCCTTCTCCTCAAGCCTGGGATATGCCTGGTCCGGCGTCATTTCCCTGGCCCTCATGGTTTTCTGCTTCTTCCTTTTCAGGGAAACGCGCAGACGCATCCTCAACGAGGCGGCCCTTTCACAGAATCCATAACAAACACAGTTGAATCATGGGTTTTTTCATTCCTAAGGCCATCCGTTCGGCCGCCGATAAAAGCAAGCTCGCCATGAGTTACCTCCTCACCGCGGCTTGCTTCCTCCTGATTGCCGGCAACGTGGCGGTGTTCCTCTTCTTCCCAAAGATTGCCGCGCCCCTTGCCATCGTCCTCTCCAACGCCATCACGGTGGTACTGATGCTCGTTTCCATCCGGCCCCTTAGCCGGCTCATCCAAAACGAGTTCAACGCCAAAGCCAAAGAGCTTGTGGACAGGCAGGAGGCACAGCAGGAGCTCCAGGACAGGGTCTCCTTCCTGGAAAGTCGCAACCGGGAACTGGAAAGCCGCATTGACACCTGGGCACAGACAGCAAGCGTTCCCACCAACGTGAACTTCACCTTCAAGGTGGAGACCATGACCTTTGACAAGAAAGGCTACATTGTCAAAGAAGAGCCCCTGGAACGCTTCCTGGAGGACCCTACGTACAAGCTTTCCGATAAAAAGGGAGTCTTCGACCGCATCACCCAGTGGATGGACAATCTCGCCCACCCGGGAGACAAGAAGGTCCTCTATATCGGCAAGTACTACATCAAGGCGTCCATCGGGCTGGACTTCACCAAAATCAAGTTCTCGGTGGACGGCGGGGTGCTTACCCTCTTCGGCGTGAAGTTCGCCAAACTCAACGACCTGGCCATCGACCCGGAACCGGACGATGTGAACCATTGCTGGCTTGTGAACGAGGACTTTGACGGCATCACCATCAATAACTCCGAGCTCTACCGGGAGTTCACCGAGGTGTACGCCTCCATCCGGGAGAAGGAGACCGATGCCATCCTGGAAGGCGAAGTGGAGTCCCTCTGCGAGCATTACACCGAGGTGTTCCGCCGGAACCTCACGGAGCGCTTCCCGGGCATCGAGTTCTGCGACCACATCGAGGATTCCTCGGCTACCTGGTACTCCCTGAAGGAGCATATCCAGGACGAGCGTATCTACCCCATTGCCTCCAACATGTTCCTGATGGCCGATGTCCTGAGCGGATACATATCGGCCTCACCCCAAAGAAGGCTTTCTTCGCCCGGAGATTAATTGCGAAATTTCCCGTTTCTTTTTATCTTTGTAGGATATGGAAGCAAAACCTCCTATCTATCTCTTCACCGACGGAGCGGCCAGCGGCAACCCTGGCCCCGGGGGCTATGGCCTTGTGCTCCGCTGTGGAAGGTATGAAAAGGAGCTGAGCGGAGGCTTCCGCCTTACCACCAACAACCGCATGGAACTGCTGGCGGTGATTATCGGCCTGGAGCAGATAAAATGGGACAACGCCGAAGTCCATGTGGTGAGCGACTCCTCCTATGTGGTGAAAGCCCTCAACGAGGGATGGCTGGAAAAGTGGAAAAGGACAGGCTTCAAAGGCAAAAAGAACGTGGATCTCTGGCTTCGATTCGATGCCCTGCAGCACAGGCACCGCATAGCTTTCCATTGGATAAAGGGGCATGCCGGCCACCCCGAAAACGAGCGCTGCGACGCCCTTGCCGTAGCGGCCTATCACCAGCCGGACCTGCCGGAGGATACCGGTTATACAGCTGAAAATCAATTACTATGAGTTTACCCAAACTGGTCGTTGGCATCACCCAGGGCGACAGCAACGGCATCGGATATGAAGTGATTATCAAGTCCCTCTCGGACGAGCGCATCCTGGACTCCTTCACCCCCGTCATTTACGGGTCTTCCAAACTGATGGGCTTCTACCGGAAAACGGTGCACAACATCGGCCCCATGGACATCAATGTCATTGCTTCTGCGGCCGATGCCAGGCAGAAGAAAATCAACCTGGTGAACTGCCTGCCGGACAACACCTACGCCGAGCCCGGACAAAGCACCCCGGACAGTGCCAAGGGCGCCATCAAGTGCCTGGAAATGGCCGTAAAGGACCTGCAGGACGGACAGATTGACGTGCTGGTCACCGGCCCCATCAACAAAAGGGCCATGAACGCCGAGGGCTTCTCCAACACCGGCCACACGGAATACCTCCAAAAGGTTTTCGGGGCCGATGACGTAACCATGATTATGGTAAGCGACCAGCTCAAAATCGGGGTGGTTACCGGCCACATTCCCCTGCGCGACGTGCCTTCCAGCATAACCCGGGAAAGCATCCTCGGGAAGCTCCGCATCATGAAGGCCTCCCTGGAAAGGGACTTCGGCATTCCGGATCCCAAGATTGCCGTACTGGGCCTCAACCCCCATTGCGGCGACGGCGGCCTGCTGGGCGACGAAGAGCAGAACATCATCCTTCCGGCCATCCAGGACGCCACCAAGGAAGGCATCCAGGCTTTCGGCCCCTACTCCCCCGACGGCTTTTTCGGCCTGGGCAATTACAGCCGGTTTGACGCCACGCTGGCCATGTACCACGACCAAGGGCTGGCCCCGTTCAAGGCGCTGGCTTTTGCCGAGGGGGTGAACTTCACCGCCGGCCTGCCCATTGTGCGCACATCCCCGGACCATGGCACCGCCTACGAGATGGCCGGCCGCGACGAGGCCGATCCCCGTTCCATGATGGCCGCCATCTACACCGCCATCGACATTTTCCGCAGGCGCTTGCAGTACGATACCCTGCAGGAAGGGCGGATGAAATAATGGTTCCTCAGCTCATAGAGAAATACATTTTCCTGGTCCAGACCTTCGTGGAGGCCGGGGACAGGGGGCTTTCGTGGCCGCAGATCCAGCGCCGCTGGGAGGGCCGGTACGGGGAAGCCTATGCCCGCAGGAGTTTCCTCAACCACAGGGCCGCCATAGAGCAGGTCTTTGGCATTGTAATTACCTGTGACAGAAGCACAAACCTCTATTATATAGACCGGAGCGAAAGTGCCGTGGACAAACGGGCGGCCGTAGAGTACCTTATCAATACTTTCACCGTGAACAGCCTCCTCACCCTGGGCAAGGAGCGGCTGAGCGGGCGCGTGTCCGTAGAAGACATCCCTTCCGGCCAGACCTGGCTCACCGCCGTGATGCAGGCCATGCTGGACTCGGCCGTACTGCGTATCACTTACAAGAAGTATATGAGCGAGGACAGCGAGGTGCGCACCATCCGTCCCTACGCCGTGAAGGAATTTGAAAAGCGCTGGTACATAGTGGCATACAGCGAGGATGCCGGCGCCCTTCGCACTTATGCCATGGACCGTATCCTGGCCTTGGAGCGCAGCGGGGGCAGTTTCAGGATGCCGGCGGGATTTGACGTGGAAACCCTTTTCGAGTCCAGTTACGGCATTTATCTCCCGGAAGACGAAGTTCCGGTGCTGGTGCGCCTTCGCACCACCCTCCGGGAAGCCGCCTACCTGCAGGACCTGCCGCTGCACCCCTCGCAGACCCTCGTGGAAAAGGCCGATGACCACTGCGTTTTCGTCCTTCGCGTCATTCCCAATCCGGGCTTTATCATGGAACTGTGCAGCCGCGGAGACCGGCTGGAAGTCCTGGAGCCGGCAAGCCTTAGAGAAAGCGTGAAAGAAGCCTTGAACAAAGCTATACAATTATATGAAAATTAAATCTTTAACCCTTGCGATGGCGGCCGCGCTCATGGCCGCAATCGCCTGCACTGACGATGCTATGAAACCGCAGAAAGGATACATCGGCCCCTCAGACCTTCAGGTAGAAAACGGGGTTATGACCCCGGAGTTGCTCCTGTCGCTGGGACGCCTGAGTGACCCCCAGCTTTCCCCGGACGGAAAAACCATCCTCTATGGCGTAAGCTACACCTCCATTGCCGATAACCGCAGCGTGCGCAACCTTTTCACCCTCCCTGTGGAAGGCGGCGAGCCCACGCAGCTCACCATGGACGGAAAGAGCCTCTCATCGGCCCGCTGGTCCAAGGAAGGGGACGCCATTTTCTTCCTGCAGGGCGGCCAGCTGTATAAGGCCCCTTACAAGGACGGGAAGTTGGGAAAACGCACGCAACTCACTAACATTGAGGGTGGTATAGAGGACTACCTGCTGTCTCCGGATCAGCATCAGCTCATTTATGTAAAAGGCATTCACAGCCACGTGGAAGTACCCGCCGACACCGATCCCGCTCTGGACAAGGC
This sequence comes from Bacteroidales bacterium, assembly GCA_017934185.1. Classification (GTDB taxonomy): domain Bacteria; phylum Bacteroidota; class Bacteroidia; order Bacteroidales; family UBA932; genus Cryptobacteroides. Next base: position 18,543 of record JAGBJY010000062.1, on the reverse strand, counting down.
CAAAGCCTACGCCACCGAAGACCTTATGTACCGCCACTGGGACCACTGGCGCACGGAGCTTGCCCACAGCTACGTGGCCTCGCTGGGCAATGGTGTGGTCAAGGAAGGCATGGACATCCTGGGGCAGGACTGCCAGTGGGAACTGCCCAACGGCCCCTTCTCCGACATTGCCGACCTTGCCTGGAGCCCGGACGGCCGCTATATTGCCTTCGCTACCAAGCCTTTAACAGGCAAGGAGTATGCGTTCTCCACCAACACCTGCATCTTCCTCTATTGCCCGCTCACCGGCGAAATCAGCCAGGTCACTTTTGACGGCGGTTACGACACCCATCCCGTCTGGAGCCCCGACGGCAGCCATCTTGCCTGGCTTTCCATGGCCCGCGACGGCTACGAGGCCGACCAGGTGCGGCTGATGCTCGCCGATGTCGAGACCCCCGATGCCGTAGAGAATATCCGCTGCATCTCCGAAGGCTTCAAATACAACGTGGACAGTCCGGTTTGGGCCGATGACAGCCAGTCCCTCTACTTTGCCGCACTGGCAGAAGGCCTCCAGGGCATTTTCAATGTAGTGCCCGGTTATGAGCCCCAGCGCCTTACCGCCGACAACCTCTGGTTTGACTTTGGCGCTCCCTTCGGCGTACTGCAGGACGGAACGCTCCTGACCACCTTCCAGTCCATGGACTTCCCCACTGAACTGGTGGCGGTGAACGACAAGGCCATCCGCCAACTCAGCTTCGAGAACGAGCACCTGCTGGACCAGCTGGACAAGCATGAGACCCAGGCCCGCTACGTAAAAACGGTGGATGGTGAGGACATGCTCACCTGGGTCCTGTATCCGCCGCAGTTTGACGCCACCAAGCAGTATCCGGCCATTGAAATCTGCCTGGGCGGCCCCCAGGGCACGCTTTCTCAGGGCTGGAGCTACCGCTGGAATTACCTTCTCATGTGCCACCAGGGTTACGTGGTGGTACTGCCCAACCGGCGCGGGACCACGGCCTTCGGCCAGAACTGGTGCGAGGAAATTTCCGGTGACTACATCGGCCTGAATATGCAGGACTACCTGAGTGCCGCCAAGGATATCAAAGCCGAGCCTTATGTGAGCGGTGTGGCGGCCTGCGGCGCTTCCTACGGCGGATACAGCGTGTACTATCTGGCCGGTATCCACGGCGACGTGTACGACTGCTTCATTGCCCATGCCGGCATCTTCAACGAAGAGCACATGTACTTCACCACCGAAGAGATGTGGTTCCCCAACTGGGATAACGGCGGCCTGCACGAGTATGCCTTTACGCCCGATGAGGTGGGCCCCTCCGGCGACGGAGTCACTTTCGGCGGCATCAAGCAGGGCGGTTCCCCCTGGAGTAAGCTGCCCAAGGCCGTGCGCCATTATGCCAATTCCCCGCACAAGCTGGTCCATGCCTGGCACACGCCCATCCTGTGCATCCACGGCGGCTCCGACTTCCGCGTCCCTTACGATGAAGGCATGGCAGCGTTCAATGCCGCCCAGATGATGGGCGTGCCTTCCAAGCTCATTGTGTTCCCGGAAGAGAATCACTGGATTTTGCAGCCGCAGAACGCCCTCTACTGGCACCGCAGCTACTTCGGCTGGCTGGACCGCTGGATGAAATAGGATCGAAAGCTAAAAATCGGCCATCCGTGAAACCGGAGCCACATCCAGGGGGGTGCGGACTCCGGTTTTGTATTGGAACCAGCCGGCCACGGCAATCATGGCGGCATTGTCGGTGGTGAACTTGCGCTCCGGCAGGTAGGTGTTCCAGTGGCGCTTCTCCCCCTCGGCCACAATCCTGTCGCGCAGGCCGCTGTTGGCCGATACGCCGCCGCCGATGGTGATTTCCCGGATGCGGGTTTCCTTGGCGGCCCGGATGAGTTTCTGAAGGAGGATGTCGATGAGAGTTTTCTGGAAGCTGGCGCAAAGGTCCTCTTTGTTCTTTTCCAGGAAATCCGGATCCAGCGCCATTTGGTCACGGACAAAATACAGCAGCGAGGTTTTCACCCCGGAAAAACTGTAGTCCAGGCCGGGAATATTGGGTTTGGCGAAAGTGAAGCGGCTTGGGTCGCCTTCTTTGGCAAGACGGTCGATGACGGGCCCGCCGGGATAGCCCAGCCCCAGCATTTTGGCGCATTTGTCAAAGGCCTCTCCCACGGCATCGTCAATGGTCTGCCCCAGAATTTCATATTCGGTAGGGCTCGTCACCTTCACAATCTGGGAATTGCCTCCGGAAACCAGCAGGCACAGATAAGGGAAGGAAGGCTCTCTCACGGGCACGTCTCTCTGCCGGATGAAATTGGCAAGGATATGCCCCTGCAGGTGATTCACCATCACCATAGGAATGTCCAGCGACAGCGACAGGGCTTTGGCAAAAGAAGTACCCACCAGCAGCGAGCCCAAGAGCCCAGGCCCCCGGGTAAAGGCAATGGCCGTAAGATCTGCCGGGGTGATGCCCGCCTTGCGGATGGCTTCCGACACCACAGGAACAATGTTCTGTTCATGCGCCCGGGAGGCCAGTTCCGGCACCACGCCGCCAAAATCCTTGTGCACCTGCTGCGAGGCAATTACATTGGAAAGCAGCACGCCGTCACGGAGGACGGCAGCCGAAGTATCGTCACAGGAAGACTCAATGCCAAGTATATAGTCAGCCATAGTTAAATCATTGAAGCGCAATTAATTCCATCCAAGGCCGATGACACGATGCCCCCGGCGTAACCGGCTCCTTCGCCGCAGGGATACAGGCCCGGAACGTCCACATGCTCCAGGGTTTCAGGGTTGCGGGGCAGCCTGACCGGGGACGAGGTGCGGGATTCTACGCCAAGCAGCAGGGCATCGTTGGTATAATAACCGTGCATCTGGCGGTCTACCTGCGGGAAAGCCCGCCTCAGCCTCATGGCCACATGCTCCGGAAGCAGCTCATGCAGCGGAGCGCTCAGGGCTCCGGGATGATAGGAGGTCTTGGGTAAATCGGCCGATACCAGGCCCCGGCAGAAGTCTTTCATCCGCTGGGCGGGGGCCGTCAGGGGATGCCGCGCGCCGTGCTCCTGCGCGTAGCGGAACATGCTGCGCTCAATATCCTGCTGGAAATCCATGAGGGCGAAAGGTCCCTCGTACTGCTCCGGCTGGTCTCCGGGTTCTATCTGCACCACCACCCCGGCATTGGCCCATTTGGAATTTCGGGCCGCATTGGACATACCGTTCAGCACCACCGTTCCGTCTTCGGTGGAAGAAGGCACCAGAATACCGCCAGGGCACATGCAGAAAGAGAAGACACCGCGGCCCTCTACCTGCTGCACAAAAGAATACTCGGCCGTGGGCATAAACGGCTGATACTTACCATGATAGCGGATTTGGTTCATGAGCCACTGCGGATGTTCCACCCGTACGCCCAGAGCAAAACCCTTGGCCTCCAGCGCCCAGCCTTTGGCCTGGAAAAGTTCATAGATATCGCGGGCCGAATGGCCGGTTGCCAGAATTACCTTGGATGCATGGTACTCAGTTTCTCCACAGCACACCGTAAACCTTGTCATGCCCGGCTCCGACCGGGCATCTTCCGGCCGGATATCCGTCACCCTGGCTCCAAAATGATACTCCCCTCCGTGTTCCTCGATGCATCGGCGAATATTTTTCACCACTTCCGGCAATTTGTCGGTACCGATATGGGGGTGCGCGTCAATGAGGATGTCCGGATGGGCGCCGAAAGCCACCAGCTGGTGCAGCACCTCCCGGATATCGCCGCGCTTGGAGGAACGGGTAAAGAGCTTTCCGTCACTGAACGCGCCGGCTCCGCCTTCGCCATAGCAATAATTGGAATCCGGGTCTATGACCCCTTCCGTCGAGAGTTTGGCCATGTCCACCTTGCGGCGCTCAACGTCCTTGCCGCGTTCCAGCACTATGGGCCTCAAACCCCGCTGGAGCAGCTTCAGGGCGGCAAACATACCCGCCGGGCCGGCCCCCACCACAATCACGGCAGGGGCGTCGTGGACATCCTGACAGGGCGAGGGCTTATACGGCTCATAAGGCTCGTTCTCGCGATAGGCCTGCACCCTGTAGCGGTACAGGATTTCCTGCCGGGCGTCCACGCTCCGGCGTACCACCACAACGTGCCCCACTTTTTCCGGACGCACGCCAAGGGCCTTCCCCGCAGCTTCGCGCAGTTCGGCCTCGGTGAGGTCCTTCCCTATCTTCTTGGCCAGTTCAAACTCTTTCATCAGGCATCCAGCTGGTCCAGGGCAAAGTCGTAGGCGCCGATGGAAATGGCTTTGGAGGTGCCAATCTTGTCGATGATGATACCGATACGCTTCTGAGGGTCGTAGGTGACTGTTTTTTCGGTGCCGTAAATCTTGAGCTCCCGGGCGTCACCCTTGGCAAAGGCCGCGAAATCGGCCTCATCGTCCAGGTTGTACACCTTCATTTGAACGCGCTGCAGCACATCGCCGGAAAGGGTACGTACCGTGCCCCGCATTTCTTCCAGGAGGTACGGCATGAAGAATTTGGCCGACGCGGAGATGCCGCCGCCAATGACCACGATGCCGTCCATGAGCTGCGCGGCGGTGGCAATGGCCTGACCGGCTACCCGGCCCATTTCCTCGAAAGAAGCCAGGGCGGCACGACGGTCCCCTTCCCGCTTGCCGTCGGCAATGTCGAAGATATCCTTGGGCGTGAGCGTGGCGTCCTGCACGCCGGACTGCTCGGCATACACGCGCTTGACGGCACGGATGGCCACGCTGTCTTCCAGGATGACGCCCTGGATGTGCGGATTGGCCAGGCAATAGGTTTCCACGCAGGAATTGTCGCCGCGGTTCAGCTGGCCGTTGATGACACAGCCAATGCCGAAACCGGTACCGAAGGTATAGCCGATAAGGTTGCGGAAGCGCTTGGCGCTGCCCGCTGCGGCCAAGCGATCGTTCACCTCCGGAAGTGCGCCGCTGAGGGCCTCTCCAAAAGCAAAAAGGTCACCGTCATTATTGATGTATACGGGAATGCCGAAGACTTCCTTCAGGTACGGTCCCAGGGCCACCCCGTCGCGGAAACTGGGGAAATTGGGCAGATAGCCGCCGATAATGCCGGCAGGATAATCGGCCGGTCCGGGGAAGGCAAAGCTGATGGCCACCGGCTGCACGCCGCCCAATTGGTTCACTACGGTCTTGAAACCCGTCACCATGGTTTGCAGGCACAGGTCCAGGTCATTGGCATTGGAAGGAAGGACTATGGGGTCGATGATGAATTCTTCCCCTTTCATGGCAGCAAAACGCATGGAGTTGCCCCCGGCATCCAGGGTGAGCACCACGCGCGCATCGTTCTTGTATTTTCCCATATCAGTTTTGTGTTTTAGTTTTCAAATTTCGGCATTTTCCGCCACTTTTACAAGTACTGGCGCAAAACTGTGCATAAAGGTCCATCGGCTGGACCTTCACGAGCAAAAATGGGGGTAAAATGCGCGTGAGGGTACAACCTATGGACCTTCACGCACACCGGGCCGTCAGGAAATCCGTGAATAGTCATGGGCGGCATAGCGGTCCTGCCGAAGCACGGCAGCCAGCAGGGCGTTCCGCTCCTCAGAGAGCAACGGATCCCCGTCCAGAATGTGCTGGGCGTAGTTTCTGGCATCGGAGAGGACGAGCCCGTCCTTGGCCAGGGAGGCAATGTTCAGCGAGATGGGCAAGCCGCTCTGCTGAGTGCCTTCCAGGTCTCCGGGGCCGCGCCCTCTCCAGTTCGGAAGTCACTCAACTGTATAACCGTGTCACCTCCGGCCTCGGCCTGTAGCAATCAGGAGAACACAACATAAACGCAAAGCAAATTGCCCGTTATCCCAGGCGGGCAATTTGCTTTTTGGAAAAGAACTGCGCTCCCTGCTAGACAGATAAAACGCCGGCCTGGGGAAGGTCGGCGTTTACTGGGGGAATGATGATTATTGGCGGCGTTTCTCCGCCTGTCTCATCAAAAAGAGCGGAGAGCGCTTATGAGCGGAATCTTCCGGTTCTGGCTCAGGTTCTGGCGCAGGTTCCGGTTCCGGTTCCATTTCAGGCTCAGATTCGGGCGCCGGTTCCGGCTCCGGTTCGGCTTGCTCAGACTGAACTTCTACCGGCTGCGGCTGAACATCCTCAAGCTCTTCCTCCTTTGCAAAATCTCCCAACAAGGAGACAAGGGGGGCCGACACTTTTTCAAATTCGGCGGCCTCGGTCACAAGGCAACTGCCATTGAATTTTGCATCCAGTTCCACAGCCAAACGCTGGAAGAACAAGTCTCCGTTTACTGAACTGCCGGATTTGAGGGAGAGGGTATCATAAGCATAGATATTTCCGCTGGTCATGGTACCGTTAAACTCAATGTTATGGGCCATGATGTCACCTTTGATAACACCACTGGGCCCAACAATCAGGCGGCCTGCGCAGAACAGGCGGCCATCAAAGGCTCCGTCAATCTGAATATCCTGGACAGTAGAAAAATCTCCGCTGAAGCGGGCACCTTCGGCGATATGGCTCATCTCTTTGGAATTCAATAGATTATTCATAGCATTATTCGTTAACGGATTCAGAGACTTGTTTTTCTGCTGTCAGCACATGAAAGGCGCCGGCAATTTTTGCACCCAAATCCACCTGAATCTGGCCAAAAGAAATATCACCTTCCTCAACAACACTGCTGGAAGTGAGGACCAGCGTTTTTTTGGCCACCAGGGAGCCGCTTTCCATGAGACCGCTCACCTGCCCATTTTCGCAGATAAGATTTCCTTTTACCCGGGCATTTTCACCAACTGTAAGCTGGCCTTTGCTCAGCAAACTTCCATCAAATTTTCCATCTATACGGACGGGGCCTTCTGAAGTAATTCTTCCATTGAAAACAGACCCGCCCGAAACTTGGCTCACATCAATATCACTCATTATACATGCATTAAGTTAATACTTTGGCTTATCTTTACAAAGGTATGAAATAATGTCGGATTTGGCAAATTTATTCATACAGCGTAAAGGAAGCCTTGTTCTCCGTCCTGCTGGATGGGCCGATGAAAACCTGGAATTCACCGGGCTCAACCACATAGTTGCCACTACTGTCGAAGAAACCAAGACAGGAAGCGTCAATAACAAAATGCACGGTCTTGCTCTCTCCCGGCGCCAAGGAAACTTTCTGGAATCCTTTAAGTTCTTTCACCGGCCGGGTAACGGAGCCCACCACGTCACGCACATACAGCTGCACCACTTCCTTTCCGGCACAGCCACCCGTATTGGTGAGGGTAACCGACGCCGTTACGGATTCCTCCCGCTTAAGCCTCTGCGCGCTCAATTCAACGGCGCTGTAAGCAAACGTGGTATAAGACAGACCATAGCCAAAGGGATAAAGCGGGTCGTTGTCCACATCCAGATAATTGGAACGGAACTTTTGGAACCACTCTCCTTCCGGCAGTGGCCGTCCGGTGTTCTTGTGCGCGTAATAGAGCGGAATCTGTCCTACATTCTTGGGGAAAGTCATGGTGAGTTTTCCGGAAGGATTCACCGCTCCAAACAGGACATCGGCCACGGCATCTCCGGTCTCGGAACCGCCAAACCACACATCCAAAATGGCAGGGACATGGGCCGATTCCCATTCCAGGGTGAGCGGACGTCCGTTAAAGAGCAGCAGCACTACCGGTTTTCCTGTGGCTACCAGTGCCTGAAGCAGTTCGCGCTGCACCTGAGGAATATTCAAGTCGGTCCTGGAGGAACTCTCTCCCGACATCTCCGAAGCTTCTCCCAGGGCAGCTACAATGACATCAGCCCGGGAGGCAACCGCAAGGGCTTCACGGAGCAGTTCTGCATCACTTCGGCCATCACGCGGGATGGTGCGCCCGAAGAGCGTAGAGCGTTTCTCCAGTTCCAGCTCGGAGGCTGCCATCAGATTGGACCCTTTTGCATATAGCACCCGGGCTTTGTCCTGGACAGCCTCCCGAATGCCTTCCAATACGCTGCGGCTCTCTTCCAAGCGAGCCGCTACACTCCAAGTTCCGGGCATGTTTTCACGGGTATTGGCCAGCGGGCCCACCACGGCAATGGTCCCTTCCTTACGGAGCGGAAGCACATTGTCATTCTTCAAGAGGACAAAACTGTCGGCCGCAATACTGCGGGCTTCCTTTCTAAGCTCAGGGCTAAAGACAAAGCCCGGAACCTTCTCCTCCTGGCAATATTGATAAGGATTGTCAAAAAGTCCCAGGTCATACTTGGCTTCCAGGATTCTACGGCAGGCGCGGTCCAGATCTTTCACAGACACGCGTCCCTGCTCAATGCCCTTCTTGATATGAGACAAAAAGCCCTCGCTCACCATGTCCATATCCAGGCCAGCGTCAAGGGCGCGCCAACTCACTTCGGCAAATGAACCTATGCCGTGTTCCACCATTTCCTGAATACCAGTGTAGTCGGAGACCACAAAACCTTCAAATCCCCACTGGTCACGCAAAACATCCGTGAGCAGCCATCGGTTGGCTGTAGCGGGGACTCCGTCAATTTCATTGAACGAGGCCATGAAAGAGGCAGCGCCTTCTTCAACAGCAGCCTTGAAGGGAGGAAAATAGTCATTATACATACGACCGCGGCTCATATCCACCGTGTTGTAGTCACGGCCCGCCTCGCCGGCCCCGTAAAGGGCAAAATGCTTCACACAAGCCAGTACGCCATTGTTCTGGTATCCCCGTACCATGGCCCGGGCGTATTCCGACACCAGGAAGGGATCTTCACCGGCGCCTTCACTCACACGTCCCCATCGGGGATCGCGAGAGACGTCCACCATGGGACTGAAAGTCCAACTGATGCCATCGGCCCCCGCCTCTTGCGCAGCTATGGCCGCGGAGCGTTCCACGGCCTGCATGTCCCAGGAGCAGGACAGCCCCAACGGAATGGGGAAAATGGTCTCATATCCATGAATTACATCCATGCCGAAAAGCAGCGGAATGCCCAAGCGGGACTCTTCCACGGCAATTTTTTGAATCTCACGGATTTTGGCAGCGCCTTTGAGATTGAAAAGCCCGCCCACCTCACCTGCACGGATTCTTGCCGACACATCGCTGCTCCGGGCCTCCCCGGTAACAATTTCACCGGCAACCGGCAAATTCAACTGGCCGATTTTCTCCTCAACGCTCATCTGCCGCATGAGCTTGTCCACGAAGTGGTCACGCGTCGCCTCCTCCCTGCCCTTCTCAGAACAGGACAAGCTCAATGCACAGACAAAAAACAGTAAAAGTATCCTTTTCAACATCACCCTTTATTTTACCGGGACGTAGATGCCGAAGGCCGATTTAACCTCATCCATAATGTCGGTAAGGTCACCCACTCCGGTCTTCTGGATATTGAAGGCCCGGAAGTTGAAACTGCCCCACCATGCGTCGTTCACAACCACAACCTGCTCGGAGATGTTTCCGGGGCGGTCTGCACCTGCATTCTGGGCATCCTGAGCCGTCCAGCCTTCGGGACGATACTGGAAGCCGGACTTCTGGACAATGAGTGTCCCGTCGGGGAATTCAGACTTGCTGAAGATGCGCGTAGTGGCAAAATTCTTCATATTGGTCTGAATGGTCATGGGTATGTCGGAAGCCGAATTATAGTATCCGGGATGTACCAGATCAACGGACAAGAGTTTGTAATTGGCAGCCGTAAATCCGGCATCCGTGATAATCTGTTCCAGCTCGGGATTGCTACCGTATTTGGGAACAAAGATGCCGAAGGAAGCCTTCACCTCATCCATAATGCCGGTAAGGTCTGCACCGCCTTTTTGAATGTTAAAGCCGCGATAGTTATAGCTGCCCCACCATTCGGGGGTCACTTCAACCACCTGCTCAGAGACGTTTTCGGGACGAGAAGCATTCTTTGCATTCACATCGGTCCAGCCTTCAGGACGATACATAAAACCACTCAACTGGACAATGAGCGTACCTGCGGGCAACTCGGCCTTTTTAAAGATGGGGGTAGCAGCAAAGCTGTTCATGGTAGGAACCACATCCATGGGCGTGTCGGAAGAAGAGTTATAATGGCCGGGATGAATCAGGTCAAAAGAGAGCTGGGTATAATCTTCGGGGTTGTAGCCTTTCTCTTGGATAAGTTTTTCAAGTCCGGAAAGCTGTTTGGGGACAAAGATGCCAAAGGCGTCTTTGACTTCGTCCAGAATGCTCTCCAGGTTGCTCACTCCAGTCTTCTGAAGGTTGAAGGCGCGGAACTGATAACTGCCCCACCAGCTGTCATCCACCTCCACAATCTGCAGGGGCACATTGTCGGGACGGCCGCTGTTCTTGGTGTCCTGGGCCACCCAGCCCTCGGGGCGGTACTGGTAACCTTCCTTCTGCACAAGAACGGTCCCATTAGGAAGTTCCGCCTTGCTGAAGATACGCGTAGTGGCAAAATTGTTCATGTTGGTCTGAACCGTCATGGGATTATCAGAAGCCGAATTGTAATATCCGGGCCAAATCAGGTCAAAAGAGAGCTGCTGGAAAGCCGCCGGATCATAACCGCCGGCGATGAGAATCTGCTCAAGGGCGGAGGGCTGGTCTCCGGCGTCCGTCACTGTAGACGGGGTTACCTCAAAAGGATGCTCGTAGGCATTATTCACCGCTTCCTTGATGGCTTCCAGCTGCTTTTCGGTGTAGGTATAGCCTTCGGGAGTCCAGGTAATGGTGGACAAATCACAGCCGGACAGCTGCTTGGCCCACATAAGGGCAGCAGCATAACGGCCGATGTTGAGGCTCAGATGATAACCGTCACGGGTAAGGTTGTCGCCGATAAAACTGGTACGCAGGTTCTGGATGGCTGTTCCGTCAGGAACTACCACCTGGAAATCGTCTTTGGCAAGGACCTGCTCTTTCACCGCACTCACAATGGCATTGTACATCGTCATCTGGTTGCGGTCGTATTTGGGGAAGTCGGCGTGGGTGCTGTTCTGCTGATAGGCCCAGGTCATGTGCCACACCATTTTGGCATTGGGACGGAGGGCTTTCACGCCTTCGAGCAGGGTTGTGAGGGCCGGCTCAAAACTGTCCTGAACACCGGAATAGCCGCTGGCCTGCTGCAGGGAAATATAGTCCCAGCGCTCACTCTTGATGGCCTCAACAGAAACGAAATCCTTGGTGGTCTGCCAAGTCCCGTCTGTATTTACGCGATACTCGTACGCAGGAGTGGCATTGGTAAAGTTAGCCGCATGAGTAGCAAGCGTACAACCTCCGATATAGAGATTTCCCAGCGTAATGGAAGTGTAACCCGCCTGACTCAGCACCTGATACAGGTACTCAAAAGCATCGTCAGAGAAACTGTTGCCGATGGCAAGGAGGCGGATACTCCCCTCTTCCTTCTGGCCCCACTGGTACACCGTCACAAAACGCGAGGAAGCACCGTCGGCCGATTTGATGACAAGTTTTGTCGTACGCTCAAGCGGCGTAGTGTTGGCATCCACCGAGATAGTGATGGTAACCGGCTTGCCGCCTTCGCCGACGGCAGGGGTTACGCTGCACCAGCTCTTTGCAGATTCATCGGCCACATCCACCGTCCAATCTTTCTGAGAAGTGAAGGTGAAGGTAACTTCACCGGCGGTCTCCTCAAACACATAGTCGGAAGAAACCTGGGCATCTACCTGAAAGTTTTGTTTGGGCGGGAAGTCCGCTTCCTTGGAGCAGGACATCCACAAGGCCGGAATGACGGCCAGCAGAATAGATAACATTCTTTTCATTGTATTGATTATTAATTATTTATTATTCTAATGCAGTACAACTTCCAAGCGGAAGGTTTCGCCGGAAGGGAGCTTGGCAGCAAGGAGATACTTTTCTCCGCGGGTAATGCGGGTATCGTCAAAACTGAAGCGGAAAACGCCGGCAGGGACAGTCTGGTCAAATTCCTGGATGGTCTCACCTGTAGAGCCAAGTGCAACGGAAAAATGCGCTTGACCGGGCATGGAAGAGTAGCAATCCAGTTCATACTTCTCACGGTCAGGATGGGCCATCAGGTCCACGACAGAGTTACGACTGTCGGCTACCACATAAGGGAAGCCATCGTCCAGTTTGGGTTCACCGATGCCTGCCTTTTGGAGCGCACGCTGCACACGGGCGTTTCTCATGAAAAGGTTCCAGATGAGGCCGCTGCGGTAGTTCTCCATCATCACCACCATGGGGCCCTGGTCAATGGCCAGGTGGTTCCGGGTGGCTGCCCGCTCGGAGGGTTTGAAGGAATCGGCCAGCCCATATTGTCCCTGGCAATCCCTGATACGGTCCAAAGAGACCAGCACCTGGGCCGAATAGAAGGGCGTATAGGGGAAAGAGGACAAGGCTGCGGTAGGGGCCATCACGCCGTCGTCTCCGGAAGGGTTCCGGGCCGAATAGTAGTCCGTGCTGCCCGCACCGTAACAAGCGGTAAGTCCCCACAGACCAGGGCCATAATCATTCTCCTTAGGGGCCTCATACAGGCAGTAATGGCGATTGAGCATGGTGTGGGAAAGGTTCTGTTGCCAGTACCAGGCATTGGCATCGGCCATGTGCCGCGGGTCGAAGCCCAGGAAGGAATAGTGGCTGAAGAACAGCGGACCGCCCTTCTCTTCGCGTCCCAGCGGAAAGGGATAAGCGTTCACCTTGCGGCCGGGATACACCGGGACATTCCAGCCTTTCTGATACACCTCGGCCGAAACACCCTTCTCCGTTGCCCCCAGGGCAAGAAGATAGGTAACCAAGGCCTCATTCCAGCCGGTAATCTTCAGGACATACCGGTCTTCCTGAGAGTACCAGAGCCAGTACAGTCCATCTTGCTGGGGGCCGGTATAGCCTGCCCAGTCAACACTGTCGTAAAGAGCATCAATATCGGCCCGGATAGCATTCTCTTCGGGGGTTCCTTTGTCAAGATATTCATACGCAACCAGTAAGCCCTCCAACAAAAAGGACGTCTCCACCAGGTCACCGGTAGCAATTTGGTTCCCAAAAGGCGCATAACTTCCGTCAGGATTGTGCCAATGGGACCACACACCTTTATAGCGGTCGGCACGTTTCAGGAAGCGGAGCATGCGCTGAATCTGCTCTATGCCCTGCTCCCGGGTAATCCAGCCCCGTTCCATGCCCACCACAAGGGCCATCACGCCAAATCCGCTTCCGCCGATGGTGATGGTGTTGCCGCGGTTATTTCCCTCCAGGGACATGCCGCTTCCGGATTCAGCACCCTCATAGAAGAAGTTGAAAGCAGCCTTCTGCTGGCGGTCCAGGATGGGACGGAGATTGGCAGGAAGATAGGTCTGGTCGCCCTTGGGATAGTTCTCAACTGCCTCATTCCCCTCTGCCGGTGCCTGCTGGGAGCAGGCACGCAGCAAAAGAGAAACAACCAATAATATAGCAGTATAGAGTTTCATTGTAATTAATATCCGGGGTTCTGGGTCAGGATGCCGTTGGAGGCATCAATCTGGCGCTGAGGGATGGGGAAGAGTTCCTGGGTGCCTTTGACAAAGCCGGTAATCTTGTCGGTCTCGTCCCAGCGGACAAGGTCAAAGTAACGCTCAAACTCCATGGCCAGTTCAAAGCGGCGCTCGGTGTGGATGGCCTCACGGAGTTCGGCCTGGTCATTGGTGGTAATCTCCGGAAGGGCTCCGGCGTTGCTTCCGCGGGCGCGGGCGCGTACCATCTCCAGTTTCTGCTTGGCATCCGTCAAGTCTCCCAGCTCACAGGCACTCTCTGCGTGCATGAGCACAATGTCGGAATAGCGGATAAGGCGGATATTCAACCATTGGGCGTTGGCCGTGTTCCGGTTGTACATATTCTGCTCATACAGAGGAGCATAGCACTTGGCGTTGTAATAAGGGTTGGGAACTTCGGCCGATTTGAAGGTCACGCCTTCACGTACATCGCCGTCACCAAGGACCGTAGCGGCATAGCGGGGATCGCCGGCCATGTCGGAGCGCAGCAGGGCGCTGGGGCCGTTGATGCCCCAACCGGCGTTAGGTGTTCCGCGGAAGCCCTGGATGTTGGCCCACTGATGGTTCCCGGCGCTGTTGATGCTCAGCGAAGGTTTCCAATCCAGGTCAATCTCGTAAACAGACTCAGGGCCATACTCCTGCGCCTCGGTCCAGATTTCCTCAAAGGGTGTGGACAAGTTGTTGTCGCCGGAAGAGATGATGGCCTCGGTCCAGATGCGGCTGTTGGCCCAGTCCTTCTTGTACATATAAATCTTGGCCAGAATGGCACGGGCCGAATTCTGGGAAACGCGGCCCAGGTCGCCGTCGGCCACCAGGGCAGCACGGGTCTTGAGGTTAGGGACGGCCCACTCCAGTTGACTGATAAGCTGGGCATAAACCTCATCCTTGTCGCTGCGTGCAGGTGTTTTTTCGTCCTGTCCCAACACGCGGTCAACATAAGAGACGTCGCCGAAGGCCTGAATGAGGCGGAAGTAGGCGTGAGCCCGGATGGTAAGGGCCTGGGCCTTGTAATAATCGGCCTGGGCCTGGGAGATGGATTCATCGAACTGACCCGCACCCTCGGCATACTGGATGGCACGGTTGCAGTTGGTAATCACATTGTACCATGTGCTGTAATACTGGTTCACAATGGTAGCGCTGGCGTCCCAGGTATGGGCCGCAATGGGAATGGCCACAGAAAAGTCCGAAGCCGTACTACCCTTGTCGGCATCGTCGGTGCTGATGCAGTGCAGCACAGGGGCCGATGCATTGAAATCATAGCTGTGCTGGTTGGCATAGGCACTGGCCAGTTCGCCCTCAATGAGCACAGAATAAGGCACCTCGTCGGCCGTGAAGTTCTCTGAGTACCACTGGCCATGAGGGTACCTCTCCAGAAAGTCCTTTCCGCAGGAAGACAGGAACACTAACGCAAATAACGCGAAGGCGGTATTAAATATATATTTCATGGTCATTCGTTTATTTATTTCACAATGCAAACAGCGACGCGATTGTTTTCGGGGGACACGGAAGCGTCCTTGTCGGAGCCGGTAGCAGAAACGGTAATCCTATTGGCGTCAATGCCGGCTTTTTTCAGCATATCGGCTACGGTTGCAGCACGCTGGCGGGACAGGCTCTCGTTGATTTGAGCAGAACCGGTTGCAGAATCGGCATATCCGGAGATGCTGATGGTAGCCCCAGGGTTATCTTTGAGAATCTGGGCAATCTGTCCAAGCTTAAAGGCCTCATCCGGACGGATCTCCGCTTTCCCGATAATGAAGTAAAGGTCATCTTCATAGCTGCCCTTCAGGGAGGATGCAGGCACTTCCTTTACCACTTCTTTGATTACCTCAACGGGCACTTCTTTCACAACCTCCTTCTCCACAATCTTCTCAACTACCTTCTCTGCCACGTAAGGGCTTACGTGAGCCGGAGCTGCAGAAGCGCTGCTTTTTTGGGCGCTGCCGCCACCAAAGGACAGGTTGATACCGAAGGTGTAAGAACTGGGGATGGGATAGGAACCACCGTCATCCACATTGGCCGACAGGATGCCGCCGCCAATTTCCGGAGAATAGCTGGTAGTGTGCTTGAAAGTAAGGGGATTCTGGGCCTGCAGATAAATGTACAACTGGCTGAGCCTGAGGGCATTGAGTGCCTTCTTGGGAAGGGAGTAACCCAACTGGACATTCCGGAGACGGAAATAAGACCCGTTTTCAAGGAAAGTGGTAGAAACCAGCTGGTTCTGAGGACGGGAAGAATCCAGGATGGGGAGTTTGTCCGAGGTCCCCTCACCATGCCAGCGGCCCAGCTGGGCCTTGTAATAGTTATACTGAGCGTACGTCTGCCAGAACTTGGTGTTCAGGATATCAACCCCTTGCACGCCGCTCATGTCCAGGCTCAGGTCAAAGTTCTTGTAGTTGAACTTGAGATTGAGGCCATACAGGAACGAAGGAATGGTTTTGCCGATGAAGTCACGGTCTTTGTCGTCAAAGCGGCCGTCGGCATTCAAGTCTTTGTAGCGGATATCGCCGGGCTGGAAGACATAGGAGGAGCGATGCTCTGCCGTCCACTGGTCCACTTCGGCCTGGTTCTGGAATACGCCGTCAGAGACATAACCATAGAAGGAGCCCACAGGCTGTCCGACAGCCGTACGGTGGTAGTTGCCCGTTGTGATATAACTGTCATCATTGCCCAGATGGAGGACATTATTCTTGATAGTGGAGCCGTTCACGCTCACTTGATAACCGAAGTCACCCACGCGGTCCTGCCAGGAAAGGAGGAATTCAACGCCGCGGTTGCTCAGGGAACCGGCATTGGTTACAGCATAACCGCTGCCCACAGAGATGGTAGGGGCCACATGGGCCAACAAGTCACTGGTGCGCTTGTAATAGTAGCCGAATTCGGCGCTGAGGCGGCTGTTGAAAAGGCGCAGGTCAGTGCCAATGTCAAAAGTGGACACCACTTCCCAATGGATGGTCTGGTCCACCTGATAGGAAGTTACCGGGATATAGTAGGTCTGCCCGCCGGAAGTGACGGAAGTCCCTCTGGGATTGATGGTTGGATAGGCCAAATAGTCGCCGATCTTGTCATTACCCGCCTGACCGTAGCTGGTACGGATCTTCCAGAAATTGAGCCAGTCAAGTCCCTTCATAAAGGGCTCTTCAGAGACAACCCAGCCCAGACCCACAGACGGGAACAGACCCCAACGGTGGTCACGGCCAAACTTGGAGGATCCGTCATAACGGAGCGTTGCGGTAAAAAGATAGCGGTCCAGGAAGGCCAGGTTTGCACGGCCCAGATAGGACAGGAAAGCATTGGATGCGTAATAGTCGGAGTTCTTACGGGAAATCTCATCGGTGAGGTTGAGCATGCGCATGGTCTCAGGGATATTCCAGTAAGAGGAATTGATGAGGGAATCGCCGCTGGCGCTGAAGCCCTGGCTCTCGTACTCCTTGGCGGTCATGCCGGCCATGAGGTTGATGCGGGCCTTGGACGTTACCTTATTATAGGTGAGGGTGATGTCGGCCTGCTTCTGCTTGAGCATACCGGTAGAGCGGGAGAAAGAGGTGTAACGGGTGTACTGCGAAGCTGCAGACCCGCCGTTGGTTACCTCATAATGAGGCGTATAAGCATCGCCCAGAGAATAAGTATAGTCGGCATAACCGGCGGCCTTGAAAGTGAAGTTCTTCAGGAAATAGAACTCTACAAATCCGTTCAATAGGCCCTGATAGGCATAATTGTGGCTGTTCCCGCGCGTAATATATAAAGTGGCAAGCGGGTTGGCCACGTCTTTCTGGATATTGTTGGCCGGGGTGAAATAGGAGCCAAGGTTGTCCGGGTTCCAGTAGTTCTCCGCATCCCAGGGATCATAAGTGGGAATGGTGCGGGCCGTGGCGCTTAGGGATACATTGGCGGGATCTGTTTTCCTCACACGCAGGTTGGCCTGAAGGCCCACTTTCATCCACTCCCCTACTTTATACTCGTTGTTGCTGCGGACATTCAGGTTGTCGTAGGAATTGTATTTCACAACACCGTCGTTGTGCAGCCAGCTGAGCGAGGTTGTGGAAGAACCGTTCTTACCGCCCCGGGACAGCGTAACCGTATGGTTGGTATAGAAGGCAGGACGCAGCACCATGTCAATCCAGTCTGTCCCTTTACCGGTAAGATCCGGCGTCCAGACGGGGGCATTGGGGTCCATATTCTTCAGAAGTTCATTATAAAGGAGGGTGAACTCGTCGGCATCCGTAAGTTCCAGGCGGTCCCTCTTGTGAACCACGTTCACACCGGCAGCGCCGTTGTAGCTCACCTGCGTGCCGTCCACATCGGCTTTCTTGGTGGTAATCATAATCACGCCATTGGCGCCCTGAACACCGAACATGGCGGTAGAGGACGCGTCGCGCAGCACCTCCATGCTGGCAATATCGTTCACATTGAGCCAGGAGATGTTGTCCGTGAGCATGTTGTCCACAATATACAGCGGCGTGGTGCCTGCATTCACGGTGGAAACACCGCGGAGCATCACGGTGGGCGCACCGTCGGCAGCGCCGGAATTCACAATGTACAGGCCGGGGACTTTGCCCTGGAGCGAACTCAGCGGATTGCTGGTGGGGGTGTTCTTCACCGCGTCACCACTCACAACAGTGATGGAGCCGGTAAGGTCGCGGCGGCGCTGCGTACCATAACCCACAACCACCGTCTCTTCCAGTTCCAGGGATTCGGTTTCCATCACCACATTATACACGCCGGCAGCATTCACCGTAACATAGGCCGTGCGCATGCCCGTAAGGATAAAGGCAAGGGTAGAGCCCGCCGGCACGTTCATGGAATAAGCACCGTCAAAATCCGTCTCGGTGTAGGAGGTACCCGAGGAAACAGCCACTCCAGGCAGCGGGTCTCCCCCGTCCAGGGCGGTAACTACACCCTGCACCTTCACATGGCTCTGCCCCGCCGCAATCTGCACACAAAGCAGAGCGGCAGTCAACAATAAAAATAATCGTTTCATCATATTTTCAATACTTCGTTAAAAATTAACAATATTTTTGTTTAATATTTAATATTCAATACTTTACGTATAATCACATCTGCCGTAAGCTGTCCCTGAGGGACGACGGAAGGCAGGCATTAAAAAGCCTGAAAAAAGTGTCAATTTTGATGAAAATAATTGT
>JAGBJY010000007.1 GCA_017934185.1 Bacteroidales bacterium | reverse complement strand
GCGAAGCATGTTGCAAGGGGCTTCAGAAGCATCGCCGAAGTTGCAGAGGCGCTGTTTCTTGGCGGTATCGTAATAGAAATGGATGGTCATGGAATAACCGTTGGGCAGGCTGATGGCAGCAGGGAAGTTCTTGTACCAGACTGCATTGTCCTTGTTGCCCCAATAGAGAGCCTTGATGGTTCCGGTGGGCTGTTCCGGCTGTTCGGGCTCATCGGCACCCTTTTCGCAAACGGCGTCAATGCCAAGATCGGTGGGAGTCTTCCAGGCTGCGGTGGCAGCAGCGCTGTTGTCAGCGGAACGGGCGCCTTCATTCAGATAGCCTTTTTCGAAGTCCAGGGAGAAGGACTGGTCACTCTTGGCTTCATTCACCACATAGGTGTTTTCCTTACCGTCGAAGGCCCAGTAGATTTCCAGGTTCTCCTTCTGGTTAGCAGGAACATCACACAGGGTGGAGGCAACGTCGCTGGCCGACAGAGCGCGGCTCCAGATGCGGGTGAAGGCAAGGTCTCCGTTGAAGGCCTGGGCGGCTGTCCAACCGTCGGCCGTCATGGAAATGTCGTAGCGGTTCACGGTCCAGGAGGAGCCGGGCGTTACATTGTATGCGTTCACCAGGGTGTTGTCGCTGTAAACAGAGAGTTTGGAACCGTCGCAAACGAGGGTGAGTACCACCCATTTTCCGGTGGGCCATACGTAGGCGGCATTGTCCTTTGTAACCTGAACCTGATCCAGTCCGAGGGCAGCGGCATTGAGGCAGAGCTGACCGTCGGCATCACCGTCGTTGGAGAAGCGGAGGAGCACCTGGCCGGAGCCGTTGAATTCGGCAAGACGGTTGCTGTAGAGCTGGTTATTGTTCTCGTCTCTGTCCTGGAATTTGTGATTGTTCCACTTGTTGGCATAGAACTTCCACTGTAGGGTGACGGCAGAAGGATTCAGCTGCAGGGAGTTGTCCCATTTGAAAGTGGTGTTCACTGCGCCACCGGCAAGGTTCAGCACCTTCTGCCAATTGCGGTAGGTCTGCTCAACAGGAGCGGGTTCACCGGCCTTCTGGGCAATGGTGATGGTCTGGATGGGCTTATCGGCACCGGCAGGATAGATTTCCACAGCGCCGGTACGGATTTCCTCGGTGGGGTTGTCCTCAATCTCAAGGGTGAGGGTGTAGTTGGTAGCCTTGACGTCCTTTACCTTGATCCAGCTGACGGTGGGTCTGAAGGATTCGGCATTCAGGGATACGTTGGCAACGATGTGGGCTTCCACAAGGCCATCAGTGGCCTCGGCCAGGTAGTCGATGTCGGTGGAATAAGGATCGTCGGTGATTTCCACTTTGTCAGCTTCGCCTTCGGCGCCGAAGTTGAGCTTCACGATGGAGGTGAGGCCCACCTGAGAATCGGCATAGGCCAGGGCGGAACCCTTGACAACGGCCTTGGGGGTGATTACGAATTTGTCGGCCTGAACTTCTGCCTCATAGTTGGCGTCGGTGAAGATGTCCACCACGGTGTTGGCAGTCTTGGCCTGCACGGTGTATTCCACATCGAAAGCATCGGTGGTGGTAACAGCGTACTGGGTCTTGGCAATCACAAGCTTGAAGGCCTTGGCCAGGGGGATGTTGATCTTGGACCCGTCGGAAAGGGTGAGCACAACAGCCTCGCCAGTAAGCTCAACGCCGGTAAAGATGCCGTCCTTGAGCTCGGAACCGCCGCTGAAGCCGCCCAGTTCCTTGGCT
The DNA here is from genome assembly GCA_017934185.1 of Bacteroidales bacterium. Classification (GTDB taxonomy): domain Bacteria; phylum Bacteroidota; class Bacteroidia; order Bacteroidales; family UBA932; genus Cryptobacteroides. The sequence continues at coordinate 40,922 of JAGBJY010000007.1, read as the reverse complement.
TCACCGTTAATCACGGCGAAGAGCTTGCCGTCCTGGACGTAGATGTTGGAAACGGCGCCCACTACGAGGTCCTTGCCTTCGTACTGAAGAATGGTCCCGTCAATGGCCCAGCAGAGATCGCCTGCTGCGTTCTTGAGGACAGAGAGGGTACCGGCACCGCTGCCGGTGGAGACGTGGACGGTAAGCACGGTGCCGTCACCATAGGTGATGGTAAGACCGTCTTCCACTTCCTCCACTTTCTGGACAAACTCACCCAGGGCCACCTTTTGGGCCACCAGCATCTGAGCCTCCAGATTTCCTACCTTGGTTTCGAGTGTGGTGACGCGGTCTCTCAGTTCCTTGTCATTGTACTCTTTGGCACAGCCCACCAGGAGCAGGGCCATCGCAAAAGCAGTGAGTAATTTTTTCATGAGTGTTAATTATTTGGTTATTGTTATTGTGCACACTTGTTCTTTTCGTCCTTTACCCAGGAAACGGCTGCACCGGCTTCGGGGGTGTTGGTGTAGTTGCTCTCGTCTTTCTGACGTTCGCTCTTGTCCCAGTCCATGTCATTGCCATTTGCCGTGGCATCGTGGAAGACATGTCCTTCCCCTTCGTTCATCTTCCAGTAACCCAGCAGGCCTTCGGCCGCAGGGTCTACGGAACAGAGGGTGGAAGCAATGTCGCTCTGGCTGCGGGCAACGTTCCAGATGCGCATCTCGGCCATACGGCCGGTGTAGCTCTGGGAGCCGCCGTAGCCACCCCAGGACATGCCAATCTCGAAGCGGTTCAGGTTGAATGCCTGGCTGCCGGAGATGGTGTTCTGCCAAGGGGTGTCTTTTTCACCGTTGACATATACAGACAGGTCTGCGCCGTTCCATACGATGGAAATCATGTACCAGGCGTTGGGCTCGAAGGCACCGGTGGCGGAATCGCCTTCGCCGGAGGCACCCGTGACATAGCGGCCGTTGGGGGCTACGATGTCCAGGGTCTTCCAGGGCTTACCGTTTTCGTTGAAACGGAGCAGTACCTGGCCGCCGTTGTCCTCGTTCCAGCAGGCCAGACGGCAAAGCTGGTCGGCGCCGCGGGATTTCATGTTGTAAGGATGGGCCTTGAGTTCCAGGGTCCAGGCGTCCCCCAGATTGTACTTGCCGGAGCCCAGGTTGAAAGTGCTGTAAACACCGGTGCCGGGGATGTCCAGCGAGTAGCTCTCCATGGTCTTGCCCACCTTGATGAACAGGCTCTTGGAGGTCTCCAGGATGTCGGTATTGCCACCATTTTCCAGGTAAGCCACAGACAGGGGAATCACATAGATGACACCTTCCTGGATAAAGCTGTTGTCCAGCATGGTGACGGACGTGAGGGCCGAAGCGGCGTTTCCTTTGCTGATGGTCACATACTCATCGTTAATGAGCACCACGTTGCGGGGCACATTCACATAACTGGTCTTGTTGGCCTGGTTGTACTTCACAAGGGCCAGGCTGTCAAACTGGATATGCACTTTAACGTCTTCGGCGGCCGGTCCGGTGAGGGACACCGAGTAGTTGTAGGAGATGGGCACCTGGTCGGCCAGAATCTGGTCCTTGGAAACGGGAGAGGCATCCGTGCCGGTGATCAGGGCAATCTCTTTACCGTATTGGAATTTGTCTGCCTTGTTGCAGGCCATACATCCCAGTACCGCCACAATAGTAAGGAAAAGATACTTTTTCATGGTCATGGTCTATTTGTGGGGGTTGATAATCTGGATGGCGCGGCGCAGGAAGCCATAGGAGCTATAGTGATAATCTGCATAGCCTTTGTTCTTCAGGGCCGTTTCGCCATTGTCGTAGTCGTTGTCGATGTAGTAGGCGCCGAAACCGCCGCCTTCGCCGTTGGTGGCAGAGGAAGAATGACGGGCATAGGTCTCCAGGGTGTACATGGTCTCGCCCTTGTCGTTCTTCTGGCCGGTGGGATAACCGCCGTTGAGGTAGTTCATGCCTTCGCTGGAAGACTGCTCATACTGCTCGCAGTAGACCATCTTCTCTGCGGGGCACCAGCCGGGACCGCCCACGCCGGCACCCTGGGCAGAGTAAGCCTGCTTCACCAGATAGTTGATGTAAGGCTCGATGTTGCCGTCGGGATAACCGCCGAAGTAGTCCACAATCAGGAGTTTGGAAGGATCTGCGCCTTGCGGGCCGAAGTATTTGCCCACTTCGTCAATGACCCAGAAAATCTGCTGGGAACCCCAACCTTCGTAGTCGAAGTCTACACCGTCCAGGCCATGGGTGTTCACAATGTCCACCACCAGGCGGCCATAGGCGCGGATGGATTCTTCATCGCCCTGGCTTACCTGATAATACTTGCCGTCCAGTTCGAATTCCTGGCCGTAGTGGGAAGCATCGGCGTGCATGACGAACTTGGTGCCTTTGAACTTCTGGCAGTACTCAAGGTCGAAGTAAGCGTTGGGAGAATAGTCGTAGTTGTGCATGGGACCGCGCTCAATCTCGCCGGTCTCGGGGTTCTTGACATCTCCGTAGAAGCAGGCATCCGTGTACTCATCCTTCATGGGCGTGCCCATCCAGAGGTTCACGATGTCCAGCGAATCCGGAAGGGACATGAAGCGGGGCTTCATGTTCTTGTACTCGATGTACAGGCTGGTTGCGCCCTCCGGGGGTGCCCATGCGGCAAAGTATACGTAGGAAATGGTGTGCTTGGAAGCTTTCCATTCCCGGAGGTTCTTATAATAAGCCAGGTCTTCGGCCGACATGTCCGCTTCGTTCAGGCTGTAGTTCTTGAACTGCTGGAGCTGAAGTTTCTCCACTTGGGTGTCACAGCCGGAAAGGAGCACAGCGGCGAGGGCAACTGAAAGTATGTAATTGATTCTTTTCATAGATGCGACCGTCATTAATTGTTAAACGGTTTCTGATCCCACCACAGACGGACACCGGCATTGTCGTTGCCACCAAGGGCGCTTACACCGGAGGCGTAACCGGCGGCATTGTCGGTCTGCTCGGAGACAGGATACGGTACGCGGCGGATACCCTGGTCGGTATTCACAATACCGTTGGAGAAGTTGGTAACGGGAGCAACCAGTACCGGATAGTGCAGGCGGCGATATTCGGCCCAGGCCTCACAGCTGTTGGGGAAAAGGGCCAGCCATTTCTGCGTGCCGATTTTCTCCAGCTTGGTTTCCAGGCTTGCGCTTTCATTCCAGGCAATGGTTACGGAAGACGGGGCTGCGGTGTGGTTACGGCTCACGTTATCGCGGAACTCGGCGGGTTTGGCCGTGGTATTGGCAAGGTAATTATTGGCCCCCTCGGCACCCCATTCCTCGAAAGAAAGTTTGATGCCCTGCTCGTAGAAATCCTTGGCGCTGCCACCCATGTTCCAGCCGATAAGGGCGCCTTCGGCACGAAGGAAAGCCACTTCTGCGGCATTGAGCCAGCAAATCTTATAGAGGCTGGCATTGGGGGCCGATACCTTGGCGGCGGTGTTCTTGTAATTGGTCCAGGCCGAAGGGGCCACAGCAGGACGCACACCATGCAGGTTGCCGTCACCGGCAGGCTTGGCATACAGGAACTTACGGGGATCGTTGTACCCGTTCAGATAAACGTCCAGCGAGGCGCCCACCTGGGTGTCGGCATCGTTGAAGTTTACGTTGATTTCATAGATGGGATGGTGGTCTACGCCGCTCATGACAGCGTTGTCATTGTTGCTCTCAATGACGCCGAAGGGGCTGGCCAGGGACTTTTCGGCCTCGGTGCGGGCCAGTTCGGCATCGGCAAAGCGTACGCGCATGGCAAGACGTAAGCGCAGGGAGTTGGCAAATTCCACCCACTTGGTGGCATCGCCGTTATATACCAGGTCATAGTCTTCCAGCAGTTTGGCGCCGGAGGCGGCTACTTTCTCCAGGGTCTCGATGGCGCTGTCCAGCTCTTGGAAGAACTGGGTGTATACCTGGTCCAGGGGGTCGTACAGGTTGGTGAGTTCTCCGTAGTGGGAGTAGGCGATGGGGCCGTAGTAGTCGGCTACCTGATGCATGGTGGCCACTTTGAGCACTTTGGCCAAGGCCAGTTCGTTCTCCATGCCCAGTTCCAGGGCGGCCTGTTCAAAATCTTTGTATCCGCCCATACCGTACTCGTACTTGACGGTGAACATGCGGCGGTGCCAGCCGTCGGTCACGTCCCAGCCGGCATTGTGTCCGTCACTCAGGGTGGGGGCCATATATCCGCACCAGGTTTCTGCACAGAGGTTGTACATAATCTGGTAGTCGGAATCCAGATAGGTACCGTCGCGGAAGATAATCACCGAACGTTCCAGCTGCTGGAGCATACCGCCCAGGGCCAGACCGTCCTGTGCCATCTGTTCGTCGCTCACGCCGAACACATCCTTGTTCAGATTTTCAAAACCTTTGGTGCACCCGGCCAGAACAGCGGTGGAGAGGGCCACGAGGGCAATTCCTTTGAATATATTCTTGATGTTCATAGCTCTTGTTATTTAACGATGCACACGGCAACACGGTTATTTTCGGGTTTCAGGGAAGCGTCGCGGTCGGTGCCGGCAGCGGTGTAGCTGATGCGGCTGGCGCTGATGCCGGCCTTGGTGAGCATTTCCACCACCTTGTCGGCGCGCTTCTCGGAGAGGGCCTTGTTGATGGCAGGGGTGCCGGTAGCGCTGTCGGCATAGCCGGTAACGGTAACCTTGGCATCCGGGTTGTCCTTCAGGATCTGTGCAATCTGTCCCAGCTTGAAAGCTTCATCCGGACGGATTTCGGCCTTGCCGATGACAAAGTACAGGTCGTCCTCGTAGATGCCCTTGAGGGTCTTGGCGGGAACTTCCTTCACCACTTCCTTGATGACTTCCTTCTCTACGATTTCCTTCACAATCTCAGGCTTGGGAGCCACATAGGGTTCTACCTGCACAGGGGCTGCAGGGGCCTTCTCGGCGGTGCTGCCGCCGAATTTCACCTTCACGGAGAAGCCCAGGCTGCGGGTGGAAGGCTGCATGAAGTAGTCTACGCCCTGGTTGTAAGTGCCCACGTTGGAGGTCATTTCGGGATCGAACGGAGCCTTGAGGTAGAGCATGGCCAGGTTGTTGCCCACCACGGACAGGTTCAGGCCCTTGATCCAGGTTCCCCATTTGGAAACCGGGAAGTCGTAGCCCAGGGAAACCTCGGCGAGGCGTACGTTGGTGGCGTCATAGACATACTGGCTCATCACACCGTCGCGCACGCCCAGGGTCTGGTAATAGCCCTGCACGTCATAGGTGCGCATGCCGTTGAAGTCAAAGTATCCCACTTCGCGGGCGTCTGCCGTATCCTTGGAAATACCATAGTAATCCAGGATAGCCTGGGTCTTGGAAATGGCAACGCCGCCCAGACGGGCCGTGAAGAGGAAGTTGGCTGTGAATCCGCCGTAACCCAGATGGCCACCCCAGCTCAGGCGGTGCTTGGCATCAGTGGTGCCGGCGTAAATCATGTTGCTTTCATTGTAATCGGCCTGAATCATACCGGCGGAGTTGAGGCTGTAGAAGCCTTTTTCGTCGGTAGCGATGGTGGTTACATACACATCACCCAGGGTGCCGCCTTCATAGAGGAAGGTGTTCACACCGCCGAAGCCGCCCATGGGGAGGCCGTTTCCGTCATAGGTTTCACCGGTGACGGGATCGGTGAAATGCAGGTCCACAATCTTGTTCTGGTTCCAAGTCCAGGTGAGGTAGGTGCCCCAGTTGAACTTGCCCGCGTTGTCGTCGTAGCGCAGGGCCATTTCCACGCCCCAGTTGTCCACCTGGCCGCCGTTCAGATAAATATTGCTGTTGGTGGAGGTGGAGGACAGACGGGGATTGTAGAACTGGTTGAAGGTGCTGGCCTTATAATAGGTAGCGTCCAACTGGACCTTGCTGTCAAAGAAGTGGATGTTGGTCCCCACTTCCCAGGATTTGGTGCGCTCCGGCTTGAGGTCGGTATTGGCACGGCGGGTATTGCGGGTGATGGCACCTTCTTTCTGCTCGGCGCGGGGATCCAGCAGGTACAGGGCGGGATCCGGAGAGTTACCTACCTCGGAATAGGAGGCGCGGATCTTCCAGTAAGGGAAGAAACTGCTCTTCATACCGGGAATGATTTCCGTCACAATGCCGGAGAGGCCGATGGTGGGGTAGGTGATGGCACCGGCCGTCCAGAGGGCCGAGTTCCAGTCGGCGCGGAAGGTCATGTCCAGATAAACCTTGCTGCGGAAGCCCACCTGGGCGTTGGCGAAGACGGACTGGTTCTGCATGCGGTAACCGTCGGTTCCTACGGAAGTATTGGCGCTGGCGCGGTCAATGTTGTTCAGGTCGAACTTGTTGTTCACCTGGGCCAGGGGACCGCCAATCCAGTCGGTGCGGAAAGCAATGTCGTCAATGTTGGCACCCACTACGCCGGAGAGGTTCACAATGTTGTCTCCGAAGTATTTGTTGAAGGTGGCCAGCACTTCCCCGAACTTCTGCTCCGTGTACTGGTTGTTACGGTAGTAACGGCCATGCTTGGAGGCGGTGAAGAGGGTGTTGGTGCCGGCATCAAATTTCTGCTCCTGCACTTCGTCGGTGCGGTCATATTTGGCACGGGCGCTCAGGGTGAGCCACTTCCAGGGCTTGTAGGAGAGCTGGGCGCTGCCCATGAGACGGTTCTTGCCGTTCTGCCATTTCTGATGTTCCGTAATCCAGTAGGGGTTCTGCATGGAATGTTCGAAGTCGTAGGGCCAGAACTGGGTTTTGAGGCCGCGGCCGATGTCGTAGCGCTCGTAAATCTGTACCCTGGACCAGTCTTCGCTGGCGGGGAAGAGGTACACCGGCACAATGGGGTTGCCGTATTCACCCTGGGCAATCATGTTCTGCTCGTTCACGCGTCCGTACGTGATGTTTACGTCCATGGTGAGGATGTCCTTGACAATGTCCGTGGTGTTGCGGAAGCTCAGGTTGTAACGGTTCACATTGTTGTTGTGCACAATGCCGCGGGCATTGGCAACAGCAGCGGAAAGGTAGGTCTGGCTGCGCTCGGTGCCGGTGGAAACGGCCAGGGAGTTCACCTCGTTCAGGCCCGTCTGGAAGTAATCGCGCGGGTTGTAGGTGGACGGCGTGTCCAGCTTGGCGCCCCAGCTGTAGAAGGATCCGGGAGCGGTGGCACCGTAGGTGCTCTGGAACTGCGGCATCACAAAGGCCCGGGAGAAGGTGGTGGAGTTGCTGTAGTCAATGTCCAGCTTGTCCTTCCCGCCCTTCTTGGTGGTGATGATAATAACACCGTTGGCGGCGTTGGCACCGTACAGGGCTGCGGCCGAAGGGCCGGAGAGCACGGAGATGCTCTCGATATCGTCCTGGTTGATGGAGCCCAGCACGTCACCGGTCTGCCCGGCGCCGGCGTATACACCTTCCGGCTGGGTTCCGCGCAGGGACTGCATGGGAATACCGTCAATCACGTACAGCGCATTGTTGTTGTTGGAGATGGACTTGGAGCCGCGCATCACGATACGGGAGCTGCCGCCCACACCCGTGGAGGACTGGCTGATGGAAACGCCCGCCACCTTACCGTTGAGGCTGTTGACGAACGAACCCACCGGAGAAACGCCCTCCAGTTTGGTTTGCTGTACGTTGTAGGAGAGGGATTTCTCCTCCTTCTTGATACCCATGGCGGTGACTACCGTCGCGTTGAGGACGTTGTTGGCAGCCACGAGGGTTACATCAATGACACTGCGGCTGCCGATGGTCTCAAGGGCGTCTTCCTGGCCGATGAAAGAGAAACGCAGCTGCGTCACGCCGGCGGGAACGGAAATCTCATAACGTCCGTCCAGGTCGGTGACGACGCCCAGCGGGGGCGTCACTCCTTCTGCAGTCACACTTGCGCCGATGAGGGGCTCGCCGTAGTCATCCAGCACGGTGCCCGTCACGGTCCGGTTTTGGGCCATGGCGAGTGTGCCGGCTACGAACAGTCCGGCAAGAGCTGTGATGGCTCCTGCAAGAACTCGCTTAAGTTGGTAACTCATAGGTTGTGTTTGGTTATATTTGGTTGTTAGCAGTAGCTAAAAGGTTTAAGCATGCAAAGTTAGCAATAATTTAGAACAATTGAACGGATTTTTTGTTAAAAAATTATTGCTTTAAGACGGCCCGGATGGTCAATTTTTCTTCGGTGAGGGCGCCGTCCACCGTGGGCTGAACGGTAAACTCCACTGAATCAATTCCTTCCGGCATGGTGAACTTGACATGAATGGTGTCCCGTTCATCGGCCTTCATTTTGCCGGGCTGGCGCATCCTCAGATACGGCTGCCACTGGGAAGGAATCTCAAAATGGATGACAGATTTGTGCGAATTCCCGTTGCCGTGGCGGAAGAACATGTCGCGGGTTTCGCCGGGCCGGCAGGCCCCGAAGCTCAGGACCTTGTGGCTCATGTACAGCCCTTCGCCGAAGGCATAGGGCCGGTCTTCCTCAATGGGATGGTTGTAGCCGATGACTTCGCCCTTGATGACCAGGCTGCGGGTCTTGACGGGGGAGTTGCTGTAATACACTACAAATTCTTCCATCATGGGGCCGGGCCGATAGGCGGGGTTGTAGCTCACCAGCAGCACCTCGTCCTGCCCAGGAGGCACCGGTTTGCGGTCAAACTGCACCTGGGTGCAGGCGCAAGGGGTGTACAGGTGAACAGGGTACAGGGTATCGGTATAGTCGTTTTTCACCAGGAGGCGCACCGTTACAGGGCCGTCAATTTCCTTGATGCGGCCCAGGTCAGCCTCCGTGGAGGTGGTGGTGCGGAGGGTGCGGATGCCGTCCTTGGGGCCGCAGGCTGCGGCCACAAGGAGGCAGAGGGGCAGGAGATTCTTCGCTGCGCTCAGAATGACAGCGTGCTGAGGGGTCATAGTCCGGAAACCGTATCGTTGTAAAGCCCGAAGGTATTGAGCACCGGGCAGGCCAGGGCAGCGGTTATCCGGATGCGCACGGCGTCCGTGGTTACGCTGGAGCCCATAAGGATGCGTTTGTGGCCGATGGTGGTCCCTTGTTTCCAGTCGGTCCAGCTGCCGTTTCTCTTGTATTGGACGGTGAAGCTTTCTACGCGCTGGCCCAGCGGGATGTACTCTTGCAGCACCACGCGGTTGAAGGTTTTGCTGCCACTGAGGGCAATTTCAATGTCAACGGTCTTGACGTTGTCGTCGGTGGCGAAATAAGTGTCGTAATTGCCGTCCAGCAGGTTCTGTGCTCCGTATCCCTGGGTGTAATTGCCGCGCACGGAAGAAGCCGTGGCGGTGGCACCCTCGGCCAGGTTGGTGGCAAAGACGGCCTTCCGCATGGTGGTGAAGTCCTCGATGATTTTCTTCTCCTTGTCGTCAATCACGCCCTTGTCGCTGGGCGGGACATTCATCAGGAACACGCCGTTGCGGCCCACGCTCTCATAATAGAGCTGCATGAGCTGCTTGGCGGTTTTGCGGGAATCGTTGGCACCGTAGAACCAGCCGTTGTGGTCTCCGATCTGCTGGATGGAGAAGTCACATTCGGCCGGGCACCAGGTGTCGCCGTTGCGGTCGCCCTGGGAAAGGTAGCTTTCATAGCCTCCGGGCAGGTTGCTGGGGGTAAGACCGCGGCCCTTGATATTGATGGTGGCCCAGTTGGTCTCGCCGGCGTCGCCGTTTTCGTTGCCCACCCAGCGGCAGCCGGGGCCGCCATTGGAGAAGATGACGCAGTTGGGGTTCACGTCAAAGACCACCTGGTTCACGCTGGACCAGTTGAAATTGCCGGCGTGGTTACCGTCAAACCACATTTCCACCACGGGGGCATAGCGGGTCATGAGGTCCTTGAGGGCGTTTTTGTACATGGTCTCATACTGGGAAGTGCTCTTGCCGGAGACTTCAATCATGCGGTCCCAGGGGGAGAGGTAGATGCCCATGTTCACGCCGTACTTGTTGCAGGCGTCGCGCACGGCCTTTACCACATCTGTGTGGTTCTTGCAATTGGTGTTGGCCACGTCCGTGGTGCTCTCGGGATTGTCCCAGAGGCAGAAGCCGTCGTGATGCTTGGCGGTGAGAATCACCTCTTTGAAGCCGTTGTCGTAGGCCACTTTCACCCACTGGTCGGCGTCAATGGTGGTGGGGGCGTAATTCTGCAGCAGGAGGCTTTCGCTCCAGCTGCTGCCGTTGCAATTGCTGTTTTCACCGTCCCAACCGCTGAAGGTGGCCTGGCCGTAGTGATAGAACATGAGCAGTTCCTGGCGCTGCCAGGCCACTTGTCCGGAGGAAGGCACGGCGCCGTATGCGGCAGGTGCTCCGGGGTCTGTGGGATCCGGATCGGGGTCGGGATTGGGGTCTGGATCAGGGTCCGGGTCGGGATCCGGATTGGGTTTGGCCGATGCCGTAATGGTCACATTGCAGGAGGCCGATACGGTGCTTTGGGCCACGGTGGCCGTAACGGTGGTGCTGCCTTCGGCAAGGGCCTTTGCCTGCCCGGTCTGGGCATTGATCTGAAGGAGGCTTTCATCCCCAGCCGACCAGTTAACCGTCTGATTGGTAGCGTTGTACGGCTGTATGCGGGCGGCCAGTTTAAAATCATCGCCCACTTTCACCGAAAGACTCTCCCGGCTCAGGATTACGGCGGTGGCAGGAATGTTCTCTTCCGTTCCGGAGGGTTTTTCTGCGGGACTGCAGGCGCAGCCCAGCAAGGCGGCTGCCATCCAGACAGCCCATTTTCCAAATTTCATAGTTTATTGATAAGGGTCATAATACAGGCCGAAGCCGTTGAGTACGGGGCAGGCGAGGGCCGCTTCAATGGTAACGCGAACAGCGTCCGTAGTTACATCGGCCCCCAGCAAAATGCGTTTGTAGCCGATGGTGGTGCCTTTCTGCCAGTCTTGCCACTGCCCGTCGGCGTCGCGATACTGGACAGAGAAACTCTCTACGCGCTGCCCCAGCGGGATGTATTCCTGGAGGACCAGGCGGTTGAAGGTCCTTTTCTCCGGAAGCTTGAATTCCAGGCTCACCGAAGTGGCCTCATCCGGCGCTGCGAAATAAGAGTCATATTCTCCGTCCAGCAGCTTTTCGGGGCCGAATTTCTTCCCGCGCACGCTGGAGGCGCTTACGCCGGCGCCCTCGGCCAAATTGGTCTCAAACACCTTCCGGCGCATGGCGGTGAATTCCTCGATGGCGGCCAGCTCTTTGGGCGCAATCACCCCCTCCGGGGAAGGCGGCACATTCATGAGGAAAACGCCGCCGCGGCCCACGCTGGAATAATAGATTTGAAGCAGCTCCAGTCCGGATTTTACGGCATCGGCGGGGTCATAGAACCAGCCGTCGGGGTCGCCAATCTCCTGGATGGAGAAGTCGCATTCGGCGGGGACCCACAGGGGGCCGCCTTTGTCACCTTCGGCGAGCAGCGTGGCGTAGTTGGAAGGGGCGTTGCCGGGGGTGAGGCCCCAGCGCTCCACGTCCAGCGTGGCCCAGTTGGTCTCGCCGGCGCGGCCGCGTTCGTTGCCCACCCAGCGGCAGCCTGGACCGCCGTCGGAGAAGATGATGCAGTCGGGGTTCTGTTCCAGCACCGTGCGGTGAATCTCGGGCCAGTCAAAGGCGGCGGCGTGATTGCCGTCCAGCCAGAATTCCACCACGGGGGCATAACGCGTCATGAGGTCTGCGGCAGCCCGTTTGTACCCTGCCTCGTAAGTGGCCAGGTCCTGGTTCTGGGACTCAATCACGCGGTCCCAGGGCGAGAAGTAAATGCCCAGGCGCACACCATATTTGTTGCAGGCATCCCGGACGGCCTGCACTACGTCTGTAGGGTTCTTGCAGGCGGGGTTGGCTATATCGGCCGTGCTTTCCGGATTGTCCCAGAGGCAGAAGCCGTCGTGGTGTTTGGCGGTGATAATCACTTCCTTGAAGCCGTTGTCGGCCGCCACTTTCACCCACTGGTCCACATCCAGGGCCTCAGGGGCATAATGCTCCAGCAGGAGGTCTTCACTCCAGGGAGTACCGTTGCAGCTGCCGTTTTCCCCGTCCCAGCCACTGAAAGTGGCCTGGCCATAGTGGTAAAACATGATGAGTTCCTGCCGCTGCCACTGAACCTGGGCGGGGGAGGGCAGGGTGCCGTAAGGGGCGGGCGCTTTTGCGCAGGAAGCCGCCGCAAGGGCAGCCAACAGGCCGATGATGCCGCGTTTCATGGTCAATAAACGATTTTTCCGTTAACCTTTCCGGGAACCAGCGTGAAGCTGTAGCTGTAGGCTTCGTCGGCCCACAGGGTGCGGGCCTTTTCCGGACGGGAGCCCCAGCTGTCGTAGCCGCCGATACCGCTCATCTTGTAGTCGATGCACACCTCGGTGTAGTCTTTTTCCTGCACGTCGGTGATGTGGGTCTGGCTCTTGGTAAGGCCGCCGTCCAGGTCTTCAATGCTCACGCGAAGGGCGTTGAACTCGAAGGGCTCCTCAGACAGCACTGTCATTGCGCCCACCTGCAGCCAGGACGTTTCGGTGTGGTGGCCGCATTCCTGCGGGCGCACATACGGATAGTATTCTTTGCTGGCCGATGACTTCCAGATGCTCTTGAAAGTGCCGCTGTTGCGGTCCCAGTAGTTCTCCACGGGTCCGCGGCCAAAGTAGGAGAAGGCATCCTCCGCCACATGGAAGCGCAGGCCCAGGCGCGGGATTTCCATCCGGTAGTATTCGTTTTCGGGCTTGGGAGCATCTACCGCGGCGGTCTCCACCTCAATCTTGAGGGCGCCGTCCGGATACACGGTGTAACGCTCGCTCTTGCGGACGTCATTGCCGCTTACCTTAATAATTACGGTTTCGTTTTCCTTCACAGCCTGTACGCTCACCGGAGTGCCGGGCTCCTTGAAGTACTTCGCTCTTACGGGAGCGCGGTTGCCATAGTCATTGTCAATGGGAGCGCGCCAGTAGTTGGGCCTGAGGCCGAAAGCCGGGTCAATCATGTCCTGGCCCTTCACCTTCCAGCTTTTGACGGTACCATTGGCCTTGTCGAAGACCAGTTCCACGTTTTTCCCGCGTACTACAATCTGGGTGTCGCCGTCGGTGCAGTCCAGCGTTCCCTTCACAACGCGTTTTTCCGGGGCCGAGGTGTCTTTGATGAGGGCCTCGTCAAAGGCATAAACCTCGCCTTTCTCTACCAGGAGGCCGTTCTTTGCGGCCGATACCTCAAAGAAGATGCGGTATTCGCAGGCTTTGCCCATTCTGGGGAGCTTGAGGGTGAATTCTTCGGCGGTCTGGGGAGCCGTGTCAAAGTGGAGCGTATGCTTTTTCCAGTACCAGGGCTTGCGGCCGTCGCGCTCTACCCACCACTTCACGGAGAAGTCTTTGAGGGTCACAAAATAGTGGCGGTTGAAAATCTGGAAAACGCCGCTGCGGGCATCAACAGGGGTGATGCTCACATTCTGGTACACGTGTTTTACTTCGTAGAAGCCGGGGTGCGGGTCACGGTCCGGATTCACCACGCCGTTGCAGTTGAAGTTGTCGTCGGAGGGGGCGTTCTCGCCGTAGTCGCCGCCGTAGGTCCAGCCGCGCTCCTTGTCAAACAGGCCCTGGTCCACCCAGTCCCAGATGAAGCCGCCCTGCAGGTGCGTGTGGGCGTAGAACTGCTCCCACTGCCAATCCAGCGAGCCGTTGGAGTTACCCATGGCATGGGTGTATTCGCACAGCACGATGGGTTTTTCCTTGTAGTTTTCTCCCTGCCGCTTGAGCCAGGAAGTGCCGGGGTACATGGGATTCAGGAAGTCGGTGTTCCATTCATATTGGGCGCGTTCATACACCACGGGACGGTTCTGTCCGTTCTCTTCCAGGGCTTTCAGCTCCTTGTAGGTGTTGTAGAAGTTCACACCGTTGCCGGCTTCGTTGCCCAGCGAAAGGATGGTGACGCAGGGATAGTTGGCCGTGCGGCGGTACATGTTCAGGGTGCGGTCCAGATGCTTGATGTACCAGTCGGGTTTGTTGCCAAGAGTGCGGTCCAGGTCGTAGCCCATGCCGTGGCTCTCGATATTGGCCTCGTCGTACACATAGAAGCCCAGGGAGTCGCAGAGCTCATAGAACTCGCGCGGCTGCGGGTAATGGCAGGTACGGATGGCGTTGATATTGCAAAGGCGCATGAGTTTCAGGTCTTCCAGGATGTTCTCCCTGGTAATGTAGTGACCGGTGTAGGGATTGTGCTCATGCAGGTTCACGCCCTTGAATTTTACCGGCTGGCCGTTTACGAAGAAAGCGTGCACCATTTTGTCGCCATCGGCCACTTCCTTGATTTCCAGGCGGCGGAAGCCCACGTGGAAGCGGGTATATTCGCCGTTGACTTTCAGCAGAAGGGTGTACAGTTCAGGGGTTTCGGCGCTCCAGAGCCTTACGCCGGGGATGCTGTCCGTGACGGTGGCCATGCGGCCGTTGAACTCGAAGCAAGCATCGGCCACGGTGCTGCCGTCCTTGTCCAGCAGTTCGTAGGAAACCTCGGTGGGGGCGGAGGAATGCATTTTCAGTTTGAAAATACCCGTGAACAGGTCTTCGGTGAGGGTGGACACAACGCTGAAGTCAAAGCCGCTGTCCTTGATTTCGCTGGACAGGTACACGTCCCGCTCAATACCGGAAATGCGCCAGAAGTCCTGGCACTCCAGATAAGACCCGGTGGAATAGCGGAAAATGCGCAGGAGCAGGTCGTTCTCTCCTGCAACCAGGGCCTGGGTGATGTTGAAGCGGGCCAGGTCTTTGGAGTCTTCGCTGTAGCCAATCTCCTGACCGTTTACATACACATAGGTGCCGCTCTTGGTGCCGCAGAGATTCAGGAAAATCTCACGGCCTTTCCAGCTCTCGGGCACCGTAAATTTCCGGTGATACAGGGCTGCCGGGAAAGCGTCCGGCAGGGTGGGGGGCTGCGGATTCTCCATGCTGAACTCGTAGGGCTGGTTCACATAGATGGGAATGCCCCAGCCTTGAACTTCCCAGTTGCCGGGAACGGTAATCTGCTCCCAGTGAATCTGGTCGGTGTAGCCGGGCATCACCGCGCTGTCCATACCGGGAATCTCTTTCCAGTCTTCAAAGTAGCGGAAGTCCCACGTTCCGTTCAGGTTTACGTAGTTGGGGCTTTCGCGGAAGCCTTTCTGCAAGGCGTCCTCACGGGTGGGGTAGTACACCACTTCCGTGCGCCGGGTTTCTGCGTTCACGGAAGTTACGTTCACGTCCTGCCAGTAAGGCAGCGCTGTAAGGAGTAAAAGAAGTGTGAAATGCATGTTATTGTATATCAGTTATTTGTGCAATTGTGTCTCAGTGCTGATAAGTTACAGTTAACGTCTGCCGGATGTCATCGGAACTGGCGCCCGCCTGGAGCTCAAATTCGCCGGGCTCCACTACGCGCTGCATGGCGGGATTCACCAGTTCAAAGGCGCTGCGCTGCAGGGGGAGCTCCACCGTGACGGTTTCGCCGGCCTTCACATGTACGCGCTTAAAGGCGCAGAGCTGCTTGCGGGGGCGGGCCGTGGAGGCCACCAGGTCGCGGATGTACAGCTGCACCACTTCGTCGCCGTCCATGGCCCCGGTGTTGGTCACGTCCACAAAGACTTTTGTAGGGAGATTGCCGGTCGTGGCCGGCAATGACGCTCCGTCATGTCCGGCTTGACCGGGCATCTCAGTCCTCAAGTTACTGTACGCAAAGGTAGTGTAACTGAGCCCATAGCCAAAAGGATACAGCGGCTGGGCGCTTTCTTCCACATAGTCGTGGCTGTAAGGGATTTTCCGGTTGTAGTACACCGGAAGCTGCCCCACGCTGCGGGGTACGCTCACGGAGAGGCGTCCGGCGGGGTTGTATCGGCCCAGCAGGACATCGGCGAGGGCCTGTCCGCCTTCGCCGCCGGGATACCAGAGGGTGAGGAGGGCATCGGCCTCCTGCGCGGCCCAGTTTTTACTGAGCGGGCGGCCTTCAATGTACACCACCACCAGGGGCTTTCCGGTGGCTTTCAGCTGTTTCAGCAGCGGCTCCTGGAGGCCCAGGAGGTCCAGGGTGCTGCGGTCGAAGCCTTCGCCGGCCTCCATGTCGGATACGGAGGTTTCGTCCACCACGGCGGCGCCGGTATCAATGTACTTGGTCTTGAAATCCCGGGCCGATGAACCGCCCACCACGGCCACCACCACATCGGCGCGGCGCGCGGCCTGCACGGCGGCGGCGATGTTCTCCGTACGGGTGTCCCGGATGGCGCAGCCTTTCACATAGCTAACGGCCGCACCGGCGTTCTGGAGGCCTTCCAGCATGGTTACCACGTTTTCGTCGGGCTGCGGAGCGGTGTAGTCGCCCAGCTGATTGTACTGATTATGGGCATTGGGCCCCACGAGGGCGATGCGCGTACCGGCCCTCAGCGGCAGTACGCCGTTGTTTTTCAGGAGCGTCACACTTTCGCGGGCCGCCTGGGCGGCTACTTCCACATGTGCGGCGCTGCGAACTTCCCCGGCCGACCCTTCCGGAAGGTAAGGATGGTCAAAGAGGCCCAGCTCGAATTTTCTCAGGAGCACCCGCTTTACGGCGCGGTCCAGCGTGGCCATGCTCACACGGCCTTCCTCCACGGACTGCTCCAACAGGGCAAAGCAGTGTGCCCCCAGGTCTACGTCCACCCCGGCATTGAGGGCCATTTCACCGGCTTCCTGCAGGCTTCCGGCCACATGGTGGCTGCCAAAGATGCCGTCAATGCTCTCCAGGTCACTCACCACAAAGCCGCGGAAGTTCCAGCGGTCCCTGAGCACGCCGGTGAGCAGTTCCGGGTTGCAGCTGGTGGGGACCCCGTCAATGGTGTTGTAGCTGGTCATGACGCTGAGGGCGCCATTATCGATGGCCGCCTTGAAAGTGGGCAGCACATTTTCTTCCAAATCCCGGGCGCCGATGTGGCTGGGACTGCCGTTGTGACCGCCCTCCGGAATGCCATACGCCACAAAATGCTTCAAAGTAGAGATGACCCCCTTGGAAGAAGTGCCGCGCACCATGGCCGAAGCCATCTGGGAAGTGAGGTAAACATCCTCGCCGTAAGTTTCTTCCACGCGGGACCAGCGGGGCTCGCGGCTCAGGTCAATCACCGGTCCGTAGCCGATGTGTCCGCCCTGGGCGGTGAGTTCCTCTCCAATGACGCGGCCCACCTGCTCAATGAGTTCGGGGTCCCAGGTGGCACTGAGGCCGATGGAGGTGGGGAACACGGTGGTGCCGATGGCCATGTGCCCATGCGGGGCTTCCTCGGCCAGGAGGATGGGGATGCCCAGGCGGGTGGAGTCTATGGCGTAGTGCTGCAAAGCGTTGTAAGTTTTGGCCGAGAGCTGCGGCGTAAGGCCGTTTTCCAGGGTTTTGCGGGTCCAGGGATCGGCCCGGAAAGTGGCCCAGAGCATGCCGCCGTGGTTCTCCTGAATGAAGCGGCGGTACTCGTCCGTGATGTGGACAGTCTCTTCCGTCTTTTCATACATCGGCCATCCCAGCGGGCACAGCAGCTGCCCCAGTTTTTCGGGCACCGTCATGCGGGAAATCAGGTCATCGGCCCGCTCCTGGGCGCTGAGGGAGGCATCTTTGTATCGGGGGGCTTTGCTGGAACAGGCACAGAGAAGGACTGTGAGGGTCAAAGCTGTGAAAATCCGGTTAAAAAGTTTTAGCATAGGGCGTAAAATGCGTTCGGTCTACAAAGATAGCACAAGTTTTTTGTATCTTTGTACCCGAAAACGAAAAAAGTCTATGTCAAAAAGGAAAAACAGCCCCAACCGGAAGAACAGAAAGCGTGCACGTGTGATACCGGAGTATGTAGGAAAAGCCCTCATGTCCCGTGAAGGCTTTGTGTTTGTGCGCATTGAGGGACAGGAAGAAGATGTGTTTATGAAGGCCTCCAAAACGCGGGGCGCCCTGCACGGAGACACGGTGCGGGTGGCTGTAACCCAGGAAAAAACAGGTCCGGCCAAGCGCCGCAGCGGAGAAATTGTGGCGGTGGTGGAGCGCTCCGGCAAGCCTTTCGTGGGGCTGCTCCACATTGTGGGAAAACAGGCCTGGGTGCTCATGAGCTCCAAAACCATGCCCTATGACATAGCGGTTCCCGTGCCGGAAGGCGGTAAGCGGGGCATGAAAGTGGCGGCGGTGGTAGACGGCTGGGAAAGGGGAGAGACTTCTCCGCACGGCCATGTGGTGGACATTCTGGGCATGCCGGGGGAGAACGACACCGAGATGCACGCCATCCTGGCGGAGTTCGGCCTTCCGTACCGCTTTGAAAAAGCCGTGGAGCATGCGGCCGATGCCATTCCGGAGGCCATTACAGACAAAGACAGGGCCCATCGGCGGGACTTCCGCAAGGTGCTCACTTTCACCATAGACCCCGCCGACGCCAAGGACTTCGACGATGCCATCAGCTTCCGGGCGCTGGAAAACGGAAACTACGAAGTGGGCGTCCACATTGCCGATGTCACTTACTACGTACAGCCCGGAACGGCGGTGGACAAGGAAGCCCAGGAGCGGGGCACCTCCGTGTATCTGGTAGACCGCACCGTGCCCATGCTGCCGGAAAAGCTCTCCAACAAGCTCTGTTCCCTGCGCCCGCACGAAGAGAAGCTCACCTTCAGCGCCGTCTTTGAACTTACGCCCCAGGCCAAGGTGATTCATCCCTGGTTTGGCCGCACCCATATCATCTCCGACTACCGTTTTGACTACGAAGGCGCCCAGGCCATTCTGGAAGGGGCTGAGCCGGAGGAGGTTCCTTCTGAAATCCGGGAGGCCCTGAGGGTGCTCAACAGCCTGGCCCTCAAACTGCGGAAAAAGCGTTTTGCCGCCGGCGCCGTGAACTTTGACCGTCCGGAGATGAAGGTGGACATCGATGCCGATGGAAAACCCATCGGCGTGCACCAGAAGTTCTCCAAAGAGGCCAACTGGCTCATTGAGGAGTTTATGCTGCTGGCCAACCGCTCCGTTGCCGAATGGGTGGCCACCGGCGGAAAAATGGGCGGGAAGGCCATCGCCAAAGCCAAAACCTTCGTGTACCGCGTGCACGACGAGCCCAATCTGGAGAAGTTGAGCGGCCTGCGCGAGTTTGCCGGGCACTTTGGTTACAAGGTGGGCGGCATAGAAAACGGCAAGGAGATAGCCAAGACCCTGAACACCCTCATGGTGGATGCCAAGGACAAGCCAGAACTGGCCGCCATCCAGATCCTGGCCCTTCGCTCCATGGCAAAGGCTTGTTACTCAGTGGATAACATCGGCCATTACGGCCTGGCGTTCAATTTCTATACGCACTTTACTTCCCCCATCCGCCGCTATCCGGACATGATGGTGCACCGCCTGCTGGCGCAGTATCTGGAAGGCGGGGACAGTGCATCGGCCGACGATTATGCCCTCCTTTGCAAACATGCCTCCGAGCGCGAAACCGTGGCTGTCGAGGCCGAGCGGGAAAGCATCAAGTACAAGCTGGTGGAATTCATGCAGGACAAGGTGGGGCAGGAATTCGACGGGCATGTTTCCGGCGTCACGGAATGGGGCCTCTACGTGGAAATTGAGCCCACCAAAATTGAAGGCATGGTGCCCTACCGCACCATCAAGAGCGACTTCTACGTGTACGACGAGGAGCACTACCGCGCTGTGGGGCGGCGTACGCACATGAGCATCCGCCTGGGAGACCTTATCCGCATCCGCGTAAAGTCCACTTCCCTGGAGCAGAAGCTTCTGGACTACGAGCTGGTGGAAGATTTGCCTTCGGAGGCTCCTTCGGCACCTTCGACTTCCGATTCGAAGCGGTCAATTTCGGCCCAAAATGACCGATTTGACATATCGGCCGAAGTGAAATCGGTCAAAAAAGGCCAAAAACGCGCGAAACGGAGTACGAAGGGCGGGGAGGCTAAAGCAGCGAAACCAAGAGGAAAACGAAGTGGGCGATGATGCCTGCACAGAGGCCGGCCACCGTGTGTGCACCGATGGCCTTGGAAATCACTTTCCGGTAACCCAGTGAATCCAGCATGGCGGTGTGTGTGGAGAGGAAACCGCTCCAGCACATGCCGATGGCGGTGAATACCGCGATGGCATTGCCGTCCAGAATGCCGGCTCCGTCAAAGGTGGGCAGCAGGCCCAGCGCGGCACCCACGGCGCCCAGGGCGGTCATGGGGAAGGCGATAAGCTCCATGTGCTCAAAGCCGAAGAGCCATTCAAACACCCAGTGAATCTTTTCGGCCAGCCAGGGGAGGATGGGAACGCCCTGCGAAGATGAGCCGTTGTACACGCCTTCCGGGCCCACACCGAAGGTAATCATAATGACGGCCGTAGTGATAATCAGCACGCCGGGAATAATCTGAAGGCCCAGTTCCACACCGTTCTTGCCGCCGTCCAGCACGGCGTTGAGAAAGCGCATGAAAATGCCGTCTTTCTGCTCCTGCTCCAGGTGCTCTTCCTGGATGGTTTCCGGGGCTTCGTCCTGAACGGGCTCTGCAAGTTCAGGGTAGGTCTTGAGGCAGCTCCGCTGCATGATGCGGGTGCTGATGATGGAGCCGCAGAAGGCCCCGAAAAGTCCTACCAAGGCGCCGGTGAGCTGGCCGTAGCCAATCATGGTGATAATGACCACGAAGCCCATGCCGAAGGCGGTTCCGAAGTTGGTGAGCGAGATGAGCTGGTATTTCTTGAAATAGGCGCTGAAAGTCTTGTCCTTGGACAGGGCGATGATGGCGGGGTTGTCACTGAGGAAGGTCATCACCGCGCCCAGGGCTGCTACGCCGGGCAGGTTGTACAGCGGCTTCATCAGGGGCCGCAGAACGCGCTCCAGCAGGGTTACCACCCCGAATTCCGACATTAGTTTGGACAAGGCTCCGGTGAGCACCGTAATGCCCATGAGGTAGAACACCGTGTTCAGCAGCAAGTCGTGCGCCGTGTTCATGATGGTCTTGAGCATGTTGCCTCCGCCCATGCGGGAGCCCAGCAGGCTGAAAACCAGGATAAGAAGGGTCAGGAAAATGAGGGCCTCAACAGTGGACCGCCGTGTTTTTTTCATACTTGTGTGGTTAGTGGAAACAAAGGTAGGAATTATTTTTCATAATTCCATACGTAGACCTTGTCTCCGCGGTGGGGGTGGAATTCGCCTTCTTGCGGCGGCACGGCTACGGAGCAGCGCACGCCCTGCGGGGCGGTATCGGCCGGAAGCAGGTCTACGCGAAGTTCTTCAATCTTCATTTCCACGATGCCGGTGGTGTGGCCGATGAAAAGAAGGTCGTCCCCTTTGTGAAGGGGAGCGGCATCTACCTGGATTTCCGCAACGCCGATGCGGTCGAACCAATTGGTCACTTTGCCGATGTACACCTTGCGCCGGGTGGCGTGGCTGCCGTAGATGGCGCTCCACTCGCCCATCTTGGCACCCAGGTAATAGCCGTCCCAGAAGCCGCGGTTGAAAACGGTGGCAAGGCGCTCTTTGAGGCGCTCGCCCAGCTCCTTGGTGAAGTTTCCGTCGGCTACGGCATCGGCGACCTTGCGGTAGCACTCCGCAGTGATTTTCACGTAGTCGGCGCTGCGGGCGCGGCCTTCAATCTTGAACACTTTCACCCCGGCCTCCACGAATTTATCGGCAAAACCAATGGTGCACAGGTCCTTGGGGGACATCATGTACTTGTTGTCAATGTGAATCTGGTTGCCGGTTTCGTAGTCCGTTACCAGGTAGCCGCGGCGGCAAACCTGCAGGCAGGCGCCCCGGTTGGCACTTTCCCCGTAGGCCGCCAGGGAAAGGTAGCATTTGCCGGAAATGGCCATGCAGAAGGCTCCGTGGGCGAACATCTCTATGCGGACTAGGTTTCCGGAAGGGCCTTTGATCTGCTCTTTCTCTATGGCGTCGTGGATGGCTTTTACCTGAGTGAGGTTCAGCTCCCGGGCCAGCACCACCACATCGGCCCACTGGGCGTAGAACTTGAGGGCTTCTATGTTGGAGATGGATAGCTGCGTGGAAATATGCACCTCCAGGCCGATGGATCGGCAGTACAGGATGGCGGCCATGTCGGAAGCGATGATGGCATTCACTCCCGCTGCCTTGGCGGCGTCCAGGGTTTCGCGTGCATCGGCAAGGTCTTCCCCGTAGAGGGTGATGTTAAGGGTGAGGTAGCCCTTGATGCCATATTGCCGGCAGATGCGCATCACTTCCGGCAGGTCCTCCTTGGTGAAGTTCCCCGCGCTGTGTGAGCGCATGTTCAGATGTCCCACGCCAAAGTAAACGGAGTCTGCTCCGCCCTGAATGGCGGCCAGAAGGCACTCAAAACTCCCCGCCGGGGCCATGATTTCCAGTTCTTTCCTGTCCATGGTGCAAAGGTACTGCTTTTTGCCGAAAAAAGTTGCCGGCTGTGACACGGGACCTTAAGACTGGGATCTACGATATCTTTTAACGGAGATGATTTCCTCTCCCAAAGCAGATTCTATGAGCGCTATCGTGCGGATGGTGTAGTTGTGTGTTCCGCTGAGCCAACGTGTTATCTCAGACTCACGTTTGCCTGTTGCTTTTGCCAAATCAGACCGACTCCAGCCTTTCTTATGAAGGACGTCCAGTATTCTTTTTGCTATATCAAAAGAGTACCCAACCTCCTTTTCAATCGGCTTTGGAATACCGTTAATGAAATCTTTTAGTTCCGGATCTATGTACTTTGCTTTCATTGGTTCACTCAACTTCAATAATTATGTTCGGCAATTCATCTTCCAGTCTCTTCCCGTCTGACTCTAATTCTTTGAGCACTGCATCTATTGACTGTAGCGTTGCAACTTGCTGGCTCAAGTAGTTGTCATCTTCATATGTTCTTGTGGTCTTAAGTCCCCCTCCTCCTACGATAAGCAGTTGATCTGAAATCCGAATGCAGTAAAGTCTTAGTGTCCCATTTCTGGAATGGTTTCGCGGTTTTATCAGCAAGGGGATTGCTGCGACCCTGTCATCTTGATGCCCCTCCAGCCTAAAATAGGATTCCAGGGCACCATTCTCGGCAATTTTTACAATAGCAGCTCTTATCCTGTCATAATCATCTTTTAGGTAAACATCTTCGCTGTCCTTAAACAGCAACATGAATTTTTTGAGTTCTGTGTCTGCACTACCTCCAAAACGAATAGCATAAATATCAACAGCCTTTGTCAATAAGAAGGGCACAAACTCCACTTTCTGCACTTGTTCCATAATTGCTCTGCAAATTTAAATATTAAACATTAATAATGAAAGATTTATCTAATAATTTCTTTACATATATGTGAAATTTTCCGCTTCGTCTTCGATGGGGCATATAGACAATGGCCCTGTGACAAACCTAAAGAATGGAGTGCAGATTTCCTATAATCGGTTGAAAAATTGTGTTGTTTTACAACCTTTTTGTGTGTTTCAACCGATTTATTTTATGTTTTTTAAGATCTACGGCGGCGTGAGCGTGCACATGATCAGCCGCCTGCTGGGCCACACGTCGGTTCTGGTCACCGAAAAAGTGTATGCCACCTTCCTCCTTCCCACCCCGAGCCGACAAGTCCGCGCCCGCCTCTGCTTCATGGAGTTTCGGCCTGAAGAGTGACGTTAGCCTACGCTCCAGCGGAATCTTCAAAAAAATTCGAGATTCCGCTGGAATGTTTATGTAATTGAGAGACAGATATATAGTTGTGCTTTAAAGAGAATACCCCAGCGGAATCTGCCAAAAAAATCGAGATTCCGCTGGAGACTCGAAATAAATGTTTATATTTGTAAAAAAAAATAACATGCCATGATTATTGGAAGAGAAACTGAGCAGGAACGGTTACTGCACGCCTACGAGTCTGACTATTCCCGACTGGTTATTGTCTATGGGAGAAGGAGGGTCGGGAAAACTTTCCTTGTGAATGAAACTTTCCGCGGAAGGTTGTTTTTTGAGCACACCGGGGAATATATAGCAAACGACGGAACAAAGACTGCCTGTGAAATGCTTTCACAGGAACTCCATGCGTTCCGGAATTCTCTGCTGCGGCATGGTTTTGACAAATGCCCGCTACCTGCCGATTGGCGCGAGGCGTTTGAACTGTTGAAAGATTTGATTGGCGCTGAGGATGTGACAGCGGAGCACCCAACTAAAAAAGTCATCGTCCTGGATGAACTGTCTTGGATGGAAACTCCAGAATCCGACTTTCTTTCCATGCTGTCCTCGTTTTGGAACGGATGGGCATCCAAACGCCACGACATCCTTATGGTGGTCTGCGCATCTTCCACATCCTGGATTTTCAAGAGATTGCTGGCAGACAAAGGAGGACTGTACCGCAGACAATCGGATGTTCTTAATATCAAACCCTTCAATCTTCGTGAATGTGAGGCATTTGCCGAATACAAACATCTGGCCATGTCACGAAAGAACATCATAGAAGCATATATGATTCTGGGCGGTATCCCATATTATTGGGACGAATTTTTACCGATGGATACGGTGGCAAGCGGAGTAAACCGGATGTTTTTCGGAGAGTCGCCCACTTTAGACAATGAATTTGAAATGCTCTTCAGGGTGGCTTTTGAGCAGCCGCGGCCCTATGTGAAGGTAATTACCGCATTATCAGAAAAAGGGGTGGGCATGCTACGAGAGGAGATTATCAAGACCAGCGGATTGAGTGATGGAGGAACTCTGTCCGCTCTTCTTGAGGATCTGGAGAAAGCCGGTTTCATCCGCAGATACACTGCTTTCGGAAAAGCCAAGAAGGATTCCATGTACCAGTTAATTGACAACTTTACGCTATTCTACTTCAAATTCATGAAGGATGGAACCCGCTACAGTGATGATTTCACCCAAATTCCTGCCAAAGTGTTTGACAATTGGGCCGGACATGCATTCGAAAGAGTCTGCCTCCTCCATAGTGAACAAATCAAGAAAAAACTGGGAATCGGCGGAATCCCCACGAATGTCTGTTCCTGGCAATGCAGAAAAGACCCGGATAAGGGGATTGAAGGAGCACAGATTGACCTTGTAATTGACAAAGGGAGCCTTGGCGTCAATCTCTGTGAAATGCGTTTTTACGAAGATGACTATCCGCTTTCGGAAAAAGACGAAAAAGATTTTGCCCGGAGACGGACTTCTTTCCGGTCGGTCACAAAGATAAAAAAGCCCATCCAGACCATCTTGGTAACAACATACGGCATTGTCAGGAATAAATATGCAGGAATCGTGAATGCCGTTGTTACGGCCGATGACCTGTTCGCAGAAGTCTGACAAAAGGGTCATAGGAGACCAGTCTTGTACACAATGAAAAAAGAGAGAAAATCCTTTGTCTGTTTTTTAAATTTGTTTACCTTTGTATTGAAGTATAATTCAAAAAATTAAACATTGCAAGGAAACGATATTCCTATTTATTAACAAATAGTTCATTAACCAACTAACCAATTTATGTCTCTTCAAAAACTATTTAGTGCACGTGTGGTGACGGTATTTGCTGCACTGCTGGTCTGTGTGGGGCTTTCTGCACAGAACATTTCTGTGAAGGGAACTGTCTCCGATGAGAGCGGTCAGCCCGTTCCGGGAGCAGGCGTAATTGTCAAAGGAACCACCAACGGTACCATGACCGACGGGAACGGTGCCTTTGCCCTGACAGCTCCCTCCGGTGCTACTCTGGAGATTTCCTGCATCGGCTATTCCACCGTGGAGGTGGCCGCCGCTGCCGGCAATCTTCGCATCACCCTGCAGGAAGACAACGACATCCTGGAAGAATCCGTGGTGACGGCGCTGGGTATCAAGCGTGAAAGAAAGGCACTGGGCTATTCGGTGTCTGAAGTGAATTCCGAAGAACTCCTGAAGAACAAAAACGCCAATGTGATCAATTCCCTGGCAGGTAAGGTCCCTGGTGTGAATGTTACCCAGTCTTCCGGTGCCGCCGGTGCCGGTGCTTCCATCATCATCCGTGGCGCCAACTCCACCTACGAGGGCCGCGACAATACCCCGCTGTTCGTTGTGGACGGTATCATCTACGATAACTCCACTACGGTACTCGGTAATACCGGAACAGACGGCATGTCCCGCAGCAACACCACCTATTCCAACCGTGTAATGGATATCAACCCCGAAGATATCGAGAGCATGTCCGTGCTGAAAGGTGCCGCTGCTGCCGCTCTTTACGGTTCCAAGGCGGCCGATGGTGCTATCATCATCACCACCAAGAAGGGCTCTGAAGGCTCCGTGAAAGTAGACTATGCCGGCAAGGCCAGTGTCTCCTGGGGAAACAAGCTCCCTCAGGCCCAGACCACTTTCGGCCGCGGCTCTTATACCACCAATGGCGTTCTTAATGACCAGACTTACAGCCTTTGGGGCGAAAAATTGGGCGCTGGTGCACAGATTTATGACAATATCGGCAACTTCTTCAAGCCCGGCGTTATTTATGATAACAACGTGAGTGTTTCCGGTGGTACCAAGAACAATTCTTTCTATCTGTCCCTGTCCAACTTCAATCAGAAAGGTATCGTTCCCAATACCGGTTATAACAAGACCACTGTCCGTTTCAACGGCGAGCAGAAATTCGGCCGCCTGACGGTAGGTGCCAATGTTTCGTATGCCATTTCCAAGACCGACAAGACCCTCACTTCAGCCGGTCTGTATGACGGTGGCGGTTCCGGTTCCATGGAATCCCTCTACACCTGGCCCATCACCGAAAACATGAGCCATTATCTGAATGAAGACGGTTCCAAGTACCGCCTCTTCGACGGCATCTGGGAACTGGCCGATGATAAGGAAAACCCTTACTGGATCATCAATAAAGACCAGCTTTACGACAAGACCAACCGCTTTACCGGTGCCCTGAATGCCGGTTTCGATATCACCGACTGGTGGAATGTATCGGCCCGTGTGGGTTACGACACCTTCACCACCGATGCTTATACTTATATTGCCCCTGGTTCCGTTGTAAGGGATATGTACCAGAATGGCCGTCTGAACAAGAGCGACTACAACTATCAGTACCTATCCACCAACGTGATGAGCAACATGCACAAGAGCTTTGGTAATTTTGACCTGCATCTGCTCGTGGGTACCACCACTGAAGCAACCGAGCGTCATAACCAGCAGCACTGGGGCTATAACTTTATCACCGCCGGTACCGCATCGTTCACCAATATTGCAAAGGGCAACCAGCAGTTCAAAGATGCAACCGTCCGGAAGCGCCTTGTAGGTGTGTACGGTGAGTTTGGTGTGGCCTATAAGAACATTGCTTACCTCACCGTTACCGGCCGTAACGACTGGTCCTCAACCCTTCCCATCGACAACAGAAGTTACTTCTATCCTTCTGTGTCCGGGTCCTTCGTTTTCTCTGAACTCATTCCTCAGAACAACATCCTCTCCTTCGGTAAGGTCCGCGCCTCCTGGGCCCGCGTAGGTAAAGATGCCGAGGCCTATGTAACTTCCACCAACCTCCTGGCTCCCTACACCTATGGCAACTTTACCCTGGTAGGTAACTATTTCGAAGCCGGCAACCCCTACCTGGTGCCCGAAATCCAGACCGCATGGGAAGTGGGTGCCGAACTCAAATTCCTGAACGGACGCATCGGCCTGGACTGGACTTACTACCACAGTGAGACCATGAACCAGATTGCCCGTCCCCGTCTGTCCCAGGCCAGTGGTTACTCCATGACCACCATCAATTCCGGTTCGGTTATCAACCGTGGCCAGGAATTCGCCCTCACCTTTATCCCGGTTTCCAACCGCAATTGGGATTGGACCATTGTGCTCAACGGTTCCTATAACCGCGGCACGCTGGGACAGTTCCTTGAGGGTGTGACCAAGTTCTATCCTACGGACGCCCAGTTCGGTTCCGTGCAGGCGGCCTCCATCCCCAACGGCGGTATTTTCCTCGGTTTGGTAGGTACCCGTTATGAGTATGAAAAGGATGCCGATGGCAACGAAATCATGGGCGGCGCCTATGCCATCGACCCCAATACCGGCCTGTACAAGGTGTCCACCGAAACGGATGCCCTGGTGGGCAACCGCGAGCCCAAGTTCATCGGCGGTTTGGCCAACACCCTCCGTTACAAGAACCTCTCGCTGTCCTTCCTCCTGGACTTCCGCATCGGCGGTGCCGTTTACAATGGTACCGACTGGCTCATGGTGAATTCCGGTATCAGCCCTGTGACCACCCTGAATGACCGCCAGAGCGTCACCCTTACCGGTGTAGCTTCTGCCGACGGTGTTATCGGCGGCCAGAATGTCGCGGCCGGAGATCCTGTAACCGTTACCTACAATGCCGACCAGAACTACGAAATCAAGGGTGTTACCTATAATGGTAAGTCTCTGATTCAGAGCTATTGGTCCAATTACAGGAGCAATTCCTACAACTTCATTACGGATGTGAACTGGCTCAAGCTCCGTTCGCTCTCCCTGACTTACGATTTTACTTCCCTGATCAAGAAGACTAGCATCATCAAGGGCCTCAGCGCCACGCTCAGCGGCACCAACCTCTTTACCATTACCAACTACAAGGGCATGGATCCGGAAGTGAGCACAGCAGGTGGTACCGGTGGTTCCGGCGCTACGGGCATCGATTATGCCAGCGTACCGGCCGTTTCCACTGTTTCCTTCGGCGTAAATGTCAGCTTTGGCGGCAGCCCGTCCGAGGGTAAGGTCAAGTCTGCTCCTTCCGTAGCAGCCATCCAGGAAATTGTCCGCGAGGTAGAGGTTGTGAAGGAAAAGGTGGTAGAGAAAGAAGTAGTCAAGGAAGTGGTGAAGGAAGTTCCCGCCAACACCCTTGACGGCGTCTACACCGACGACATCTACTTCGTCATCGGCAAGGCCGAAATCCGTCCCGACGAGGCCTTCAAGCTGGGTGAAATCTCCCGTGTACTCAAGGACAATCCTCATGCCCGTGTAACCATCACCGGATATGCCGACAGCGCTACCGGTACTCCCGACAAGAACAAGAGCCTGTCGGCCCGGCGCGCCGAGGTGGTGGTGAATATGCTCAAGAAGGCCGGTATCAGCGCCGACCGCATCACCTTCGATTCCACCGGCACCGACAAGGACGCCTCCCTGGCTCCCGAATCCAACCGCGTGGCTGTATGTGTCATCAAATAATTAGGCAAGAAGTATGAAAACACTTTATAAATTTTTCCTTTGCGCCATCGCAATCCTGTCCCTGGCTTCTTGCAACAAGTGGCTGGATGTGAATACGGATCCAGACTCTCCCAACAACGAGAGTGCCTTGGTAGAGAACCGTCTGCCCTGGATACAGCACTTCTATGGCTATGCTACGGGCCCGGCCGATATGCGCACATCTTGTATTTCCGGCAGTCTGTACAGTACCAACGCCAACAACAACCATCTTTCCACCACTTGGAACTGCCAGGCCGGATCTACCACTGCCTCCGAGCAGATTTGGCTTGTGAATGCAGCCTGTAACCTCCCCGACCTCTATAACAAAGCCGAGAAAGAGGATGCGTATTACTATATGGGCGCCGCGGAAGTCATTCACGCCATGGGCTTTATGGGGATGCTGGACACCATGGGCGAATTCCCCTATACAGAAGCACTGGCCGGCATAGCTTCCCCTAAGTACGATGACGGTAAAACCATCTTCAACGGCTGTATCGCAAAACTGAACCACGCCATCGAACTCTTTGCCAAAGAGCAACCCAGCACGGCGACTCCGCTGGCCTTGGGTGATATGTGGTGCGGCGGCGATCCTGCCAAGTGGACCAAGCTGGCCTATGGCCTGAAAGCCCGTTATCTCCTGCGTCTTTCCAAGAAGAGCGACCTCTTTGACCCGGACGAGATTTTGGATTGCATTGCCAAGGGCCCGCAGTCCAATGACGAGAACATCTACATGCTCTGCTATAACTCCGCCTCCGATGTGATTGACTATTGGATGCAGGATCCCATTATGACCAATCCCACCTGGGATTATGTTGCCTATGGCTCCACGCAGCGCATTTCCAAGTTCTACAAGGACCTTCTGGTGAATATGCGCGGTGCCGGTGTGGAAGATCCCCGTATGCCCAAGATTGTCCCCGCCACCATGGTGAACGTGACCTTGGATGCCAATGGCAAGGTCGCTTCCTATGATTGGCTTCGTTCCGAAGGCGTTGACAGTTATGGTGACGCTACGCGTCTTCTTGCGAGTGGTGGCGCCGCGTCTATCCAGACGCCCGTTTATGCCAGTGCGGATACAGACGTGAAGTATACCATCAATGACGACGCAGAACGTGCTGCTTTCATCGCAGGCCTGGGGACACTGGCTTATCAGGCAGACGGAAAGGACGTTACGGTCACTTATCCTGCCGGCTCCATGTATTGCTCCAGCAACAACTACGTCTATGCCAATGATATCCAGTATGTGAACATCCGTAGCAATTCCCAGAAGTCCATGGCCGGCTCCGGGCAGCCCGCTACCGACGTGAACTGGTATACCGGACCTGCCCAGTTCAACGCCGGGGTGGTTGGCTCCACGGGCTCTTTCCAGGTGCACCCGCAGTCCGATTGGGACGTCATGACCTACTATGAGCTCTGCTTCATCAAAGCCGAGGTGCTGTTCCGGAAAGGCGACAAGCCCGGTGCCCTGCAGGCTTATAAGGATGGTATCCGTGCCCACATGGAACGTATGCAGAAGGAACTGCGCGAATGGGAGGGTGCCGGCTTCAGCGCCAACAATCCGGATATGGCTCCCATGAATGACGCCGACATCACCGCCTACTTGGCCAGTGCTGCTGTAGCTCAGAACAGTGGAGACCTCACCATGAAGGACATCATGCTGCAGAAATATGTTGCCATGGGCTTCCACATTGAGAACTGGGTAGATATGCGCCGCTTCAACTTCAGTGCCGGCGACATCGGCGACTATGGCGTCATCTATGAAGGTTATGACAGAGGCCCGCTCTTCACCGGTCAGGCCAAACTCCCCGGTACCAGCAAGACCGATCCTCAGTATTGGGTCCGCCGCTACCGCCTGCCTGCCACTACGGAGCTGAACTACAATGCCACCAATGCCAAGGCGTCCAACAAGCACGCCACGGAAGATGACATCTGGAGCATCCCCGTCTGGTGGGACTGCGCAACGGATGCCGAATACTACGGTTACATCCAGTAATCAGTCACTTGACTCTCTCTCTAACGGCGACCCACCCACGGGCCGCCGTTTTTGCGGCGTAAAAACAATTTTTAATTTGTACAATTCAAAAATTGTCTATATCTTTGCAGAAAAAGGACAGATGATGAAGTTTGAAGATGTACTGCATAACGGGAAGCTTTGGTCTGTAACTGGTGGTGCCATCAAGCTAACCCACACCATGGCGGAGAGACAGCATACTTTGGAGGAGCTCAACAAAATGGAGCAAGTGAGAAACTATCTCATTGATAATGGCGTATTTGACTCAAGTGGATTAAAAGAATTAAACTCAGAAGATGCATGAATACGATTGAATATCTTAGAGCAAACGAGTATCAAGGCAATGATTCGTTCGTAAAACAGGCACAGTACCTGCGCGAGAATTGGGACTGGCTAAAGTATTCTTATGCCATTGCTATTAAAGTTAAGCACAGAATGGAAATTTTAGGACTTACGCAAAAACAGTTGGCAGAAGAACTGAACTGTTCCCAGCAGCATGTTTCCGTGCTCCTGAACGGGCGCGTAAATATGACGCTGGAGACTTTGGCAAAACTAGAAAAAGCGCTTCACTTTGATATCATTGGTGCCGTTTTAACAGATTTTGATGCGGAAAAGCCAGCATATCTGAATGATTCTTATAACTTTGATGGCTCAACTGTACCCAAAACCAAGCATCTTGTCGAGGGTTATAAGCCCCGTAAGAAAAAAGGCCCTAAACGTGATTGACGCTCTTTAACGGCCGGGCCGCCGTTTTTGGGGGTGCTCAGTTTCCCAGCGCGGCCCTTAAAAAGCCGATGATGCGATCCTGCTCCGCGAGGCCGCAATGGTGGCCGCCGTCAAAAAACTGCGTCTCAATGCCAGGGAGACCGGCCATTTGCGAGAAGGCTTTCTGCACAGCCCACTGCGGGAACAGCTTATCGGTGCGGCCGCTCAGGAATAAAAACGGTTTAGGCGATATCCAGCGGGCAATATCCGGAAAATCATACTGCTTCCGCAGCGAGGGGATTATCATGGAATAGTCGGAGGCCGACAGCTGAGAAGGCTGGGCCTCCTTGAGGGTCATCCAGCACAGCGCAACGCCGGCCTGAACCTCCGGGCAGAAGGCCGCGAGGAGCCACGCCCTGTGCGCTCCCATGGACCAGCCGAAGCAGCCCACCGTCCACACATACGGAAGTCCCGCCAGCAGACGGGCCGCCGCCGCATCTTCGTTCAGCGTCTTCTCGGCCCAGACTACGCCGCGCCGTGCCAGCGAGTCGTACACCGCCCGCTGGCCTTCGTATACCTCCTTTTTTGTGCCTTTGCGGGTGCCTCTTTCGCCCCAGTACAGCACGTCCGGCACAATGACCACATAACCCTCGGAGGCCAGGCGGTCGCCAAAAAACACCCCGTCAAAGCCGCTGTCCACCCACTGCCGGGCCGACGCCTTGATATGCTCAGGCGCCGATGCCATCGGCCTTACCAGTTTTTCCTTACCAATGTCAAAGCGGGCGCCGTGGTCGTGCAGCAGCACCAGGCCCGGTGCGGGATGGTCGGCCGATACCCCTTCG
This sequence comes from Bacteroidales bacterium, assembly GCA_017934185.1. Lineage (GTDB taxonomy): Bacteria > Bacteroidota > Bacteroidia > Bacteroidales > UBA932 > Cryptobacteroides. The sequence continues at coordinate 8,412 of JAGBJY010000007.1, read as the reverse complement.
GGCACCAGCAGGAAAGACCGCACCCTTTCCCCTTCAGTGGCGGTATATTCCACCAGGTGGCAGGTGTAGCCGTTCCGCTGCTCGCTTTCCACTACGCACAGGTTCGCCTCCACCGGAGCCCAGAGCTTCAGGGGGAGTGATAACAATAGGAGAAGGAGGCTATTCAAAGCTGTGGAACTGAACGTTCTCCAGGGTAATCATATCGGCCTTCTGGATGTCTGTGGCGGCATCGTACCAGAAGAAGTGGCTGTCTTTCAGGAGGATGTTGCGGATTTCCCGGCCCTGGGCCTTCACCCCCACGGAGCAGCCGCGGCACACCACCCTCTCCATTTCAATGTCCTGGAAGTCGGGGATGAAGTTGAGGGTTTTGGCGGCCTCATTGTCTTCATATCCGGCCGGGCGGTCGGCGTAGTCGGTCTGGAACACAATGGCTTCCTCTGTGATATCGGCCATATAGATGTCTGAGATGCGGATGTTTTTCGTGCGCCCGCCGCGCTCAGGGGCACTTTTGAAACGGAGACCGGTGTCGGTGCCCAGAAAGCTGTTATGCCGCACCACAATGTCCTCGCAGCCGGCGCTGAATTCGCTGCCAATCACAAAGCCGCCGTGGGCGTGATACACCGTATTGTATTCAATGACAATGTTTTTGCAGGGGCCGCCTTCCTCCAGCGCTTTGGCGCCGGCGCCGCTCTTGAGGCAGATGCCGTCGTCGCCCACATCCACGGTGCATCGGCTCACAAGCACGTCCTGGCACTGCATGATGTCAATGCCGTCGCCATTCTGGGCATTCCAGGGGCAGCGCACCGTAACGCCTTCAATCGTAACGTCTTTGCAGAAGCGAGGCACCAGGTGGAATTTGGGGGAGTTCTGCAGGGTGACCCCGCTCACCAGTACCCGTTCGCAGGAGGTGAAACGCACCAGATGCGTGCGCAGTTTCTCCTGGCTGCGAGCATCGGCGGCAATGTTCTCATAATGGTTCAGGTTGAAAGGGTACCAGAGGCTGCCGTCCACCGTGCCGCCCTTTTTCAGGAACTCCTTCCACTCCACGTCGCTCACTTTGGAGCGTTTGACGGCCCGCCACCAGGCGCCGTTCCCGTCAATGATGCCTTCGCCGGTGATGGCCACGTCGTGCCGCTTGGAGGCCGATATCCCCGCCTTTACGCTTTTGCCGTCCCAGGCGTCTTTTTTGTCCGGGGATAGGAGGAGGATGGCGCCCCGCTCCAGATGCAGGTCCATGCAGTCCTTCAGGCTGATCGGCCCGGTAAGATACAGTCCTTCCGGCACAATCAGGTGTCCGCCGCCCTTTTTGGAAAGGGCCGATATCGCCTTCTCAAAGGCCTTGGTGTTGAGGGTGACGCCATCGGCCACAGCGCCAAAATCGGCCAGCGAGACGCTTGTGGAGGGGATGTTGGGTTTTTCTTGCGCTCCTAAGGTCAGGCAAAGTAAAAGGAGGGCTGCAAAGAGGCCGGCTTTTTTAGTTTTCATATCCTGTGGTCCTTTAACAAAAAAGCTGTACAGGAAGTTCCTGCACAGCTTTTCAATCTTGCGGAGAGACCGAGATTCGAACTCGGGATACCCTTTTGGAGTATACACGCTTTCCAGGCGTGCCTCTTAAGCCACTCGAGCATCTCTCCAGGATTATGCTCCCGAAAAACGGGACTGCAAATATAGGAACTTTTTCTTGTTTTGCAAAAAAAACTTACTCTGCGAGGCAGGAGTCCATCAGTTTTTCCAGGGCTTCCTTGTCCAGGTGCTGGCCGATGAACACAATCTTCTGCATGCGGTCGCCGTAGGTGGGGTCCCAGTCGCGGCGGAGGTTGCGGTCACGTGCCATCATCTCCTGCAGTTCCTCCTCTTCCATGGTGGCAAACCAGAGCCCGGCGTCGCGGATGCTCTTCTGCTTGCCGGCCTGCTCAAAGAGGTAGCACTTGTCGGTATCGTTGGAGAAGTAGCAAAGGCCCTTGGCGCGGATGATGTTCTTGGGCCATTTGGTGGCCACCATGTGGTCGAACTTGTTCATATCCAGCGCCGGGCGTTGGCAGTAAACATAGGTGTCGATGCCGTATTCCAGGGCCTCACCCTCGGCCTCGTCTTCCTCTTCTTCGCCCTCGATGGCGGCAATCCAGGCGGCCGATGTGGCCACTTCGTCAAAGCGGAACATGCCGGTGTAGATGAGCTCGTCCAGGTCTACGTCGCCGAAATTGCACTCCAGCACCTTGGCCCCGGGGTTGATGCTTTTGACAATGCCTTTGAGCTTGCCCAGTTCCTCCGGCGTCACCTCATCGGCCTTGTTCAGCAGCACAATATTGCAGAACTCAATTTGCTCAATCACAAGGCGTTCCAGGTCTTCGTCGTCGATGTCTTCCTTCTCAAGGGCCGATCCTCCTTCGAATTCGTCCTTCATCCTGAGGGCATCCACCACGGTGGTGATGCAGTCCACATAGGGGAGGGCGCCCTTCACGTACTGGGGCCCCAGAGCCGGGATGGTGGAGATGGTCTGGGCGATGGGTGCGGGCTCGCAGATGCCGCTGGCCTCAATCACAATGTAGTCGAAGCGGCGACTGGCAGTGAGCTCCGCAATCTGGGCCACCAGGTCCATCTTGAGGGTACAGCAGATGCAGCCGTTCTGCAGGGCCACCAGAGAGTCGTCCGTGCCGCCCACGATGCCGCCCTTCTCAATAAGGTTGGCGTCAATGTTCACCTCGCCGATGTCGTTCACGATGACGGCGAACTTGATTCCCTTCTTGTTCTGGAGGATGCGGTTCAGGAGCGTTGTCTTGCCGCTTCCGAGGTATCCGGTGATCAGAAGCACCGGCACTTCTTGTGTATTGTACTTAATTTCCATAGTCTTTTTCACGTTAAGATGCCGCGTGCTTCCCAGCAAGCGGCATCCATCATTCTAACCTAAAAACTTAACCTATTAAAAAAACTATTCGTCATTTTTGTTATCAAATTCCATGCCACTTTCCTTTTCCAGCTGAACTTTGTTGAGCTCGTCGTTGGGGACGATGCGAAGGATGCGAACATCGCTCAGGGGCCTGTCGTAGCGGTCCGTGGGGGTGGCGGCAATTTTGTCAATGACGTTCAGGCCGGCCACGGTTTCGCCAAAAACGGTGTACTCTCCGTCCAGGTGAATGCAGTTGTCCGGGTCCTGCACAAGGTAGAACTGGGAACCGGAGGATGCCTTGAAGGGATTGGCCAGATCTCCGCGCCGGGCGGCTGCCAGGGCTCCTTTTTTGTGCCGATGGAGGGGCGTGCCATCATCGGCCCTCATCTCCGCGGGGATGGTGTAGGAGGGGCCGCCTTCGCCGTAGCGCTCCACCAGGGAGGTGTCGCGGGTGAAGGGATCTCCGCCCTGGATCATGAAGCCGTTGATGACGCGGTGGAAAAGCAGGCTGTCGTAATAGTGCGAAAGGGCCAGTTTTTCAAAGTTGTCGCGGTGGCGGGGCGTGTCCTTGTACAGTTTCACGCGGATGGTGCCCATGCTGGTGACAATGTCAAAAACGGGCTCCTGGGGCAGTGCCTGGGCTGCTTTGGCAACAGCTACAGTGTCCGGCTCCAGCTGCACGGGGGCGATTTCGGCCTTTTGACCGCGGCCCTTGCAGGAGAGTGCCACGCTCAGGATTAGGGCAAGGTATACGAACTTCTTCATCTTTCTTTTCGTTTCTTTCTGCAAAATTAGTTAATTTTGCGAAGATATGTCCAATCCGCTCAAACAACTTGCCGGCGAAACCGCAATTTACGGCTTCAGTTCCATCCTGGCACGCATCCTGAATTTCCTTTTCGTGCCCCTTTATACCCGTACACTTACCCAGATGCAGTACGGCGTGGTTACGGAGTTCATGGCCTACATTGCCATCCTGCAGGTGGTGCTGGTCCTGGGCCTGGAAACGGGCTGTTTCCGCTTTGCCAACAAAGAAGGGGAGGACCCGCGGAAAGTGTATTCCGGAGCGCTCCTGACGGTTTTTGGCCTTAATCTGGCCTTCCTGGCCGCCATGGTGGCCTTTTCCGGGCCCCTGTCGGCCGCTCTTGGCTATGCGGGGTACCAGCGGCTGATTATCTATGTAGCGGCTATCCTTTTCTGCGACAGCATTACGGCCATCCTTTTTGCCAAGCTGCGGCAGGAGCATAAGGCCGTGAAGTTTGCCATCCTTAAGACCATCAAGATTTTTACGGAGCTGGGAGCCAATCTGTTCCTGTTCTTTGTGTTCCCGGCCCAGCCGGATTTCACCTATCCCATTTTCGCCATCTTCGTGAGCTGCGTGCTGTGCCTGGCGCTCTTTGTCCCGGATATTGTGCGGCTCCGTCTCACCTGGGATAAGAGTGTTGTAAAACGGATGCTGGTGTATTCCATCCCGCTCATGGTGGCGGCCCTTCCGGGGGTGGCCAACGACTTTCTGGACAGGGTGCTGTTCCGTTTCTTTGACACTTCATCGGAGCAGTGGCTGGCTACCCTGGGCGTTTACCAGGCGGCCGTAAAGCTGGCGGTTATCATGAACCTGTTCATCCAGATGTTCCGTTATGCGGCCGAGCCCTTCTTTTTCCAGCGCGCGCGGGACAAAGGCTCCAGGGAACTGTATGCCGTTGTGATGGAATACTTTACGGCATTCTGCGGCTTGGTGTTTGTGGGCGTCATTGCGTATATAGACGTCATTTCGCTCTTCCTGGGCCGGGATTTCCGTGTGGGCATCGGGGTGGTGCCCGTGATGCTCCTGAGCTATATGCTTTTGGGTATGCTCTTCAACGTGTCCATGTGGTACAAGCTGTCCGGCCGCACCAACATGGCCATCTGGATTACCCTGGCGGGCCTTGCCGTTACTGCGGTGGTGAACATCGTGTTCATGCCGCGCTTCTCCTACTGGGCATCGGCCTTTGCGCACCTGACAAGCTATCTTGTGATGTTCATCCTCAGCGCCGCGCTGGGCCAGAAGTACTACCCCATTCCTTACAAATGGGGCAGGCTTCTCCTCATTTTTGGCCTTATGGCTATAGCGTACTTCGGGATGCTTTTTGTGGCCGATTTCCCTTCCCTCTTCACCCGCCTTGCCCTGAACACCGCCATCACGGCCCTCTATGCCGGCGCCGCAGGGCTTCTGCTCCGCTGCCGGCCGGTACCACAGGCCTAGTTTATAGGTTTCGTTCTGTAAGAACATGCAAAAGGTCGGATTTTAGCGGTCCGACCTTTTGCGCTGTTATTTGAGCCGATGATGCCAAATTGCCGTTTGGGTGCAAAAGGTTGGCATCATGAAAGCCGACCTTTTGCATAGCAGAGATTACCAGCCCCAGTCTTTTTTGGCTAAGTATTCCTCCAACTCCTCGGTTGTGCGGGCCGGTTGGCGGTCCAGGCCGATGAGTCCGCGGCAGTCCAGGCTGTAGTTCAGGCCCATGGCGTCCAGCATCTGGAAAGTATGCTCCAGCGAGGCGTTAAAGCGCTCATAGTCTTTCTTGTCTGCGGCGCACCACTGAATCTCCGACAGGGCGCACATACGGGGCAGGAGCATGTACTCCAGGTGCTCAGGAGTGGCAATGTATTCGGTCCAGAGGTTGGCCTGAACCCCCAGGATGTGGTCTTCGGTGCCGGGCTTGAGGCCGTCGAAGGGCTCATAGCTGTACACGTTTTCCAGGGGCTGGTGTCCGCCAATGCCGAAGGGCTCTTTGTCACGCTCCTGGCTCTGGTAGAAGTCAAAGTACATGTAGGAAGTGGGGGTCATGATGGCGTCAAAGCCTTTCTCTGCGGCTTTGATACCGCCGGCCACACCCCGCCAGGACATGACGGTAGCCCCTTCGGAAAGATTTCCTTCCAGCACCTCATCCCAGCCGATGATCTTGCGGCCATGGGCGTTCAGGAAAGCCTGCACGCGGTCGGTTACGTAGTTCTGCAGGAGGTGTTTGGCCTCGGGGCCCTTCTTGATGCCCAGGCTGCGCATGCGGGCGGCGCACTTGGGGCACACATCCCAGGGGTCCGGACGTCCGGGCTCTGCGTCTCCGCTAAAGCATTCGTCCCCGCCGATGTGGATGTACTCCGATGGGAAAATGTCCATCACCTCTGTGAGGACGCCCTCCAGGAAGGTGAAAATCCGGTCGTTGCCGGCGCAGAGAATATCCTTGGCCACGCCCCAGCGGGTCCAGACCTCATAGGGACCGCCGGTGCAGCCCAGCTCCGGATAGGCGGTGAGGGCGGCCACCATGTGACCGGGCAGGTCCACTTCCGGAATTACGGTAATACCGCGCTCGGCAGCGTAGGCTACAACCTCGCGGAGTTCGTCCTGGGTGTAGAAGCCGCCGTAACGGATGCCGTCGTTGCTGCCCCAGTCCTTCTTGATGACGGTGCCGTTGCGCCAGGCGCCCACTTCCGTCAGGCGGGGATAGGCCTTAATTTCCATGCGCCAGCCCTGGTCTTCGGTAAGGTGCCAGTGGAAGCGGTTCAGCTTATAGGCGGTCATTACGTCCAGGTAGCGCTTGGTTTCCTCGATGGTCCAGAAATGGCGGCAGGGGTCCAGATGCATGCCGCGGTAGGAAAAGCGGGGCTGGTCCAGGATGCTGACATAGGGGAGTACCCAATCGGCCTTGGCCTTTGCGGAGCCGTAAATGGCAGCCGGAAGCATTTGCTTCAGGGTTTCGCAGGCATACACAAAGCCATTGAGGGCCGATGCTTCCACCACGGCACCATCGGCCTTCACGTTAATGGCGTATTGCTCCGCGGCCAGGTTGGGGTTCAGGACAAAGCTGATTCCGCCTTCGCCGCTTTTGGTTTTGACGCCGGTGGCTGTTTCCAGGGCCGATACAAAGCGCCCGACGGCCTTTTGCGAGAGCTTGTCCAGGGCAGGGTCTACGGCAATGGCTACGCCTTTGACGTTAAACGCTCCGTCGGAGACCGTGACATCGGCGGGCATGGGAATAACTTGGAAAGCTTGCGGTTGCGGTTTGGCACAGGCGGCCAGAAGCGCTAGCGAGAGAAAGAGGGTTATGCGTTTCATAGTGTCAGTAATATTTGTGCGAAGATACAAAAAATATCAATAGATAAGAAGGCCGATGGCCGCCCCGCAAAGAATCAGGTAAATGGGATTCACCTTGCCCCAATAGCCGGCCACGAAGGCGGCGCCCAGCAGCACCCAGCTTTTCCAGTCGGGGAAGTTATCGGCCACCACCTGCACCTGCGGCGTAAAGCCCGTCCAGGTGGTTTTGAGGATAAGGATGACGGCTGCGGCGCCGATAAGGCCCACCACCGCCGGTTTGAGCCAGTTCATGGTGCCGGCGTAGAGTCTGCTGCTTTTGAATTTGAGGTAGAAGCGCACAATCAGCAGCATAATCAGGAACGACGGCAGGATGAGGGCCAGCGTAGCGGTAAGGGAGCCGCAGATGCCCAGAAAATGGCTTCCGGTGGCGTTAAAAAGCACATCGTACCCCACATAAGTGGCGCTGTTGATGCCGATAGGGCCGGGGGTCATCTGCGACACGGCTACAATATCCGTGAAGGTGCTTTCACTGATCCAGGGATGTTCCACCACCACCTGGTTCTGGATGAGGGACAGCATGGCGTACCCGCCGCCAAAAGTAAAGGCGCCGATCACAAAAAAAGTCCAGGCCAGCTGGCCGATGAGAAGTAGTGTATCTGTCATTCTGAGCGTCTCTTTGTCATTCTGAGCGAAGCGAAGAATCTCTCTTCTGTCTGAAATACGTCACACTGAACCCCATCACCAGCACACATATAATAATATATATCGGCGACACGTTCAGCAGTGCCACCAGCACCAGCGAACCCACAGCCAGCCCCCATGCCCACCAGGTTTTGCAGGATTTGCGGGCCATGTTCACCATGGGCACAGCGATGAGTGAAATCACTACAGGCCGAATGCCCTTGAACGCCCGTTCCACCCATGGGTTGTCCTTGAAGGCGGTAAAAAACATGGCGATGGCCAGAATGATGAGGAACGAGGGCAGGATGCTTCCGAGCGTGGCGGCTACACTGCCTTTGAATCCGCGAAGCTTGTGTCCTGCGAAGATGGAAATGTTCACCGCCATCACGCCCGGAGCGCTTTGGGAAAGGGCCACGATGTCCGGGAGTTCGTCGTCTGATATCCAGTTCCGCTTGGACATTTCGGCCTGGATGAGCGGAATCATGGCGTACCCGCCGCCAATGGTGAACGCTCCAATCTTGGCGAACACCCCGAAAATCTGCCAGAGAGATACTTCTTTTTTCATGTTGCACAAAGTTAGTTAAAAAAACTCAAAAAAAATTTGTCAGTTCAAAAATAGTTGCTACCTTCCCATGTTTGACACTTTGATTTAGTCAGGCAGGGCGAAAGATAAGGCCACAGACCGCTGTAGTGGGCGATTTGTGGCCTTGTTTTTTTTCTGACTTTGTAGTAATATGGAGGGGGGGGTGAGGAAGGGAGATGAGGGGAAGGGGGC
>JAGBJY010000061.1 GCA_017934185.1 Bacteroidales bacterium | reverse complement strand
TTCTTGGACTAGTTGAGCGTAGTTTTTACCAGGGCGCGCTGATTGTTATACAGGTTTTCCACATAGGTCCGATATTCCATGAACTTCTCATACCCGGAAGCCTTTTCCATGGGCCCGGAGATAATCAAGGGGGTACGGGCATCGTCGATGAGGACGGAGTCCACCTCGTCCACGATGGCGTAATGGTGCTTGCGCTGCACCAGGTCCGTCATGCGGGTGGCCATGTTGTCACGGAGGTAGTCGAAGCCGAACTCGTTGTTGGTGCCGAAAGTAATGTCGCACTCATAGGCCTTCTTGCGGGCCTCGGAGTTGGGCTGGTGCTTGTCTATGCAGTCCACGGACAGGCCGTGGAACATGTAGAGCGGGCCCATCCACTCGGAGTCACGCTTAGACAGGTAGTCGTTCACCGTCACCACGTGTACGCCCTTTCCGGCCAGGGCGTTCAGGAACACCGGGAGGGTGGCCACCAGGGTTTTTCCCTCACCCGTGGCCATCTCGGCAATCTTGCCCTGGTGCAGCACGATACCGCCGATGAGTTGGACGTCGTAATGCACCATATCCCACGTTATCTCATTGCCTCCGGCCATCCAGTGGTTGTGCCAGACGGCGTCCTCCCCGTCAATTTCCACGAAGTCCTTGCCGGCGGCGGCCAGGTCACGGTCAAAGTCCGTGGCCTTAACGCGCAGGCTCTCGTTCCCGGCGAAGCGGCGGGCGGTGGACTTGACGATGGCAAACGCCTCCGGAAGCACTTCCATGAGCACTTTCTCAATGGCCTCGTCCTCGTCTTTCACCAGTTTGTCGCTTTCCGTGGCCAGGGCTTCCTTCTCCTCTACGGGAATATCCTTTTCGAGCTCCAGTTTAATCTGGGCGATGCGGTCTTCGAAGGGTTTCTCCACCAGCGCAATCTTCTGACGGATGGAGGCGCTTCTCTCTCGGAGGGCGTCGGTCGAGAGGGCGTCAATTTCCGGGTAAACGGCCAGCACCTTGTCCAGGATGGGCCGTACCGCTTTCATGTCGCGGTCACTTTTGGAACCGAAGATTTTCTTAAGTATATCTGCTACTGCCATAATGTATGTTCTGAATAAAACATACAAAAATACAAACTTATGGCCGAACAGGCAAATTTATTTCGCGTTATGTGCCCGCGCACGCACGAGAGAACGCAGTTTTCTCACCTTCGGAAGGTCCCGGCAAATCTTACGGAAATACTTGAAAGGCAATGCGCTGCGATACTTTACCGTCTTCACGAAAGTGAAAGCGATGACAAATAAAAATTTTTCAAAAAGCGGGCGGGAAACGTCACACAGGCGCACCAGCGAGCCCGTGTAATAATTCCGGTACACCACCCGTTCCAAAGGCTCCCGCCTCTGCTGCCGGTCATGCACGGCCCGCGCCTGCGGAACCACCCCCACTTTAAGGCCGAAAAAGTGCAAACGCCGGCACCACTCGTCATCCTGCCCGTACAGCGGAAAAAGTTCCTCCTCAAACGGGCCGATTTTCTTCACTACCCGCACCGGCACCAGCCAGTGCGCCGCCATAATGAAAGGCACAGGCTCCGGGGCAGGAGCATACTCCCAAACCGCCTTCGCTTCGCTACGGCCCCTCCCACCGACTTCGTCGGCGGGCCCCTCCCTGCCGGGAGAATTTTGTCCCCCTATTGTCCCCCAAGGGACATTTGCCCTAAAGGGGCACGGCCGAGGGTGGCCATGGGTTTGGGAGCATGCACCTGCCCCGGAGCCCGAATACCATTTGGCGAACTGGCGGTCCAGCTCCTTGTAACCGCCGGTCATCTGGAGCGGGCTCAGGACGCCGTACTCCGGATGGGCCCGGGCGGAAGCCACCAGCAAATCCAGGGCGCCGGGCTCTATCCAGGCATCCTGATTAAGCAGGTAAGCATAGTCGTATCCCTGCCGGACGGCATATTCAAAACCCTTGTTGTTGGGAATGGAAAATCCTAAATTCTCCCGGCTTCTGACCAGGATGACCTGCGGATAATTTTCCGCCACAAAATCGGCGCTTCCGTCCGTGGAGGCATTGTCCCAGACATACACATCCACTTCGGGGGCAGAATCGGGCGTTTTCACCCCCGGCATAACGGAGGACAGGCAGCGCGGCAGCCAGTGCATCCCGTTGTGGGAAACTACAATGACGAGGACCCGGGGATTCATCGGCCCAGAAGCTTTTTCACCGCCATCCTGAGCTTCCAGCAGGGGGTGTCCGAAGCCTTCCGGAAGGCACGCGCCATGCGGCGGTATTCCACCGTCTCCAGGGGGTCCGGAAAATAGCGGGCATACAGCTCCTTGTGCTTGTCCCAGAGTTTGTAGCGAATCTCCCTGAGTGCCTCGTCAGAAACGCCCGTATTGCGGGAATTCCGGCGCGTACGGTAGTAGAAGTACACCTCCGGCAGCTGCAGCACGCGGGGCTCCGCGGGCAGGGCCTGGAAAAAGCTGAGCCAGAAGTCCCAGTCTTCGTAACCGTGGGTAAAAGAAGTGTCAAAGCCCGTACCCAAATACAGGTCGTGTTCATGTTTCCGGAAAAAACAGGACACATACAGGCAGTTGCGGGACAGCATGGTGGACATGGAGAAGGGCGGCAGGTCCCAGGCGGTCTCGCTTCCGAAGCGTTCCGCCTTACCATAGACCACGTTCAGGGAAGGGTCTTCTTCCAGCGCCTCCACCGCCGCCTTCATATAACCGGGGCCAATCAAGTCATCGGCATCCAAAAAAAGGATATATTTTCCGAAACAGCGGTGCATGGCCATGTTGCGGGCGGCCGCCACCCCTATGTTGGATACCAGGGGGATGAGCGTGAAGCGGGGGTCCCGGGAGGCGAACTCGCGGACCACTTTGGCCGAATTGTCCGAAGAGCCGTTTTCCACCACCAGGCACTCCCAATCCTGGAAAGTCTGGTCCTGTACGCTCCTGAGGGTTTCCCCCAGAAATTCTCCCAGATTGTAGCTGGGAATGATGACACTGACTACAGGCATCTCTATACTCGTTTTAGAAGATGGTCTTTCACTTTGAGCAGCCACTCCAGAAGGGAGAATCCCTCCTGGGAGAATTTACTGCGCATCCACTTGTAGCGGCGGGTCTGGAAAAAATGCAGATCTTCCCCGGCAAACACCCGCACGGACGGGGCATATCCCCTGAGCGGATTCCCGAGAATGTCTTCCACCGGCGCCAAGCCCTCCTTCCTCACACGCAGAAGCAGGTCCTTGCTGTTGAGCACATACAGCTTGTCCTCCTGTCCGGAAGACTGGTTGGTCACCATGTAATGCAGGATATAGGCATCCCTGAGATACCGGACGCCGTTCTGCACCTGGCAGTTCCACTCTCCGGGGAGTTCCCGGATGGGAAAAGCGCACTGGGCGTCTGTCTGGGCCAGGGAAGGCTGGTCCGGCTTTATGCCGGCCGCAAAACCATGCAGGTAATTCTGCTGCCAGGCCTTGAAGAAAGCATGATTCTCCGGCGTGTCCCTCACCAGCATCACTCCGCTGTTAAAATAATTTCGGGTAAGCGTGGCATCAAAGCCCAGCCGTTTGCACATATTGACGGTGGCCCGGCGGTGCGGATGCTCCCGGAACGTGGCATGGAGGTCCGGACAGGCGGCCAGGGGGGCGTCAAAAGCGTCAATGTCCGCCAGGCTGCGGGCCACCACCGTATCGGCGTCGATGAAGAGAAAATCCCCCTCCACATACTCCCGCATGCCGGTTTTCAGGAGGCGGGAGCGCTGCATGGCCGGAAGGGACGCATCCAAATCCACCACCTTGATTTCTTTGAAAAGTGCCCGGAAAGGCCCGGAGAGCGGGCTCTCCCGGAGCCACCCTTCGGCCGTAAGCTTGTCTGTCAGGAGCGTAAGGCTTGCGTCCGGGTTATGACGGGCGCAGCTGGAGGCACTGATGTATGCCTGCTCCAGGTAAACATCCTCCGGACCGCTGACAAGCAAATATAAGAATTTGGTGGGCATCATGCTCTTTTAATATCCCGATACAAAATTAACATTTTGCAAGGAAAGCACAAAATCATTACCTTTGTTTGTTCTTATGACCGGATTCGTTGTTCTCCATTATCTGGCGTACGAGATGACGCTGCAATGTACGGAAAGTCTCCTGGGGCTTGCCGGAGAAAAGCACATTGTCATTGTGGACAACGCCTCCCCGGACGGCTCCGGGGAGAAACTGGCGGCGCATTTTTCCGGCCGATTATCAGAGGTGACGGTGCTCCCGAGCCCCTGCAACGAAGGTTTTGCCAGGGGCAACAACCGGGGCTACGAGTACCTGCGGACGCATTTTTCCTGTGATTTCATCGTCGTCCTCAACAACGACGTCCTCATTCCGGACACAGGCTTTATCGGCAAGGTGGAAGAGATTTACAAGAATACGCCCTTTGCCGTGCTGGGGCCGGACATCCTGAACCCGAAGACCGGTATTCACCAAAACCCCGCACTCCCCCACGGGCTCGGCCGGGAAGAAGTGCTGGCTCTCCGCAGCCGCTGCCAAAAAGACCTGGCGCACTTTCGCTGGCGCCGGTTCAAATGGAGCCTCAAAAAACACTTCGTCCACAAGCCGGAAGCGGCCGAAAAACCCTGGCGGGAACCGGCACGGAATCCCGTTCTGCACGGGGCCTGCTTCATTTTTTCGGCCGATTTCATCCGCAGCCGGGAGCACGCTTTCAACCCCGCCACCTTCCTCTATTTTGAGGAGAACATCCTTCACTACGAATGCCTGCAGGAAGGCTTGACGCTGCTATACAGTCCCCAAGTCCAGGTCCGGCACCTGGAAGATGTCTCTACAGACCAGGCTTTCCGCCGCCGCGCCAAAAAAGAAAAAATGATATTAAAGGAGAGCATCCGTTCCATGGATGTGCTCCTGAGCCTGATGAACCGCTGACGCCATGGCCACCTCCTCCATCAAAAACGCGGTTTACCTGAATGCCGCCGCCCGCTACTCCACGCTCATTCTGCGCATGCTGTTCAATGCGGCGCTGGCCCGTATCCTGGTGCCGGAAGACTATGGCGTCGTGGCCATCACGTCGGTTTTCACCATCTTCTTCGGCCTGCTGGCCGATATGGGCCTGGGGGCCGGCATCATCCAGAACAAAGAGCTGAGCCGGGACGATATCGGCAGCATCTTCGCCTTCTCGCTGCGCCTGGGACTGGTGCTGATGGGCGCCTTTGTGCTGCTCTCTTTCCCTATGGCCTATTTTTACGGAAACCAGGCGCTGGTGCCGGTGGGCATGCTGCTCTCCTTCCAGCTGTTTTTCACCACGCTCAACATTGTCCCCAATGCGCTGCTGCTCAAGCGGAAAGAGTTCAAGAAGGTGGCGCTGCGCACCCTGTGCGCCTGCCTTGTCTCCGGCACGGTGGGTATCGGCCTGGCGCTGCTGGGCCTCAAATACTATGCGCTGGTGGGCCAGGCCATCCTGGACGCCGCCTTCCTCTTTGGCTGGAACTACCTTTCCACGCGGCCGCCCATGGCCCGGAAGCCCCGGCGGGAGAGCCTGGACAAAATCCGCAGCTACTCCGGCTATCTCTTCGGCTTCAGCCTCATCAACTACTTTGCCCGCAACCTGGACAACCTGCTCATCGGCAAGGTGATGGGAAACGCGCAGCTGGGCTACTACGACAAATCCTACAAACTGATGCTGTACCCGGTGAACAACCTCACCCACGTGATTACGCCGGTGCTGCATCCCATCCTCTCGGAGCACCAGAACGACAAAGCGTACATCTACGGAAAGTACCTGCAGGTTGTGAAGCTGCTGTCCCTTTTGGGAGCCTTCATAACGCCGTTTTTCTACTTTGCCAGCGAGGAAATCATCCGCCTCCTGTACGGAGAGCAATGGCTTGCGGCCATCCCCTGCCTCCGCTGGATGTCGCTGGCCATGTGGGCCCAGATGATTCTGTCCTCCTCCGGCACCATTTTCCAAAGCCTGGGAGACACCCGCCGCCTGCTGTGGAGCGGCAGCATGAACGCCGTCCTGGTGGTGGCCTTCATCATCGCCGGCCTGGCGGAAGGCAGCATCGTGGCCGTGGCACGGAACGTGAGCATGGCCTATAACCTGCAATTCGCGGCTACCTTCTATATTCTGGTACACCTGTCCTTCGGCTTCCGCACAAGAGACTTCCTCAAAGGGCTGCTGCCGGATTTGGGCGTCATGGCCGCCGTGGCCCTGGCCGGATTCGGCTGCACCTTCCTGCCGGAAATGCCGCTTGTCTGGTCCGTCATCGCCAAAGTGGCGGCCATGGGTGCCGTCTATCTGCTGGCCCTGGTCCTCACCCGCCAGCTAAAACCGCTTCTCGCCCTCCTTTTCCGCCGATAACGGAAGCGGCGCCTATTCCGGCTTGTAGCTGTCTTTGAGGGCGGTGGTCTTGTTGAAGACGGGCTGCTCCGGGGTGGAGTCTTTGTCCTTCACATAGTAGCCGGTGCGCTCGAACTGCACGGCAATGCCGGAAGCGTCTTCCAGCAGGGCAGGTTCGGCCCAGCCCTTGCCCACCACCAGGCTCTCCGGATTCAGGAAATCCTTGTAGTCTTTGTCTTCGGGCACCTGGGACATGTCGGCCAGGGTGAAGAGACGGTCGTAATTGCGGAGTACCAGTTCCTTGGCATGGGCGGCGCTCACCCAATGGATGGTACCCTTCACGGGCCGATATTCGGTGGAAGGGTCGTAGGTACATTTGAGTTCCACCACTTCCCCGTTCTCATCCTTGACAACCTCGTTGCATTTTACGATATAGGTATATTTGAGGCGCACTTCGCCGTCGGGTTTCAGGCGGAAGAACTTCTTGGGGGCGTCTTCCATGAAATCGGCCCGGTCTATCAGGAGGTTCCCGCTGAAGGGGACCTTGCGCTTGGCGCCCTCCGGCTCGGCCGGGTTCAGGGGGCAGTCAAACCATTCCACCTTGCCTTCGGGCCAGTTGGTGATGGTGAGCTTCACGGGGTCCTGCACCACCATGTAGCGGTTGGAGCGCTCGTTCAAGTCCTGGCGGACGCACCACTCCAGCAGCTGGATGTCCATCAGCTGGTCCCGCTTGGAAACGCCGATTTTGTCGCAGAACATCCGGAGCGCTTTGGCCGTGTAGCCGCGGCGCCGCACCCCGCAGAGGGTGGGCATGCGAGGGTCGTCCCAGCCACTCACCGGGCCCTTCTGCACCAGTTCCAGCAGCTTGCGCTTACTCATCAAAGTATAGGTGAGGTTCAGGCGGGCGAACTCGTACTGATGGGAAGGATAGATGCCCAACGTCTGGATGAACCAGTCATACAAAGGCCGATGCACATCGAACTCCAGCGTGCAGATGGAGTGCGTGATGTGTTCGATGGAGTCGCACTGGCCGTGGGTGTAGTCGTACATGGGGTAGATGCACCACTTGTCTCCGGTACGGTGATGGTGGGCGAATTTGATGCGGTACAGCAGCGGGTCCCGGAACATCATGTTGGGGTGGGCCATGTCTATCTTGGCACGGAGCACCTTCTCCCCTTCCGCATACTTGCCGGCCTTCATCTCCCGGAACAGCTTCAGGTTCTCCTCCGGGCTGCGGTCTCTCCAGGGGCTGGGGGTGCCGGGCTTGTCAACGGTGCCGCGGTTCTCCCGGATTTGCTCCTGTGTCTGGTCATCCACGTATGCCAGACCGCGCTTAATCAGGTCTTCGGCCCACTCATAGAGCTGGTCGAAATAGTCGGAGGCATACAGTTCCTTGTCCCACTGGAAGCCCAGCCACTGGATATCTTCCTTGATGGAATCCACATACTCGGTGTCTTCCTTGGTGGGGTTGGTATCGTCGTAACGGAGATTGGTTTTTCCGCCGTACTTCTGCGCCAGGCCGAAGTTGAGGCAGATGCTCTTGGCATGGCCCAGGTGCAGATAGCCGTTGGGTTCCGGAGGGAAACGGGTCATGATGGAGTCCACTTTTCCTTCGGCCAAATCCTTTTCTATGATTTCTTCCAAAAAATTGAGTTTACGCTC
>JAGBJY010000060.1 GCA_017934185.1 Bacteroidales bacterium | reverse complement strand
GACCTCGAGGTTTCGTAACATGGTAATAATGTGGTAGTTATATACCTTAAAGTTACGAAATTTTGAGGTCTTTTGCAAATATAATTAACTGACAATCAATAATTTACGGCAATTATTTCAAATTTTGTCATGTACTAAAAAACTTTATTTATATCAATAGTCTCGTAGCTCTTAGCTACATCTGTCAACTTAATCCAGCCAAAACCGCAATCCTCAAGTTTTTTATTAATGTAACACTTAATGGGGTGTTTATCATCTTTAACCCTTGAATACCCTTTCCAGTTCGTTCCTAAAGTCTCATCGCGGTCAAAAAAGTGTAACGGACCTACTAACGATGAAAAATTGGCGAGGTTAAAATAATCACCCTCAATGCCAGCAATTTTTTTAACTATACTTGCGCCAATTCCATCTCTTACAACAACACCTGCGCCGAGTTCGTCTAAATACTGTATTCGAGAATATGTTTTTTTATTTTGATGCAGTGTGTACTGACATTCCCCCTTGTAATTATCACTATATAAGAAGTAATTCACGCCGCCACCTATCCCAACATTCTTAAAAAACTCAGAGAAGTCTATATAATCTTCAATCTTAATAAAGTGGTTTGAACTGAGCATCATATCAACCCATTCTTCTTTGATTCCCATACTGCCCTTTGTCATCCAGCGACTAGGAGAAATCATAGAGATGTAACCAGGATGCAAAAGCCTTGCAACATCAATGAATTGGTTATAAATTGAGACGCCCTGAAAAGCGCTTGTGGTTTTTTGTTGATAGGGTGGATTCCCTACTACTGCGTCAAATTTCATTTCTTCTTTGTTTCTTGTACCGTTCCAAAAACCTTTACTCTTGATGCGTGACACGAGTTCGTTCTGTTCTTCAGAAGCTTTCTCTACGAGTTTTTCATATCTAATGTTCAAATCGCCAGAAAGAACGCGGAATCCTAATAACGTGCGTTTTGTTATCTGCGCAGGCATTGGTGTGTTACAAATAACAAAAACATTATTAGAAAGCACGTCGTCCCAGATAACCTGTTCTTCCTCGACAGAAAGATTATCAGGGTCTTCAATAAGATTCTCCCTTACATATATATCTTTTCTCTTTCTGTAAAATGAGTACGTTATGTACAGAGGATATAAGCCCGTTTTAGAATTAATTTCTAAAATCTTGACTGGGATCTCCATATGTTCATCTTCCGCATCAAATAGCTGATTGGAAATCTCTCCTTGTCCTACATACCGTGGTGTATCAATTCGCCCGTGTTCATTGTCGAAAGAATCGTCATAAAAACAGTAGCCTCCCAATGTATCACTCATATGTAAATTTACAACGCGCCATGGGGTAAGTACTGTCTCCTTATCCGGATTATGAAAACACGCAAAAATATCAGCTATTCGTTTGACACGGTCCTCTACATGCATCTCGTCCGCTTCTTTTGCTAGTGCACGATAACGCTTTCCCGCGGCCTCAAATCGCGCTGCATTGAAGCACTTTCGTATATCGTTAAAGTCCTTTTTAGTAATTCCACGGGGCATGAATTCCACCCAGGATTCATCCTTGATTTTACGTGTAAAATTCTCAACAGTCAAATCTTCCTTAGGATCTCCAGCATCTGCTCCGCCATACATTAACAGCGGAATACGAAGCGCTATACCGCGAATATTGGAAATACGATTCTCTCGTTCTTTTTTTGCCTCTTCTCTAGCTTTCCGGGCAGCCTCGATTGCTGCCAGCTCTTCCGGTGTATATTGCGGCTTTTCACCTCTTCTTGCAGCTTCGCGCTTCTTTCTCCTGGCTTCTTCAATTGCAGCTTTCTGTTCCGGTGATAGTTGGTCAAATCCAGCTGAACCACCCTTGAAAGGATTCGCATTCTTGGGCTTTTCCATATTGGAAGATTTGGCAATCTTTTCACCAAGCGCATTGAGAGAAGCGGAATCCATATTCATCAACTCTTCCACATTGTAGAGACTGTTGTCGTTGAAACCAGTAACTACGAGTCGGTCGATATACACCCTCTCCAACTGTTCGAAGAGTTTCCTGGGTTCGTACGGCTTCATTTCGCCACCATCCATGGAAATTACGGGGCAAAGCTCCAGGAATGACTTCATCGTCTTGCGGTCACGTTCTTCCTGCGTTTCATCCTCATCCTGTTTCTTCTTTTTAGCCTTCTCCTTAGCCATGGATGAGAACTTTGCTGTTTCAGCCACCATTTTCAATGTACGGTCCGGAGCGAAGTCAAACACATAGCACTCCGTTTTCATCTTCCCTGCAATAGTCGCAGGTGACTGGACGCGGAAAATGGTCTGCATATACGTGGCTGCCGAGGTCATTTCGGAGCCCTTCATATAAAAGACCGCTGTCCATGGCTTAACTGTAACCCCAGTTGTAAGTCGGCCACAAGAGATGGTAATTGTATACGTATCCTCTGGAGTTTTACCTATGGCATTGATAACACGGTCTAGCGCATTTTCTTTCTCTTCATCTTCCGGGCTCTTGCCTGCGACATTGATAACCTTGAAACCGTTTTCCTCTCCGAACACGGGATGATTCTTCAAAAGCATCTCCAAAGCTGCCGCCTCCTTTACGCCGGGAACAATCCAAAGAGTGTGACGGAATGATTCACGATACTCATCTGTGGAGAATGGATAATGAGATGTCTCGCTGTCAGAACAAAGAAGCTCTAGGAAGTCGTTGACATCCTTTTCATGCAGAAAGGTGCCAATCTTCTCTTTTGGTACCGAATTGCCTTCTTTGTCCTTTCCACCCCACGTACGGAAGAACTCAGTAAATCTGAAAGAGCCACCTTCTTCAATAAAGTGATCCATTAACTTACCCAAGCTGAATGTCATAATGTTCATTCTGGGTAATTCCTCATAAGGATTCTTTTCGCCAGGGTGTTTAATAGGCCAATCGGCTTTCGCCTGTTGTTCCTGAATATAATCCCAGGTATATATCTCTTGGTTTTTGAAGTCAGAGTATAGGTTAAAGGGAGTCCCAGAGAGGTGGAGTATTTTAGTGTTCTCCTTTGAGAGAAGGTTTATCACTTTCTGTCCCAACGCTGTTCTTGTACCTTCATGGGCCTCATCAACTACAACAAGGTCCCAATCTGTTGAGAGAAGGTCCTTTTTTAACTGTTCGTCATTATCTCCTCCGACCAATACCGAGCGGCGAAGATATTGCATTGAGGCAAAAAAGATATAACCTTTACCGTCCTTCACCAATCTCTCTAGGTCATAGTAGTTTCCCTCCCCATCGCCTTCACGTTCGAATTTGGTTCCAAAACCGTATTTATCCAGGCGGTCAGAGAAAATCTTCTTGAAATCGTCTTTCCAAGATTTATCTAAAACAGGGCGGTGGGTAACAATAAGAACGCGCTTTGCGTCCATCTCTTTTGCAAGCTGTAGTGCACAGAAGGTTTTCCCAAAACGCATCTTCGCATTCCATAGAAACTGTCGGAAGCCAGGGTATGGGATGAAATCGCCGCTGTTATTAATCTTACCAAAATGAGTTTTGGCAAGTTTTACAGCCTCTTGTTGCTCTTCTCGCAGGACTATCTTCTGTTCTTCCTGCGGCTCATTACCAAACAGGCTATTGTTTTCCGAAAGCGGGACCTCTTTGAAAGTAATGTAGTTTGCCATATGCTGCAATGTGGTCTTTATTTCTTGGAAATAAGGGATTTAAAAGTCTGAGTTTCTCCTTTTTCCCAATCCATTATCCTGCACAGACGCTCGTTAGGAGAAAAATCATCGTCATAAGTCTCACTGGAGAATAACGATTCTGGATTATCCTCTTGTTCTTTTACGGTATACCCGGGAAGCCCAAAGGTAAGTCCGTCCATCTGCCAAATGTTCCAGGAAACAATTACAGCAGCTTCTCTCATAAATTCCACATCCGGAGTTTCCTTGAACTTGGACAGATAGTAGTCTTTTATGGTGTATAGTATATTCTCTCTAGCTATTAATAAATTATCACCTTGCCACTCATATCCGTAAATAGATTTGATGGCATTTATGCATTGCTCTTTCCAGCTTTTTTCCGTTTTAGTTCTCTCGTTTATAACGCGAAGCTTTCTATCCAGAAGGCCAATACGCATCTCAAGAGGAATCGGTGTTCCGTCGGTAGTGTCATATCTGCTAACAAGATATGGGGCCTCCCCGCAAGTTATCTCCATTCTTGTAGAAGAAACATACTTCTTCCACGTTTTTGCACCATTTGATGCGAACTTGATAATTCCTTCGGTAGGAGTCCAGCGATGGATACCATCCTCATCCACAAACTCATTATTGAAAACACCTGCCGCCCCAAACCAAGCATCATCCACCAGGTTATTCTGCGCATTGCATACCCAGCAAGGTGTAAAGACCTCTGCTTTATCTTTTGTTCTCTGTTGTTGTTCTTCTGACTGTTTTACTGAACGTGGACGAATGACAAGCTCATTGTCCTTCCCTGTTATCTTCTCAACTGTTATGGATTCAAAGAAACCGTATCCCTTTCCCCTAGACTTATATGAATCGCAAGCCCAGAAGATATTCTGCTCAGTAGTTCTATCCTTCAGCATCTCGTTGAAAGCATCTGGAAATAACCTCAGAAGTTCGTTCTCCCGTATATCAATGTCTTGTGACATTATTATCCCTCCAACTGTTTGCGGACGATAGCATCCAATGTCTGCCCGTCCTTGTTTTTCCATACTATCCAGCCATTATTACTGCTTCCTATGCAAAAGTCTGCCGCAGTACTGGGGCTAGGGAAAGTCTTACTCGTATCCAAAATGAATTTCCCATCTGAAGTAGGAGACGCATATTCTTCAATCAACTTTTTCCGTTTATCGGGCCAAGCAAAAGAAGGGACGGAGGTGGCAGCCAATATACTGTCCTTCAAGACTGTAAAGCCGCCGTTATCATAATACCCTACGGCATTACTACCTCGGCCCTTGGCATAAAACAAAGAATAATTCTTTGCAGGAGCTTCTTTTTCATCAAAGATTGAACAGCCTATAAATGAAGATAAGAACTTCACATCTTCAAAGAACTCTTCCATAGAATCCTTACGATACTCTGGAAGATTTGGGCACTTGGGAATCTGTTTGTTATACTCAAGATTGTAAGTGTTCAGTTTTTTCGCCACTGCGATTGCTCTATGCTCTAAGAACTGGACATCTGCCTTTGTCAGGTCCTGATCCTTGGATATAAACACAAGAGCTTTTTGCCAGAACTCCTTTTTGTAGTCGTGGTCTTTAACTCTCTCTTTAAAATTCTCTGTCTCACCAATATATGCTTGGGGTTTGGTCGTTTCATCCTCACCCAAAAGGATATAGAAAGCCGGTTTCTGGAGTTCCTCTCTTTCGCTCAGAATTTTTGTGTCTGAACGAGGTATGACATACATTTTGCAAATCTTGTTGCTTATGAATACGTACCTTGTACCCTGAGGATTTCCATCTATCAGGTAGGTGGTAACCGTTTTTCCCATATAATATCTAATGCTTGATTTTTACAAATTTAAGAATTTTTCTCCATCATTTAGCAAATACTGGAATATTCTTAAACTAAAGATTAAAGCCCCCTCTCCTACACCATCAACCTGATCAACCTCCCATCCCGCACAAACATCTCAGGCCACCGGAAAAACGCCGCCCACACCTGTCCCACATTCACCGGTTCCCCATCCCTACGACGGTTCAGCCCCCGGAGATTAATCTCCCGGGCCAAACTCTCGGCAGTCATCCCGCGACCCTCCGTCGAAAGCAGATACACCATTGCTTCCTCAATGGTCATAACCAGTATAGTTCTTGAATTTCCGCCACAAAAATAACATCCCTATTGCCAACTCCCGTCAACCGGCAAAAAATCTTTCGGCACAGGAGATTCCCGGTCAAGCCGGGAATGACGGATTCGCTGTCTTAACCGCCCCCGCCAAACACCTCTTATGCACATACTCCCGTAACTCCTCCCCCTCCAGAATCTCAATCTCCGGAATCAGGCCCGTGACAAACCGCCCGATTCCCTCCACCCGCCGTACCTCCCCCTCAAAGAAAAACCTCCCCTCCGCTTCATAAACAAACGGCGCAGAAAGCGGATACTCCTCAAGCAGAAGACTCCTCGCCCGCAGCGTCAGCCCCAGCTTCACAGGCATCCCCACCGGCCCCGCCATGTGAAAAGCATCCGCCTCCTGATGCACATGAGCCCCCTCAAACTCCCAAGAGTCAGCCATCAGCACCACCCGCTCAATCCTTGCCACCTTGAACATCTTGCTCCTGCCCGAACGCACATCAAACCCAGTCACATTCACATCATCCTGTTGGGTCTCCTGCGGGTGGCGGGTGCGCCACTGGGTGTAGAGGTCGTTACCGAGGATCTTCTGGAGTTTCTTCTCCTGCTTAGCGTTGTACTTCTCCAATTTTTCGAAGTCAACTTCGGCATTTTCCATCGGCGGGCGGCCACCCTGGCCGCCGGGACGCATTCCGGGACCGCCACCGGGACGGTTACCTCCGGGACCCATTCCACCGCCAGGACCGCCCATGCCGGGGCCTCCACCATGACGCATACCGCCTTGAGGTCCACGGGGGCCGCCTTGCCCCTGACCGGCTTCAGGACGGGGTCCGTGGCCGCCTCCCTGGAAGTTCTCGCGGCGATTAAGGTGATTCGGTTCATAATACACGTTTTAACTAACTCTGTGGGCTATTAGTCAAATGTCGGGCCAAAGTTTACAGCGTATTTGCAGGAAAATGGTTAAATTCGCAATATGTTTTACGCGATACTTGCAGCGGTTGTGCTTCTGGCGTTGTTCCTGATATTCAGGGACGACCACGACACGTCTTACAACCGGAATGATAAGAAGGCCCAGCGGCAGTCCGAGGGGGCCAGGAAACAGAATGCCTACTCCAAGAAGGAGACTTCGCAATCGACAACCGGACCAAAAACGGGAACCAAGGCAGAATTCCAGGGCGAGGCAAAGAAGGTGATGGGGATGATCGGGTCTATCATTGAGGAGGTGAAAAAGGAGGCGGCGGAGCCTTTGCAGGACATCCAGAAGGGTGTGCAGGGTGTTCTGGATGAGGCCAAAGCGGCCATTGACAAGGCCATGAAGGAGGCTGGGCAGAAGAGCTATTGGACAAGTAACACCGAGGTGGATGAACAGGAACAGCCGGAGCCGGAGGAAGAAGATTGGGAAGACGAAGAAGTTGATTTATCGTTTCTCGATAATCTTGACTATTACGAGGACCTGGAAGAGAATTCAGAAACCTTTGATGTTACGGGGTTGCGATACTACTGCACCGTTCATGACTGCGGCAAGATTGTTGGCTATGTTAAGCCTGATCCGTCAAATGTACATGATTCCAGGGCACAGGCTGTGATTCGCGCTGACGGCAAACTGCTTGGATATATTCCCCGTACGCAACAAGACTGGTACGAAGATTTCAACGAGGAGAATGTGGTTTGCCCCTTTGTCGGTGAAATTGAACTGGACAATCGAGGTTGGTTACAGGCGGAGATAAAGGTGATAATTCCTACCAGTCAGGAGTATGTTGAGGAAGAGATTGAGGAGGAGCTGTAGAGTCTAAACAAGTTAAGCTTCTATTATACTTTGATTATAAGCCGGGCAGGCGGAGATGACGCCTGAAGGGCTCAGCTCCGACTGTCGGGCGGTGTGAGGAGCCGACGGAGCGGAAGTGGAGCGTGCGGCCCCGCCGTGCGCTCGACTGGAGCGACTTCTCAAGGTGGTTTGAGCAATTTTTGCTAAATTTGCATTGATGTTCACCGACCTGCTCAAATACTCTCTGGGAGATGGTGTGGAGGCTTTTTCCACACGCAGGGACAGTGTGCTTCCATATCCTGTAATCCAGGGACATCAAGTGCATGATGGAAAGGTTGCTGTGATTGACCGGCCGGACTATACTCGGGAGGAACTGGAGGGCTATGATGCTTTTGTGACGAATCTTCCGGGTGTTGCGATTGGGGTACGGACAGCTGACTGTGTGCCAATTCTGATTTATGATCCTGTGAAGCGTGTTGTGGCAGCCGTACATTCCGGATGGAAAGGAACTGTGCTGCACATTGTGCAAAAGGCCATCAACGTGATGGAGCAGCAGTTCCGGTGCAATGCTGAGGACCTCGTGGCTGCGGTAGGCCCTTCCCTCGGCCCGGATAGTTTTCAAGTGGGCGAAGAGGTGGCGGAGCATTTCAAGAATGCCGGTTTTCCGATGGAGGAGATATGGTCGTTCCGGGGCGTTGGCGATGGAACTCCGATGTCATGTGGTCATCATATCGACCTTTGGAAGGCCAATGTCTGGCTGCTGGAGAGTGCGGGGGTCAAGTCTGAGAACATTCAAGTATGCGGAATTGACACTTTCACCACGCCGGATTTCTTTTCAGCCAGGCGTGAAGGAGTTGAGTGTGGCAGGATTATCAATTCCATCAAACTGATTGATTAATCATCTATGGAAACGGTTCCTCTTCTTGAATTCTCTAATCGTGACCAACTGCGCAAGTGGCTGGATGAGAATCATAAAACTGCTACCCACTGCTGGGTGACTGCATACAGGAGCCGTGTCCCTGAGGGAATAGCACTTCCATATCTTGAGATAGTCGAGGAGGCTTTG
This sequence comes from Bacteroidales bacterium, assembly GCA_017934185.1. GTDB lineage: Bacteria > Bacteroidota > Bacteroidia > Bacteroidales > UBA932 > Cryptobacteroides. The sequence goes on along the minus strand of JAGBJY010000060.1, from coordinate 68,826 downwards.
TGTTTTGGATGGATAGATTCCACAAACAAGAAGCTTCCTGATGGACGATTGGCGCAGAGAATCTCTCCCCGCAGAAAAGGAAGCCACTGGACCGAACTGAACAAACAGCGTTGTGCTGACCTGCAAAGGCGCGGACTGATGACAGATGCCGGAAGAATGGCTTTACCCATTGAAATAGAGACTAAGCGCCTTCGCTTCCGGCCTTGGATGGAGTCTGATGCAGAAGTACTCTTCAAGTATGCATCGGACCCAGACGTGGGGCCAAGGGCTGGTTGGCCGCCGCATCAGTCCGAGGAGGAAAGCCGGGCAGTAATCCGCAACATCTTCTCCAACGGACACACTTGGGCGCTGGTGTTGAAAGAAACTGGTGAGCCCATCGGCTGTATGGGGTATTACGATGCATCGGAGAGCAACATTGAAATCGGCCCGGAAGATGCGAAGCTGGGTTATTGGATTGCCAAGCCTTACTGGAACCAGGGGCTTTGCACGGAAGCGCTCCGGGCAATGATTAACTGGTGTTTCAACAAAAATGGCTTCCAGACCCTTTGGAGTGACTTCTTTGTGGACAATCCGGCATCTGGACGCGTGATGAAGAAATGCGGCTTCAAGGATACTGGAGAGACGAACATGCTCAGTCACCTTTATCGTGGTGATGAGCGCCCTGTGAAGATTATGAGATTGGATTATGCGCAATGAGATTCAAGCATACTCATAGGCCAGGGTTCTGGCTCGGCTTCATAGATTTCTTTACGGCCGGGCTATTTTTCTTGCTGTATATGCCGCTGGGTGGGTTGCAGGATGAACTGGACGAAGTACTGGGACACCGGACGCAGCGGTACTGGGTGGCGTATCTGCTCGGAATCCCTACGCTGTTCATTTATCCGCTTGTGTGGATGGCGAATATCGCTGAAGAATTGAAGGCCATCGCTATTGAAATGGGAATCGAAGGGCCTCACACCTCTTGGTGGCACGCTGCCTGTGGCTGGATGTCTGTACACAGTTCGGTGTCCCGGAGCTCACCGTGTGCTGGTGCCATGCCGATACGGCAGGGTTCAAGGACATGAAGACGTTTGAGTTCCGCCGGAGCGTTACGTTGGCGGAGGACGGGAAGCCTTGTGATTACTGCTTTGTGAGAAAGCTATAAGCCCAGCTTCAGTAGGAAGTGCTGTCGAGCGAGCCCGTAAAGCAAAGGATACTCACCAGGCAGGTGATGACGATGAGGATAATGGTTACCATACAAGGCAAAAGTACAACAAAAAAGTGTAACTTCGCAGTATGTATTCGGAATTGTTGAAATATGACCTGGGCAAAGGCGTGGAGGCATTCTCTACGCGGAGGGAATCCGTGCTCCCCTATCCGGTTACTCAGGGGCATCAGGTGCATGAGGCCAAGGTAGCCTTCATCGAGCGACCGGGGATGACACGGGAGGAGCTGGAAGGCTATGATGTGTTCGTAACGACACTCTCCGGGGTCGCCATCGGCGTGAGAACCGCGGACTGCGTGCCTGTGTTGCTGTATGACCCGGTGAAACATGTCGTGGCAGCTGTGCATGCCGGATGGAAAGGGACGGTACTGCATATCTCGGAAAAGACCGTAGAGCTCATGGCTGCCAAGTACGGCTGCAATGCCGCCGATATCCGAGCGGTGCTGGGACCGTCCATCGGCCCAGATAGCTTCCAGGTGGGTGAAGAGGTCGCTGAGCACTTCAAGAATGCAGAGTTCCCGATGGACGAGATTTGGTCCTTCCAAGGAAAGGGGGACGGAAAGCCGATGTCCGGCGGGCATCATATCGACCTCTGGAAGGCTAACCGCTGGCTCCTGGAACAAGCAGGTGTAAAGCCGGAGAACATCCAGGTCTCGGGGATTGATACGTATACCGATGAGTCTTTCTTTTCGGCCCGTCGTGAAGGCATCGAGTGCGGGAGGATTATCAATTCGATTATGCTCGTATAGCAACGGAAGGGGGCATTTCTGCATCTATAGGCTGTAAAACCAAACACTATGAAACCGAAGAAAAAACAGAAGAAGCTGCGGATAACGGAGGCGGACTTTATGCTCGCTAACCGCAGGGCGGCCCGGATGGAAGAGATATCCGAGCACGGGAGGCCGGTTTCAATGAGGTCGGCACTCCACAAATCCCAAAAGGTCTATGACCGCAAGCGTCTGAAAAGGGCAGGCATCAAACTCAGCGATGACTGTCCTTTTCGTATAAAATGATTATATTCGCAGTATGTTTTACGCAATACTCGGAATCGTTGTCGCCCTTGCGTTGTTCCTCATTTTCAGGGACGACCACGATAACTCGTACAATAAAAGCGAAAAGAGCCAGAAGAGTGCGCAGTACCAGAAGGAGGCGCCGAAGAAAGAATTCCAGCCCGGGCCGAAGGCGGAGAAACAGTCTGGCCCTAAGGCCGCGGACATCCAAGGCGAAGCGAAGAAGGTGATGGGAATGATTGGCTCCATCATTGAAGAGGTCAAGAAGGAGACTGCGGAGCCTCTTCGGGATATCCAGAAGGGCGTTCAGGACCTCATGGATGAGGCAAAGACTGCCTTCGACAAAGCCATGAATGAAGCCGGGCAGAAGAGTTACTGGGCGGGGAGTCAGGATGGGATGGATTTATCCTTCCTTGACAATCTCGACTATTACGATGAGCTGGCCGAAAACTCTGAGACCTTCGATATCACGGGGCTCCGCTATCACTGCACAGCGAGAGACTGCGGCAGGATTGTGGGCTTTGTCAAGCCGGAGCCGTCCAATGTTCACGACAACCGCGCCCAGGCGGTCATCCGCTCGGACGGGAAGCTCCTTGGGTACATCCCCCGCACCCAGCTTGACTGGTACGAGGATTTCAATGAAGAGAATGTCGTGTGCCCGTTTGTCGGGGAGATTGAGATTGACCCGGCGCACGCCAGACTCATTGCCGAGATAAAGGTCATCATCCCTTCCAGCCGTGAATACGTCGAAGAGGAAATAGAGGACGAGCTATGATTGACCAGTGGGTCATTGGCGGAAGAATCTGCCGGATATTTGGGTCAGACAGACCGGGATGCATACTGGTTCAACCATCGGCCCGGCATGAGAATGCTACGCTGGAGGACGAAGCCAGGATGATAGCTGAACTTACGCCTATTCCCTTTGTACTTGCCACCATTGAATTGGAAGACTGGATGATAGATCTAATGCCATGGCCAGACGGCAATATCTCCAGGGAGCCCGAGGCCGGAAAACATGGGCAGGATACGTTGGGATACGTTCTATTGTCGCTTATCCCGGATTTAAAGAAGCGCTATGGGCCCCTGCCGGTCATTCTTGGCGGATATTCTCTCGGCGGTCTTTTCGCGCTTTGGGCTTCGGTACAATCGGACAGCTTCAAAGCCATTGCAGCTGCATCTCCGTCCGTTTGGATTAAGAACTGGATTCCGTTTGCAAGCAGACATACGCCGATGGCAGACGCCGTCTATCTGAGCCTCGGTGACCATGAGGAGCATGTAAAGAATCAAGCCATTGCGAGGGTTGGTGACTGTCTCCGGTCACAATATGATTTGCTACGGGAGCAGCTGGGTCCCGAACACTGTACCCTTGTCTGGGAACAGGGTAATCATTTCCACGACAATGAAGGCAGACTCGCCAGAGCGTTTGCCTGGTGCATGTCCCGATTCGAAGGCAAATGAGGTACACCCCATTCAGCTATAACGCCCGCTACGGGATGCGCCTCCAAAGGCTGACCATCGACGGAGACTTCTCCTGCCCGAACCGTGACGGGAGCCTCGGGACCGGAGGGTGCACGTTTTGCAATAACGATGCGTTTCATCCCGGATATACCAAAGGCAGGAGCATCCCGGAGCAGATTGATGCCGGGATAGCCTTCCACTCGAAAAGGGGCCGAAAAGCCGATGGATACCTCGCTTACTTCCAGGCTTTTTCCAATACGTATGCACAGCTCCCAGTTTTACACGAGCGGTACGAATCGGCACTCTCCCACCCCGCCATTAAGGGCCTTGTCATCGGCACCCGGCCGGACTGCATCGACAGCGGGAAGCTCGATTACCTTGCCTCCATCAAGGAGCGCGGGAAGATTGTTGAGCTGGAGTACGGCATCGAGTCCGTCTATGACAGTACACTTAAGAGGGTGAACCGCGGTCACGATTTCGCCTCAACAAAGAAAGCAGTCCGGGAGACGGCAGAAAGGGGTCTCACTGTCGGCGGTCATATCATCCTGGGGCTTCCGGGAGAGACCAGGGACATGCTTTTGGAGGAAGCCGATATCCTGAATACCCTTCCCCTTGACTTCCTGAAGTTCCACCAGCTCCAGATTCTCAAAGGAACGCCCATGGAGACGGAGTATAAAGAAAGGCCCGAGGACTTCCTTCGTCTCGGACCTGATGAGTACATTGGCCTTCTTGCGGATATCATCCGGCGGCTACGGCCGGGTATCGCCATCGGGCGCATAGCTAGCAGCGTTCCTCCTGCCTTCACGGATGCGCCGTGGGGCCTTCTCCGGCATGACGAGCTTGTCGAGAGGCTTATCCGCCGTCTGGAGGAATAACCGTTAAGCGAGCAGCCGTTTCACAACCGTGGAGAGGGTCCGGCCGTCGGAGAGTCCCGCAAGAGCCTTGTTGGCAGCGCCCATCACCTTTCCCATATCCTTGATGGAGGTGGCGCCCACAGCGGCTATAATCTCCTTGACCTTGGCCTCAACCTCTGCCTCGGAGAGCTGCTTGGGGAGGTACTTCTCCATGACGGCCGCTTCGGAGAGCTCATTGTCGGCCAGCTCCTGTCTTCCGGCAGCAACGAACTGTTCGGCGGCTTCCTTGCGCTGCTTCACCAGCTTTGCTGTCCCTCGGCCTCTGAGCCGGGAAGCTGCCGGGATATCTCGATGGCGGAATCAATCACTGAGCCCACCACGAAGCCCAGAAGGGCCCCGATAGGTCCCCATGAGACCCACCCGAGAAAGCCCGCTATCCATTTTGCTGAACCCATGTCTTTGTTATTTCCCCAATATTCTACAAAAGCCGCTCCAATAGGCCCACACTGACATTTTGTCGGGAATCAATTCAGCCCCCTCAGCATCCGCTCCCATCGATGCGGCAGGCAGCCCCATAGCTCTCCGGCATCGGCTCCAGCCCGACATCCTTCGAAGAGAGGGTCACCGTTCCGTCCTCAAGGATATAGCACGGGACCCCCACATCACCCTCTGCCTTCGCCTCATCGAAAGCCGGGGATGAATCCCGAAGGTCCAGGAACTGTTTCAGGTTACGAACATGCTTTCCTATATCAATCACTTCGAATTCCGCCTTCCCTTCCACCTGCTTTTCCACATACTCGCAGTAGGGGCAGGTTTTCATAACGAACATCTTTATCATCTCTTGAGTTCTTTAGATTTCAACAATTTCTTTTGCGGCATCCATCGTCATAATCATCGACACCACTCCGTAGTAGTCTTTGGTGCCTTCGGAGACCCCATGTCCCCTTAGCATCATATCCTGCATCCAGCGCTGGACTTTCTCTATCCAGACAACCTGCTTCCTTTTCCATACCTCCCGGCCGGCCGCGTAATCCTCCTTGGCCTTGTCGGAGATAGTCTCCACCACCCGCTGATAGTCTTCCTCCGAAAGGAGATACTTCGCCTGCTGAAGGACATAAGGAAGGAGGGCAAGATAGCCGCTGTAGCGGGCGGCACTGCTCCCGCTCTTCCGGCAGTACGCGAATCCCCACCACGACGCCTCGGCTTCACTGGTCACCCCGGCAAGGTGCGCCAGTTCATGGGCGACCACATAGGGATACTCCGTCTCCGGGACATCCCGGTTCACCTGGGACTCCAAGAAGAAAGGCCCCATGTACCCCTGAATGAGAACAGCGGAGAAGAGACGGTTGATGATGGGCCGCTTCACATGCTGCCAGCGCCGAAGGGGCGCATAGCCGTACTGACTGACTTCATGGGTATAGAAAGCCTTCACATCGGCTTCCAGCGCATCCCTATCATACGTCCCAGCCTTGTCGGCCGCGCTGTTGAGCTCCTTTGAGTAGCGCTCCAGGAATCCCTTGAAGGCTTCCTCATTGAAGGAGGTCCGCTGGATGCCGCTGCGCTCATAGAGCCCCGTCCGGTAGTAGTTGTTCCCCCAGCCCATGTAGAACCACACAAGGAGCCACATCAGGGTAACAAGGGTTTTCTTAAGCCAGGACAAGAACGTCTCCCTATGCTTTATGGCCTTCACGAGGATATCGACAAAGGTCACCACGAAGCCCAGCGCCACGATTTCCTCGAGGGAGAAGCGGGGAATGGAGCCCAGCCAGGACAGCCCTCCGGAAATCCATGGGTACAGCTTCCCCGCGTAGAAGTCCGCTGCCGGAGTCCAGAAGCGGCAGAGCGCGCAGAACGCCAGCAGAAGAAGTCCTATGAGGGTTTTCTTTCGCACTAGCAGGCGGCAATACACTCAATCTCGACAAGGGCGCCCTTTGGAAGGGTCTTCACCGCGACGGCGCTCCGGGCCGGATAGGGCGCCTGGAAGAACTCCGAATAGACCTCGTTCATGGCGGCGAAATCCCCCATGTCGGCCAGGAAAACGGTAGTCTTCACTACGTTCTGAAGGCTAAGACCTGAGGCTTCCAGGATGGCCGCGGCATTCAGAAGACTTCTTCGGGTCTGCTCTTTGACGCCCCCTTCGGGGAAGGCCCCCGTTGCGGGGTCGATGGGAAGTTGTCCGGAGACGAAGATAAGTCCGGCGCCGGAGTTAATCGCCTGGCTGTAAGGGCCGATGGCGGCAGGGGCCTTTTCGGTTTCCACTTTTCTGACCAGGGACGCAGTCTCACCGCGAAGGCGGGCCTTCGCCTCTTCCACGCTCTCCCCTTCCCGGGCAAAGACCTTACCGACGGCGGCGTCCTCAACTTTCTGATACCCCTCTACGGCGGCTTTTTCTACTTTCTTGTAGGTGTCGACAACTGTCTCTTCAATCTTGTCGTAAATCTGTTTGATGTCTTGCTTGTCCATTTATGCAAAGTTTTTATGACTATTTTATTATATCTTTTTTAGGAAGGATTCGAAAAGGGGCAGCCAGGCATCGCTATCTCGTAGCAACGCTTCTGGGTGGAACTGAACAGTGTTCCTATCGGCCATCATTTCACGCAGTTGAGTTGTTCCTGATAGGCGTATCCCTGGCTCGCCAGAAGCCGGTCCATCTCCTCCCGCTCCACGTTGAAGCAATAGCAAATCTGGTCTAGGTTCTCGAAGATTTCGTCCCTGAGGAGGAAGTTAATCGTCGAGACCAGCATGGGGATATCACTGAGCGGGAGGTGGTCCATTAGCGTTCTATCTTTTTTAGTGAGCAAATTTACAACATTTTCGGGTTATTTCAGCTTGCGCAACGTCTTGGCACAAGCAATCATTAGTTTTGCAGCAACAAATGAATTGAGCTATGTTTGAGATTGTTATTTCCATTGCATTGTATGTAGGAGCCCTGGTGCTCCTGGTGAAAGGGGCTTTTGCTTTTTGCAATATCAGCCATGATAACGTAGTCACTGAACCGTAGATTTCCGAGACTTTTTCGGGATTTCTTCGTAACTTCGTGTCCGATATGAGACGTACAAGGGAATAGAGCGTCCGGATTTCACGCCGGAGAGTTTTGCTAATGTGCTGAAGTAGCCGACATGGCTCGATTTCTACCTGAATGCGGATGGTGGCCATGTTGGGCAGAACTGGGGAATCAGGAATGTGCGGCGCGGCTCTTGCTCACAAGGATAACTCCGCCTACGACAAGGGCCGAGGCGAGTATTTTCTGCCAAGAAAGCGTATCCAATCCAGCCCAGATACTCACGATGGCGGCAATGATAGGCTGTCCATAGGAATACATACTGACCAGCGTCGGCCGGATGAACTTCTGCCCGTAAGGGATCAGGAAATACGCCACGAAGGTGGCGAAGAAGATGAGATAGCCAATCTCCCAGCGGACATTCACCGGAATGGCCGTATAGTCGGTTGTAATCAGCCCCTTGGCCGATATCGGCAGGGAAACAATCAGCGAGAACAGGAAGGTCCACTTCATGAAGGTGACCACGCTGTACTTGGAAATCAGTGGCCGGAAGAGTCCCAGATACAGGGAGAAACTGAGGCTGTTCACCAGTAAAAGCGCAATCCCCCAAGGCGATGTTACTGCTGCGCCTCCCGCGTGAACGGAGTTGAAGATGAGAAAAAGGATTCCGGCAAAGCTCAGCGCCACTCCCCCGGCCTTCTTCCCGGTGATGGGCTCTTTGAGGAAGAAGAAAGCGAAGAACATCGTGAAGATAGGCCCCAGCGTGCCGATGATGGCCGTGTCGATGGCCGATGTCATGGTAATGGCCATGAGGAAGGTCATCTGCGGGATAAAGAGGCCCACAAGCGATGCTGCGGCAATCTTCCAGTAGTCTCCCCTATCGACCTTCTCCTTCGGCATAAAGAGCGAAAGCAACCAGAAAAGGGCACTGGCACCGATGGCCCGCAAGGTGAAAAGCACGTACGGTGATACCGACTCTGAGTTCGCAATGTCCTTGCAGAACACGAGATTAAGGCCGAAGATGGTATATGCGGCCGCAATGGAAAGATGTCCTTTTAGCATATCTGATTGCATGGCGACTACTCCCTTACTTTCTCCAAATAGCGGTTCCTTAAAGCGGCAATATCCTCATCCGTCATCCCCATCGGCCCTTTCAGGAACCCTGCCGCCGTGGCGGTTTCAAGGAGATAATCCTGAAGCGGCTCCATAAATGTCTTATTGTTTTCTTGCTGCATACAACTGTTCCAATGATTTCTTACCACCTCCGGGAAGGGCGCCGAACCACGACACCACTTCCGCGGAAGAAGTGAACTGCGGAGCGGCGAGCTGCTGACTCAGAAGGCGTGCGGAAACAAGATTCAAACCGTCAGGATACTTTGGGATTCGATAATGTGTACACCGGTTTTTCCGGACTTACTCAGGCGAATCATGGCTGATGCCACTTCCTCTGTTGGCATGGGCGTCCAAGAGCGCATAAGGCCGATGGCGTTCAGGACTTTGAGCACGGTCACTCCGGCCTTCTCGCCGAAGCGGTCACTCCCCTTCCGGATGAGGGACGGCGGGCGGAGGATGAATAATCCCGGGAAGCCCAGCTTCTGAACATCTTCGTCCAGCTGGCCTTTCATTCGCGTGTAGAAGACCTTTGACTTGGAAGAAGCACCGACTGACGATATCAGAACGAGCGTGTTCACTCCATTGTCTTTTCCCGCCTTTGCCGCATTATACTGATAGGTGTAATCGACCTTCCACTGCGCATTCTGACTTCCCGCTGCCTTGATGGTCGTCCCAAGGCAGGAGAAAAGAACGTCGCCGGTAAGAAGTTTGGCCCAGTCTTCCGGATGGTCGAAGTCAACCACATGCGGAACCAGTTTAGACGAGGGAATCGGTACTTCACGGCGAACGAAGACATCCACCCTCTCGAACGAGCTATCGGCAAGGAGCTGCTGAACCAGGTCTGTCCCAACGGCGCCTGTTGCGCCAATTACAAGTGCTTTCATCATGACAGTTTCTTTTTAACACTCCAGCTTCCCATCGTCTTTCCCTCCTGCTCTATCGTTCTTTCATCAAAGACTTCGTAACCGCGCTTCTTATAGAAAGCGATGTTCTTCTCGGAGTTGGTGAAATACTCGTAATCATCAAAAGCACGAGTCGAGAGAAGCGCGGCTTCGCGAATCTCGCTGTGCTTCATCGTTCCAAATTCCAGGGCCATTGTTTAAAAGTCTATCTCTATGGGCTCCGCAGTGAAGGAACTGATGGTGGCCTTTGCGTCCTTGAGGAAATAGACGGCTGTGTTGCCGTCGTTCTCGTCATACATGGAGCGGAGGCCAGGATTGGCATCCAGCATGGCCTTCTTGACTTCAACACGGGGGTCTTCCACGAGAGTTGCCGTAATGCGAAGCCACTCGCTGCCGTTATAGGCGCAGATGGCGACCTTCGGGTTGGCTGCAATCTGCTTGGCGACGTTCTTCACGTGGCCTGTCTGGATGTATAGCTTGCCTTCGATGATTTCGGCAGTGCCGAAGGGACGCACCTGAGGCTGGTCGCCGTCAACGGTGGCGAGGAAATATACCTGCGTCGAGTGCAGGAAATCACGGACTCTTTGCATATTCTGGGGATTATAATCCCAAAATGTTGCGATTCTTTGGGCACAAACGGAACGGCAGTTCGTACTTGACCGGAGGTCTTTGAGGTCGGTGAGTTTCATCGCAGCTTAAGAATTGCTCTACCGGATAAAATGCATCGGTTCCCAGGGCTCATCTCCCCGGCCGGGGGCAGGCTTTCCCTCTGTGGCCTTCAGCAGCCAGGCCATGTTGTTCGCGAGGGCGCGCATGGTCTGGAGGCCTTCGGTATCCAGGGCGGCCTGGCCCTGTTCACGGCCATAGACGATGTTCCAGTACTGCGATGTTACCACCGGCATGTTCATCATCTGGAAAGGCATGTTAAGGGTTTCGAACGATGCCGTTGCGCCACCTCTTCGGCAAACGGCCACGGCGGCAGCCGGTTTTCCGGCGATGGCTCCTCCGTTGGAATAGAAAGCCCGCTGAATAATAGAGAGAACGGCGCCGTTGGGCTGCCCCCAGTAAACCGGAGAGCCCACGATAAGGGCATCGGCATCGGCAAACTTGGCGCTGATGCTGTTGCAGACGTCGTCATTGAAGATACACTCGCCCGGCTTTTCCTTGCATTTGTTGCAGGCGATGCATCCGCGGATGGGCTTGTTGCCAATCCAAACAATCTCGCTGTCTATCCCATTCTTCTCTAATTGTTTAGCTATCTCCGCCAACGCAATGGATGTGTTGCCTTTCGGATGCGGGCTGCCGTTAATCATCAGTACTTTCATAGTTTTGCTTTTATTGTTGTTTCAGCTATTACAGCCACTTGAATTCTGCTAAAATAGCGATTTTTTTCAGAATGGCAATTAGGCAGTGCGGGTTTTCTTCCAGCCTGTGCTCATTTTCCCTGCCCTATGGTCAACGGGAGCCTGGCAGACCATCAACCAGTGGTGGAAAGCCTGCAAGGAACCCTTTAAGAAGAAACAGCGATAAGATGCTCCCCGTAAGGAAGCACCACCTGCTGCTATCCAATGCCATCGTCTGGGGGTGCGCCCGGATTCAAGAGCTTAATCCCAGATTTCATCGGCCACTTCACGGACCAGGCGGAGTTTGGCCCACTGCTGCTCTTCCGTGAGTTTATTGCCTATCTCGCAGGAAGCGAACCCGCACTGAGGGCTCAGGCACAGGCGCTCAAGCGGGATGAACGCTGCGGCCTTCAGGATCCGTTCCTTGACAAGCGACTTGAATTCCATGCGCGGAGACTTGGTAGTGATGAGGCCAAGTACAACCGTTTTGTCGCCGCTTACATGCGACAGGGGCTCAAATCCACCGGAACGGCTGTCGTCGAATTCCAGGTAGTAAGCATCAACGTTTTCCTTCTCAAAAAGGATTTCAGCGACTTTGTCGTAGGCACCGCTGTTGGCATAGGTGGAGTGGTAATTGCCGCGGCATACATGCGTGTTGATGAACATGTCGGCCGGTTTATCTTCCAACGCAAGGTTGTTGATGCGAAGGTTCATCTCCTGGATTTTCTTAAGTCCGGCTTCATCGGTCCCCCACATCCACAGGGCGGCGGGATCTACCAACATTCCCCAGGTACAGTCATCAAACTGAAGACGGCGGCATCCGGCCGCATGGACTTCCCGGATAAACCGGCGGTATGCCGAAGCCAGATCCTGAAGCAGTTCCTCGTCGTCGGCATAGAACTTACGGGTGTTCTCCAACGCGAAAGGCATCACCATCTGGGCCAGGAACTGAGCAGGGGCCGGGATGGTAAGTTTGGCCTCCACGCCTTCACCCGCAAGCGAATTGACAAAGCGGAAGTGGTCTATGAAAGGATGATTCTCACCAAGGGACACCTTACCCGTAAGGAAAGTGTCGTCTATCATGGCCTGCTCCCCGTGGAAGGGAAGGCCGGTTTTGGTAGGGACATGCCCCACACCGTTAAATCCCCACATAAAGTCAAGATGCCATGCCTGGCGGCGGAATTCACCGTCGGTAATTACCTTGAAACCAAGTTCTTGCTGTTTGGCTACAAGGTCCCGGATGGCATTGTCTTCAACGGCCTTGAGTTCTTCCGGAGTGATTTCTCCGGCAGCAAAGCGAATCCTGGCTTTCTTTACAGACTCCGGACGGAGGAAACTGCCGACGAAATCGGCACGCATAGCTGGCTTCTTTATCATAGGTCAATCTTTTCAAGGGCCTGTGCAAGGTCTGCGATGATGTCGTCAATATGTTCAGTGCCTATGGACAGGCGTACCGTACTCTGATAGATACCCTGGTCTTCAAGTTCCGCTTCGGTAAGTTGGGAATGCGTGGTGGTTGCGGGGTGAATTACAAGGGACTTGACATCGGCCACATTGGCAAGGAGTGAGAAAATCTCAAGGGAATCGATGAACTTGAAAGCCTCGGCCTGTCCGCCCTTGATTTCAAAGGTGAAGATGGAACCGCCTCCGTCAGGGAAGTAGCGCTGGTAAAGGGCATGGTCCGGATGTTCCGGGAGGGAAGGATGGTTCACTTTGGCCACCTTGGGATGACGGGAGAGAAAGTCCACCACTTTCAGCGCGTTGGCAACATGCCGCTCAATTCTCAGAGACAGTGTCTCAAGCCCTTGCAGGAAGATGAAACAACTCACGGGAGAAAGCGTTGAGCCGGTGTCCCTCAGGAGGATTGCACGGGCACGGGTGATGTAGGCTGCGGGCCCGCAGGCATCGGCAAAGACAATTCCGTGATAGCTGGCCTCAGGCTCTGTGAACTGGGGGAACTTGCCGGATGCCTTCCAGTCAAACTTGCCGCTGTCCACAATGATGCCGCCGATGGTGGTGCCATGACCGCCGATAAACTTGGTGGCCGAATGGACAACGATGTCGGCGCCATGCTCTATGGGGCGGAACAGGAAGGGAGTGGCAAAGGTGTTGTCAATAATGAGCGGTATCTTGTGCTCATGGGCTATGGCCGCAACGGCATCTACATCTATGATGTTGCCGTTGGGGTTACCGAAGGTCTCAAGAAAGATGGCCTTGGTTTCTGGACGGAGGGCCTTTTTGAAATTATCCACATGGGACGGCTCCACGAAAGTGGTAGTAATCCCGTATGGCACCAGCGTATGCTGGAGGAGGTCATACGTTCCTCCGTAGATGGTCTTGGCCGATACGATATGGTCACCCGCACGGGCAATGTTCAGGATGGAATAGGTGACGGCAGCCGCGCCGGAAGCAACGGCAAGGGCCCCTGCCCCGCCCTCCAGGGCGGCGATGCGGCGCTCAAGGACATCTTGAGTACTGTTGGTAAGGCGGCTGTAGATATTGCCGGGGTCTGCGAGCCCAAAACGGGCAGCCGCATGGGCAGAATTATGGAAAACGTAAGAGGATGTCTGATAAATGGGGACCGCGCGTGCATCGGATGCCGGATCGGCTTTTTCCTGGCCCACATGGAGTTGAAGGGTCTCGAAGTGAAGATTCTGTAAGCTCATATCTTATTTTGTTTGTATTTCCACTTGCAAAGGTATAAATTGTAGTCTTTTCAATCAAGTATATCCTAAAATTTAGAAAATAACACTATATTTGCATTAATTATTAGACGATTCCAATTTTAGCCCTAAGAAAAGACATCAATTTTAGACGAATCCTCGCATATGGAAAACACGCAACTGGACAGGACCGACATCAAAATACTGAAAATCCTCCAGGAAAATGGAAGGATAACCATCAAGGAACTCGCACAAAAAGTCCACCTCTCCCCGACTCCGGTCTTTGAGCGTGTACACAGGATGGAGGCTAGCGGAGTAATCGAGCGCTATACCACTGTTCTTAATGCAGCCAGGCTCGGACAGGGTTTCATTGTATTCTGCAGCGTCAAACTCCGCCGCATGGGAAAGGATATTGCAATCGATTTTGTAGACAAAATCAAAAACATCCCGGAGGTTGCCGAATGTTATAACATCTCCGGCGAATATGACTATCTGCTAAAAATCTACGCCCCGGACATGCAGTACTACAATGAGTTCTGTATCAATATCCTTGGAACTATCGAGAGCCTTGGATCCATACAGAGCTCTTTTGTAATGAACCCCATCAAGACATCGGCAGGGATTCCGCTCCTGTAGTGTGCATTCTAAAAAGGGTAATCTTCCACTCAGATTCCCGAAAATGGCTGTTATCAATATTTCCGGAATTTTACCGATATAGCAGAATCGTGCGAAATTTTGACAAAAATGTCCGGGGGACAGGCTCTCATATTCGCGGAAGCATCTGCTGTTTTCGGGTTAGTATGGCCTGCAGGAGATAGATAACTGCAATTCCGGCGCCCACCAGATAAGGTGATACGTGCAGCAGGTCAGCAGTCGGTGACACGATGAGAGGAGAAAGGAACTGACCCAGATAAAGTGCGGCCGAGAGCAGCGGCATCACCGTTGTAGCGGCTTCCTTCCCCGCTTTTACCGAGCCGATGGTGTTCAGATAAGGAACGCCTATGCCGTTGGCGATGCCAATCAAGGCAGAGCCAAGCAGCAGAGAGACGATGCTGCTTCCTGCAGCAAGGCATAGGTATCCGGCCATAAAGCCAAGGGGTGCAGCATACTTCATCTGTGAGGCAAAGCGTTTCATCAGGGCGCCGAATACCAACCCTACGAGGAAGGCTACCACATCCAGTCCCACCATCACCAGCGTCACACCCATCTCGCTCAAGGAGGCCGATGCCGTAAGCGCGAAGTTGGTGGGATAGATGAAGAACAGGACCATCACAAGAAACATTCCCACTACCGATGGGTGGAAACGCTTGAGCAGCGAGAGGGATACCCCTCCGCGCCCGGAAAGGCGCTCATTGGGAAGGAACAGCGCTACAAGGATTATTGCAAACAATCCCAGCAGGTACACCAGGAAAGCATAATTCCAACTTACAGAAGCAAGTAACCCGGCGAGGAATGTTGCCACAACGCCTCCCATCTGGTTCATGGCTGCAGAAAGGCCCATAAGGCCAGCTTGCTCTTCCGGAGGGAAGTAATAAGCCAGCAGTCCGGTGGACAGCGGCATAATCATTCCTACGCTCACTCCCATGAGTGCCCTAAATACAAGCAGCACCCAGATGTTATCTACAAAAAATGCTCCTGCGCCCGCAAGGACATAGAGCGACAGGCCCGCCAGGGCCAGCGTGCGCGTTTTCATCAAACGGCACAGCAGCGGAAATACCAGATTCGTCAGGATGATAAACAGAGCCGGGAGGCTCACGATAAGTTGGACAAGCAGAGGGCTCTGCCCGGCAAAATGCTTACTGATAACGCCCAGCGCAGGGGCAATCGCAGCCCCGGCCATAACGGTTAACAAACTGATGGAGAGAATGGTGTAAAGCAGTCTCCTGTTCTTCATAATAAAAGTTTTTAAATCCAATGGAGACTTTCAGCTCTACCAAGCTTTGCAATGACGATTGCGGGTGCAAAGATACAGTTTTTTCCGGAATTGCCCCGTTCCAGCAGCTCAATGGCATTGTCATTGAAAAGTAGGCCACGACAGTATGTATGTGTCTCATTATCCGTAGTTTTCAATAAGTATAATACGGAGGGCTGACGAAAAATCGCCAGCCCAGAAATCAGCGAATCCGTAGAATCGCTATTTCCAAATATAGGAACTTTTTCTTTATTCACAAACAGTTTTGGCATACATTCTTCTTCCGTCAAGCAACTAGTGCGTGGCAATTATCCGGAAAACGGCATCAAGATATCCCGAAACGCTTAGGCCGATGTTAGGTTGGCTTTGCAGAAATGGCACAAAAGAAGTATCTTTGTACACCCTCAGAAGGAGACGCCGGGAATAGCTGCAGCCCTCGGAAGGGACAACCGATTTCTTATGAATTGGATCATTCTTATTGTCGCAGGACTTTGTGAATGTGGGTTCACCTTCTGCCTGGGGAAGGCTAATCTGGCAACGGGCAAAGCGGCTATCGCATGGTACGCAGTCTTTGTACTTCTATATGCCCTCAGTATGGTATTTCTTGCCAAAGCCACCAAGACCATTCCTCTAGGCACAGCCTATCCGGTCTGGACAGGCATAGGCGCCGTAGGAACCGTCCTTATCGGCATCCTGGTATTCAAAGAGCCGGCGAGCTTCTGGCGGCTGTTTTTCATTTTTACCCTGATTGCCTCCGTCGTGGGACTTAAAATGGTATAAGAGGGCAGAGAACTCCCTGTCAATCGTATACCAACTCAAACTCGTCTACCCATAGGGTGCTGCCACGTCCGCCGGTAAAGTAGTCGCCAAGGGCACTGGAAGAAGCCACTATCACCAAGAATTTTGGGGCCCGACTACTGCGATACTCCAGCGGAATGTCAAAAGGCACATACTGGCCGGTAGTCTCGGAAAAGGCGCATCGGCCGAATGCAATAATGGCAGGGTCGTTGTCAAAGTCCACATATATGCCTGTAGAACTCACCACATGGAACTGTTCATCCCAGTCGGTAAGGGCCACCAGGATGTGCCCGGTGTCAGGCTGTCCCATGAGGCCGGCATGGGCGTCATCAGTATCGGTAATAGGCGTGGTCTTGTAGGCGGCATAGCCTTTCAGGGAAACGGGCTTCCCCGTGAACGGGATGCCCCAGGCCAGTTCGGCACCCAGACCCTGCAATTTGACGAACTGTCCCGTGAATACGCTGCCGGCGGCGAATTTCACCACGGCAAAACTACTCTCCATCCTGCAGGCCCGCTTACCTGGACCAGCCACCGCCACAAAGTTTTCCTCGGGCGTAGTGGCACTGCCGGTAAAGGATGCCGTTGCCTTGTTGGCTGAATCCCACACCTGGACTCCACCGGCTTCCCAAGGGTTCCACACCTTTTCATTGGCATGCCATGCATCGAAGCTCAAGTTGGCAGGCTGCTCCGGTTCCTGCGTCTGGAAAGGCACGCTGGCCGATACTTCCTCCCCGTCACGTACCCGGCACTCGTATGCCGTTCCGGGAGACAAGCGGGTGAGGCGGGCCGTAATACCCACTCCCGCCAAGGTAACATCCGTGGCCTGAATCCATTCCACAGCAGCGGCCTTCCTGTATTCCACAGCAGCGTTGGCACTGCCGGAAGCGAACACACCACGGATAATGGCGGAGTAGCAATGGGCGTCCACTTCACTCACCGTGGCCGCAACCGTGAGCTGCAGGGCCTTGAAATGCCATTCAATCACACTGTCGTTCCATTCCACAAAGAAGCTTCGCTCCGTCACGCAGTCCAGCGTCATGGGAAAGGAAACCGCACGGGTGGTGAGGGTGAGGTGACCCAGATTGCTCTCATATCCCGTTGTGCTCAGGATGCGGGAGCCCTCCGGTTCCAGCTTCATATCCTCAATAGTAACTTCCGTAAGCGGATGTGTATCAGGAAGATAAACATAAACATGCCTGGTCTCCAGGTTGAACTTGGCTTCCTGGGCCTGCCCAGTGCATCGCACATATCTTTCTATAGGTTGCGAGGCACGAATAGTCCATTCATAGTCCTGGTAGGTGTGCAGCATCACTTTCTTCGGTTGGGAAAGGTCCAGCCACTCCCCTATCTCATCACAAGTGGTCATTTCCGACAGGGTGCAAGTCCGCACTTTCACATGCCCCGCATCGGCCCATTCTTCCAAAACTACTGAAACTTCACGGTTGCCGGCATTGATGAGAACCTCCTTGGCCCCGTCCAAATCCAGTGACACGATAGACCCAGCCACCAGGGGGTAATCCAGGTCGTTGGGGAAGGCGCAGCTTGCGGCCAGCATCCCGCACAGGGCTATTTTTATCCACCGCTTTACCATAGATAGACGTGAGCGCCGAAGCGGATGGCCAAAAGGTCGATGTTCAAGCCTGTTCCCAAGCTGCTTCCAGAGCTATTTTTCACCTGATTCTCGTTCTGGCGGTTCAGTTTCCAGGTAATATCCATGAGGCCAACGGACACCTCGAAGTCAAAATTCTCGTGTACAAAGAAGCAGATGCCCGGGTCTACCCGCAGCGCCAGCTTCCAGTTGTCACCATAGGTTCCCTGCTTCAAGCCTTCGGCATACTCGTATAGCATGCTTTGCACGTAACCGCCATTCAATGTCCCTTCCACGAACCAGCCGAAAATCCGGCTGCCCATAAACGGCACATAGTAACGGACACCGGTAGCCAGTGCATAGGACTGCCGCTTGTAGTGCTGCCCGCTGATGCTCAGGCCCAGGTCTTCGGAAAGATGGAGTGAGGCATTGTCCAGATCCACTCCAAGCCAGGAATACTCGAAGCGGGCCACAACGCTCAAGTTTTCAGCCCAAAAAAACTCGAAGGAAGGTGCTACGCCGATGGTTCGGTAACCGCCTTTCAGGTCTCCCAAGTATTTGGACAATACGGTGTAACCTTCGTCATCACCCAGCGAGTACTTGCGCCACGAAGCGCTGAGGCCACCCCCGAAACTCCCTTTCGGGATGAAAACCTTGTTCTTCCCTTCAAAGCCACGGGTAAACTTCTCCTGGGCCTGTCCCTCAGCGGCGAGACAGGCGGCCAGAAGCAGTATGAAAAGTCTTTTCAAGCCTAAAGATTGCGGTAACCGACAAGCTGGCGGTCTTCTTCGGAGAGTTCCCCTGCATCGTACACCAGCGAGAATTCGTCCAGCCAGAGGGTGGAGCCTTTGCCGCCGGTGAAATAGTCGCCCAAACGGGAGGCCGCCCCTACAATTACCACGTACTTGGGCGTACGGGCGTCGCGGTACTGCAGTGGAAAGGTGAACTCCACATAACCGTCGGTGGCCACATTGGAGGTAAAGTCGCACATGGCAATGATGGAAGGGTCATCATCCTGAAGGAACACCTTATTGGAGGTATTCACCCGGAACTTGGCGCTCCAGTCACAGAGGTACATTTTGATGGAGCAGGCGTCCGTCTCGCCCTTTTTGCCTTTGTAGGGATCCTCAACAAAGTCGATGGCCTTGGGGCTGTACTTATAGTAACCGTGGAGGGCCACCGGGCGGGAAGAGAACGGAATTCCCCAGTCCAATTCCGCGCCCACGCCGGACACTTTCACAAAATCGCCGATATAGATGTTTCCGGCAGCGAATTTAGTAATCACGACCACCGTCACCGACGTACTTTCCAGACGGGCGGCTTTGCCACGCACCACATCCGACTCCTCCGGGGTGGTGGGCACAGTGCCGAAGCTGGCTGTCCCGCCGTTGGCAGAGTCCCATACGCGGCTGGAACTGCCGGCTCCCGGATACCAGGCGCTTCCATCCTTATACCAATCGTCGAAGTTCAGGTTGGGAATGGTGCCGGCGGCCGCCGTGGTAAAATTCACGACCCGCGTTTCCTCTTCCTTGTCGGTCTTGACGCGGAACATATAGGCCGTAGCGCCCTGCAGGCCGTAAAGTTCTGTACTGAAAGTGGCCGATGCATCATTGTAACTGACGCTTCCCGCATAGTCTTTCCACTGGCTTTCATCGGCTTTCTTCCACTGGAAACGAAGACCGGACGGACGCCCGTCGGTGAACCAGCGGCCATGCAGGATGGCAAATCCGGCCCAGGGCTCCACAGAAGTGGCCTCCGCATCCACCGGTGAGGTTACCGAGAGCACTACCGTTGCGGCGCTGTAGCGGTTGCGGGTATCAATCAGGTCCAGGGAGAGATAGTAATCTCCCATCGGCAGGGCGGAAAGGAAAGGTCCGAAGTCAATAGCCGCCTCCGTAGCACCATAGTTCAAGGAAGGAACGCTGAGTCCCTTGCCCTCAAGATGGGCACGAAGGGCCGATGACGCATCCACCAACTCCACGAACTGCGGAAGGCCGGCCGCCATGAGGGTTTCGCTGCTGTGGCTCAGCGTAAGGGATTTCATGCCTAAGGGCGCTCTGAAGTTCACTACGTTGTGACTTTCGCTGTCGCCCTTTTTTACGGAAATGCCGTCGGCCAGGGCGAAATCCTGTCCGCTTATGGAAGGGGCGCCTTCCCCGGAGAAATCCAAGGGGAGTTCATAGTACTTCTCGTTCAGAGAGTCATCCACCACTACGCGCAGAAGCGAAGAACCGGCTGCGGTGCGCGTCTGGTCCAGACTGAACTTGAAGTGATAGTGCTGCCGCATTTTGACGTTTTCAATGGACACAGGCCCTACCCGGTATTCCGTCCCCTGCGTATTCTTCATATAAAGGTCCCATTCCAGAGCCGAGGCCGCCAGATAACCCTTCTTAGTAAGGTTGTCGTTTCCCTTGCTGAACACAAGGGCTTTTCCGTTTTCATTGGCCACGGAAACACGGTATTCACCAAAGAAGTCGGCCATATTGGGGGCAAATTCCACCGTAATCATGGTACGGGCCAGCGTGGCTGTGATGCCAACCTCGCTAAGACGGTCGGGCAGAATGGTCACTTGCTCATCTCCTTCATAGCGGGGCTCATCCCAACTCATGTCTGCATCCGGCCCCGAGACGGCCTTGACGGTATAGTCTCCTGTGGGCAATACCAAGGGCTCGCTACCTAACGTACGGTAATCGCTCACCTGAACAGTCTCGCCGCCAGCCTTGGGGATGATTTCCAGTGAGAACTCCGGGTCGGGTTCGCCGGCCTCTTCACTCTTCACCACCGGGGTCACCGCCAGGTCTGCCCCCAGCCGGACGGTCAAGTACCCCTTGCCCTCCTGCCGGTCCGCTTCCCGCGAACAGGCAGCCAGCGCCAAGAGCACCAGCAGGCAATACTTGGTTTTCATCTTACTACTCGGCATAGAATACAACAGCTTGTTCCAGGCTCTGGCCCTTCTTGTCAGTTACTTTCAGCGTAAAGGTATGCTGGGAACCGCTTTCAGGGCTATATACATTGATGAGCGGGACCAGTTGGGAGAGCGAAAAGTCCACGTGGGTTTTGTCTTTGAGGGCATCGCCGGCAGGAATCATTCCACCCAATGCGGTGATAACAGCCTCATCATTGATTAAGTCCATGGTGTACGGTGTATCTGCGCTATAGGTATAAGTCTGGCCGGCCAGGGCGGCAATGGTCTCACCAAGAATGTAGGAATCTACATCCACGACAAAATCTTTGATGCCTTCCGACACTTCAATGGCTATTTCCACATCCATGTTGGAGGCAATGGGCGTAGGGGCGAATGTGGGATTGGCCTCCCAGGTCATCGTGGGGGCCGTTGAAGGCTGCGGGTCGATGGAAGGGTTGCCGGGCTCGTCAGTAGGATCGTCATCACCGGAATTGTTTCCGCCATCTACGGGGACTTCCTCCCAGCCGGGTACTTCCACATCGCTTTCACGGTCGTTCACTGTAGGGTCAATGGTAATGCTGATTCCGTTCAACTGGCCTGTTACCCGGGCGTCCAGGGTGATGATATGGTGGTCTTGAGCCGCGACCTCGGAAATGAAGAGTTCGGAATGGGTCTCACTCTGGTCAATGGCGCGGTAACCGTCCACCTTTACGCGGAGCGGCGCCACAGAGAAATAACCGGACGTCTGTTCAACATCACCGGTTTTGGAATCCCAGGTAAGACTCTTCTGGGCAGCATCGGCCGCATCCCAGGAGCTTGCGTTGGTCACCACGATGGTGTAGGAAGTAAGCTCGCTTTTGAAGCTGTCGGTAAGGACAAAACTCACCTTCATGTTCTGGAGCGTAGCCGTCACGTTAACCGGCGTAAGTTCGTCTACGCGGATAGTAAAACTGGCCGAACCTTCGTAGTACGGCAGGTTCCAGGCGGCATCCCTCTTCTCGGGGGAAGCCACGGTAATGGTGTAATCGCCACTGCCCAGGGATACAGTTTGGGGAATGTCGATGTAATGGTCAAAGTGTTTCGTCCACCCGTCAGAGGGGCGTACAATGTCTACGACAAAATCGGCCAGGACATCATTGGCCTTGGTGGCGGCATAGATGCCTTCCCTGGCAGCTGTCAGGGACAGCAGGCCCGTGCCTTCGGATTCCGCGTTTTTAGCAGTGCAGGCTGCTGCGACGGCAGCGACTGCAACAATATATAGTAGTTTTTTCATATTCTTCTGTTATTCATAAAGGAGTTCCACATTGTCTACGTAAAGGGCGTTGCCGCAGTAAATCTTGTGCGAACCGGAAAGGGTGGAGATATCCGACAGTTTGCGGGCACCCTCTCCCCCACTCTTGGAGGAACGGATGCTGATACGGAGCTGTGACGCCTTGCGGTCTGTCACCGTATAATTGATGGGAATACTCACCCGCGTCCAGGCATTCACAGATGCCGTTCCGTCATTCTTCTCTCCGGTTCCGATCACATTTCCGGAGGCGTCCAGCACCTGCACAAGCACATAGTATGCAGCCCCGTTGGGATTGAAGCGATGCATGAAAGACATGGCCGAAGGACGGCTGGCAAAGGAATGCCCTTCGGAAGTCTTGTTCCAAGAGCCCTTGTTTTTGTTGTTGGCCGTTCCTATGAAGATTTCGCCGGGATAATTGGTATCACCATGTAAAACTTCCGACGCTACGGAACTGCCGATATAAACCGTAGCCAGCATCACACTGTTCCCGGAGTAGGATCCGGAATTAAACAGAGCCACACAGGGGTAGGTTTTGTAATCCTGGTAGGCGGTAGCCACACTGCTTGTCTCAATGGTCTGTAGTGCATTAACACCCCACCACGCATTCCCGGGATTGTTGTATAGCTGCCACCAGGTCACTTTGAAGTCACTGGCCCAGGTAACAGGCGTAGTATAGCTTTGGACAGTATACTCCTCAAATCCGCTGTTTCCCACTTGCTGGGCCGCTTCTGTAGTGAAGGTGCCGGCAGTGACGGAGGCACGGTCGGCCCTGTGCATAGGCACCACGCGGAAAAGATAGGCCGTGGCCGGGCTCAAGCCCAGAATATCGCCGAAAGAGACAGTGGAAGCATTTACCGACACGGAAGCTTTTTCCGAGCTCCAACTGCCGCCGCCATCGGCACTCCATTGCAGGCCCAGGGTGACGTCGGAGGGAATCTCCTCTACATCGGCCACCGTAGCGGTGACACCGGTCATCTTCCAGGCCCAGATATTCCCCTCGGGGATAATCACCGTGGCCTTGAAAGGCTTCACTTCCACCGTGAAACTGCCTTCCACGTGCTGCCCGACGCCGTCGGTAAAGGTAAGGCTGAAGGTGGCCGATGCCTCCTCGCCGCTTGCCATCATCCGGTTCACAACGCCGCTGAAATCTACATAGCCGAGATTGCTGCCGGGACCCGCCTGCCAGTCCAGACCGGCGGAGACCAGCTGCTGCTTCTCGGACCCGGAGACCGATACCAAATCTACCTCCGGCAGACTCAAAGTGGCCGATTCCGTATGCAGCATCACGCCCGCAATGCCTGTGCTGGCGCCCGCACTGAGGGTAAGGATGGCTTCGCTGACGGTTTTAACGAAACCGGCGTTGCCACTATAAGTGTAGGTACCGCCCTTGTCTCCGTTGTACACAAAATATGGGGGCCGGGCGGGAAGCGCCTCTTCGCCGATGGTCTGCTCCACGTCAATGGTCTCCACGCTGCGGTCTACATTGATATTGACGGTAAGGGCGCCATCACGTCCGGCGGCATCTACGTTAAAGGTCACGTTGTCGTTGGGGTGGTAAGCCACGGGATCACTCTTGAAGTACTTCCACTCACCGGAGAAGAGCTGAGCGTACACTTCCAGGTAGAGGTCACCGCCAGGCATGTAGCCGCAGCGGGTTTCAGCTTGAATGAACTTCACCTGCTTCTGGGTGTAACGGGTGTGACGGACCACGACGTAAGCGTCTTTGTAGCTGTCTCGGAGGTTACTCCCCTGCTGCACGGTCATCCGCACATTGGAAAGGCGGGCGATGGCCTCCACATGGTCCGGTTGGCCGTCATTCTCTGCGAAGCCGTGTACGGTAAATTCTTTCTCGGCCAGGAAATAAGGCTTGTTGAAACCGGCCCCCAGAGTGTCTCCGTGGTGGGCTACCAGTCTGAAGTTGCCGGCGTTAAGTTTGATGGTGGCATCTTTTGCCTGCAAGTAGGTTTCGCGGTACAGGCGCAGAGCTTTTGCATTGTAAATCTCCACTTCGAAATCCTCAATGGACGGAAGATTTTCCAATACCGCTTTGGTTTCCGGAGCCTCCTGCAAAAGGAAGAGCCGGATAGCGCCTTCTCCGGACGTCCATCCGCTTCGGTCTGTCTCCGCAGTACATCCAGCCAGCACACTGAGAAGCAGAATGTACGGCAAGAAATGCATTTTCATACTGTAATCTTCTTTAATAACTAACCTATTTTTCAAGCGGCAAAAATACTGCATAATTGTGGCTTTTTTGTTCACAATACTTCCCAATTGTTGTGCGATTCTTCCTTTTTCGAATCTTAATGTGGAAAAATTGTTTAATTTTGTAAACAAATTGCTCATAAGCTTATGACACGCAACGACAAATTCAACCAAAAGCAGCTCGAATACCAGCAAATGTCCCTCATCGATTTGGCGCGGACCGATTGGTTTGAGCGTTTCCGCGATGATATACTTATCCTGCATAATCCCCATTTCCATGCCAACTGGGAACCTTACAAACTTACGCAACTCATCGTCATTTTGTGTAGTGAGGGCGACGGTTACGGCTCCGTAAACCTGCGTCCGGTGCATCTTCAGAAGAACTCACTTCTTGTAGCCATCCCCGGAGAAATCGTTGCCTCCCATTCAATCAGTAAAGATTTCAAGGGTACCTTTATAGTGATGTCAGAGCGTTTCCTCTCCCGCATGAACATAGGTGATGCCTATCTATTCAGTAAGCGCGTGGAAAGCACGCCCCTCAGCCAATTGGATGACCGTGCTGCCGCCCTTTTCCATTCGATGGTCACCCTTCTCCATAATCTGATGCAGGCGCAGGATTCCAATCTGAATATGGAAGAAGCATTCGGCCTTTTGATAAAACTGTTTTACTTGCTGGTCGGGTGGATTATTGAGCCTTCTGCAGAAGATGAAACCCAGCAGCGGCAGCAGAAAGCCATGATGGAGTTCTTGAAACTAGTGAAGATCCATTACCGCGAGCATCGCGACGTTGCGT
This sequence comes from Bacteroidales bacterium, assembly GCA_017934185.1. Taxonomy (GTDB): domain Bacteria; phylum Bacteroidota; class Bacteroidia; order Bacteroidales; family UBA932; genus Cryptobacteroides. The sequence goes on along the minus strand of JAGBJY010000060.1, from coordinate 43,789 downwards.
TTTACGCTGACAAAATGAATATATCGGCAAAATACATGACCACGCTCATCAAAAGCGCCAGTGGGAAATCGGCCATGCAATGGATTGAAGATTCCGTCATTCTGGATGCCAAGGCCCAATTGTCCTCTACCGTAAATACCATTCAGCAAATCGCCTTTGACCTCAATTTCCAGTCCCAATCCATTTTTGGCCGCTATTTCAAACGGCTGGTGGGAATGTCGCCGTCGGACTACCGCGACTCGGTGCGAGCCTGTCAAATAGCCTACCCGATGCATTAGTTCCGAATCTTCACGCTAGTCCATATCATTCCCTGTTGCACCGGATATAATGCATGGCATTTGGAGTTGTCGTGGAAAATAGTTATTTTCGTGGAAACAGACATAAACCCGTATCCCGTATGAAAACAAGTACTAAAATCTGGCTTTGCCTGGCAGGGGCCCTGCTGGTAGCCCTTGGCGTGGTGTGCATCTGCAATCCGGCCGAAACCCTCTTCGCAACCGCCTGGCTCATTGGCTGTTTTACCCTTTTTTCGGGTATCACCAAACTCATTTTCACATTCCAGACACAGGCGTTCCTGCCCAACAGCGGCTCAAGAATGCTGTCCGGTATCCTTGACATCCTCATCGGCTGCATCTTCCTGGGACACAACCTCTTTGTAGCTTTCTCGCTCCCGGTGGTCTTTGCCCTTTGGGTGATGATTGAGGGCATTATCATTGCCGTTGACAGCTTCGATTTCAAGCGCGTGGGCTTCCCCATGTGGTGGAGCCTGCTGCTTCTTGGCATTGCCGGAGCCGTCCTCGGATGCCTTGGCCTCCGCAACCCGGATGTTACGGCCGCAACGCTCTCCACCCTTATCGGTGTCGGCATTATCCTCAACGGCGTTGGCTATATCGTGGCCGTTGCCGGGGTGAACCGCTTTGAAAAGAAAGTCGATGGCATCCGCCGTGCCAACGGAATAGACGAACAATAAACGGGGCTGAAGACTAAAGTTTGAGAACGGCCTTGCAGGCTTCCAGTTCTCCGGCCATGGCTTCCCCGATTTCTTCCAGCGAAGCCCTGACATTCTGCATTCTGGAATAGTAGATATTGAACTCGTCCAGTTCATGCAGGTACCGGACATAATCCCGGTCCGTCGCATCCAAAACCCCGTAGAAATGGGAATAGATATTGTCGGCCACCACGCGCTTCTGGTCGATGACCTGCGAGGAAACGGCGGCATACTGCCGGGCGTATGAATAGAACTGGTCTATATGGCCGATGAGTTCCACGTTGCCGATGGTGTTCAGAATCTCGGCCCTGTAGGCATCCATCCCGTTGTCCGTATCGGCCTGGACATACTCGGAAAGCGAGAGGTTCAGGAAGTCAACGACAATCTTGTCATCCACGCGGTCCAGCGTATCGGCAAGGATGGCCAGGTGAAGGCACATGGAGGTTGAGTCAATTTTATCATAAATCTCTTGATACTCATGAAGTTGCCGATATGTCCTCTCCATGTTCCCCACAATTTATCCGGCCAGCAGGTGGGCGGTTTTGGCCCGCTTGGAAGAGCTGATAAGGCTTTCCAGGCCGAAGGTGAGAACAATGCCCAGTACCGTTGCCAGGAATCCGGCCAGGAAGGTTGACAACCAAGTTTTATGTTCTGCTTTCATTTTTCAAGGATTTTAGTCTTGCTGAACCTGTAGTTCCTTCTGAATCAGAGGGATGAGCTGGTAATCGGCCGGAAGCCAGTTTACGCTGCCCAGATTGTCGGCAGAGAGCCAGCGGGCCGCTTCGTGCTCGTTCAGATGCAACAGCTCCGTGAGCAGGGAGCAGATGTAGCAGTGCATGGTAAGATGGAAGGCGGGATAGTCCCATTCTATTGTGCAGAGGAACTTCTGGACACTGATTTCCGTGTCCAGTTCCTCACGGATTTCACGGACAAGGGCCTGTGGAGGCGTCTCTCCCGGTTCCACCTTGCCGCCTGGGTATTCCCAGTAGTCCTTCCAGTCTCCATAGCCCCGCTGGGTGGCAAATATCTTGTTCCCTTTCCGGATGATGGCAGCAACAACTTCAATGGTTTTCATGGGTTCGTCTTTCCCTGCAAAGTTCGTAACTTTCCCCGAAGTGTGCAAGTTTGTTTCAGAGCTTTGCAAGCGTTAACCACAACGCTGAGGCTAAAATAATTAGAAGCTGCTGGACGGAGAAGAAGAGTCCGGCAGGATTTTAGTAACCGTATACCCCAGTTTCTCAATGGTTTCCACAAACTTCTGCTCCTGCACTTTGGCGGGGTTGAACTTGATGGTGATGGTTTTGTCCTTCAGGGATATCTTGAAATCCTCCACCCCCTTCAGGAAAGAGAGGTTGTCGGTGAGTTTGTTCACGCAGTTCTGGCAGTGCATGTTCACCACGTAGGTAACAGTTTCTGTTTTCTGTTTGGGTTTGGCGGCAAAGGCCGAGAATGCAGCTACGCCAAGAAGCGTAAGCACAAGGAGAGCAACAATCTTTTTCATATCACTAAAATATTTATTTCCAAATAGTTAAACGCACACCCGCATAAAACTTGGCACCCATCAGGGGCCCCCAGACAGATGCAGCGTCAAAGGTGCTGGCAAAGGGAGTATCGGCATCCGTTACAGGATGCATCTGCATGGAACCGGTGAGGTTTCACCGCCAACATAGATGTCAAAGCCCCGGAAGCGGCGGGTAATCTGCGCATAGAGCAGCGGATACACCGGCGTGCGGCCTTCCGGATACAGCAGCATCCCGCCTGTGTCCCTGAGCTCCTTCATGAAATCATACACCCGGGTAGAACCGTTCAGCGATGCCGTAAAATCGAAAATCCAGCGGTTGGCCCGGGTCCTGAACTGGGCATTGAAAACGGCTTTGAAGCGGGAAGTCAAAGGCAGTTCCCTAACCTCGCCAGAGGGTTGCCAGACGCGGGCATGGGTATATCGGCCGGTAAGGGTGAAAGTGAGCCGTTCCACGGGTTCGATATTGAAATCGGCCTGGAGGTTGCCCGACCAGGCAGGGTGCCCGTCCAAAGAGTAGAGGGCAATGTCGGCCGCCCCTTCCCGGTCTGCCAGGAGGGCCTGCACAAAACGCGTATGGAAGTAATCCAGGCTCAGGTAGGTACTTTCATTGAAATAATAGGTTGCGTTGCCGCCGAAGGTCCAGGCATCTTCCAAAAGCCGACGGGAGAGGTCTCCGGAAATGGCTTTTCCCGTAGACAGAATGCCGATGTTGTCGGCCACCGGATGCGAAAAGCGCACTCCCCTGCCGCCGTTGAGCCTGAAAACCAGGGCCTCCACCGGCTGATACTTCACCGTAAGCCGGGGAACGGGATAGAAACCATGTCCCGGAATAAGGGTGCCGCTGAAGCCGGCAATCACGGAAAGGAGCTCCGCCTGCCGGAAAGTGTACTCTGCGTATGGCGCTATCTGCAAAAGCGTTTGCTTAACGCCGTCCCAATGCTGGCCCCCGCCCCGGATATCTTCACGCAACCCGTCAACAGTGGCATTGATGCCGGCCGTCAGGTCATGGGCCTCAGAGAAGGCATTGTGATAGATAAGATTGGCAAAAGCGCTGTGCTGCTGCGCGTTATACAAATTCTGGCCAAAGGTGGAAGCACTTTTCTGGAGGGAGTAATCGGCCACGAGGGCAATGCTGGAAGAGCCGTCTTCCCTGAGGGAACGGCCGATTTTCACATACGCCCCCGCCAGGTTGTTGCCGATGTCCGACTTCCACTGCCCGTCCGTCTGGCCGCCCCGGCGCCTGTCATGGATATAGCGGATGCCCCAGCGCACCTGGACATCGGGGGAATACCAGAGCCAGCGGTTGGCAGCGTTCACCTGCAGGAGGCGGGGCTCATCGTCAAATCCGTCCCCGTTCATGTCATAGGTGCGGAAATTGCCGTCCACGTGGCCCATAAGAACCGTATACAGATTGTCGGCCACCTGCAGGGAAGATGTGACATTGAAGTCCGTCTTGGTGTCGTTCATGACGGAGGCGTTCAGAAAAAGCGGCTTTCCGTCTGTGGGCTTGTGGTGTTCCAGGTTGATGGAACCGGTAATGGATTCTGTTCCGTTCACTACGGAAGGCGAACCTTTCCCCACCTGGATGCTTTCCAGCCAGGGGCCGGGCATATAGGAGAGGCCGTACGGGGCGGTGATGCCGCGAAGGGTGGGACGGTTCTCGTCCAGCATCTGGGTATAGATGCCGGAAAGACCCAGGAGGCGTATCTGGCGGGCGCCGGTGGTGGCATCGGCATACCCTACCGTCACGCTGGCAGAATTCTCAAAACTCTCTGCCAAGGTGCAGCAGGCCATTTTCATGAGGCCGGCCGATGAGATAACCTCCGTGCGAAGTTCCTTCCCCTTGGAAAGGTAATTGGCAGTGGTGCGGCTGGTGAATACGGCTGCTTCCAAAGAATCGGCCCGTTCTCCGTAGATGCCGCTTGTCTCCACTTGGGCAAGGGCCATGGCTCCGTGGATACAGAAAAGCCAGGCGAATAGAAAGTATTTTCTCATTCAAAAAGGAATTAATGCGTTAAACTGCGTCTTACGTAAGGTAATTGCAGCCAAGCTCAATTCCTGAGAGGGAGAAATGAAGGTGAAACAGCCCCCGGCGGTGATGCCTGAATGGCCGGGTGAAAAGTGACAGCCGAAGCGGTATGGATTACCGTAAGAACAGGAAAAACTGCCGTCAACTGCGGCGGATTGAATTCGATGCCGGAATCATCCAGGGAAAAGCCCGAGACTTTGAAAGAAAAATGCTGCATGCAGTCTGAGTCGCTGCTCATACCGCAATCCATATTGGCAGGAAATTCGGCCAGCGAAATATGGCCGGAATGTGCGCAACGGGTTACTGAAATCCCCGCCACCTGCGGAATCAACAGACTCAGCAGGCCCAAAACGGCAATCATGTTCAACCATTTGCGCATGGCATTTTTTTGCTGCAATTATTGTACCGTCTAGAGCAAGCGATAAAATTACAGCAACAAAGCTTTAATCACTTTATCAGATAAAGCAGCCCCACTACCAGGCGCTTGTTATTGGCCTTGAGCGGAATGCTTTCATAAGGAATCGTGCCTCCCACTCCGTTTTCATAGCTTGCATAGAGCTGGAACGACAGGAAGTTGACGCTGCTTCTTACCCCCCATACAAAACCGTAGCTGCCGCAACCGGCATTGAGGCCGAAACTGGCAATTCCGGGGAGCGATACCTCCGCTCCACCCCGTGCCTCCCAGTAGGGAGCACAGAAACGGTAGCCGGTATAAAGGCCTGTAGCATTCACGGACAAAGGCTCCCAAAAGGGCATGGAATAGCTGGCGCCAAGCTTTGCGGTAAGCGGTATGGCTTTCGCTTTGCAGTAGCCGTTCACGGCCTTGGGGCGGACAACGCCCAGGACCTCGTCCCGCAGCTCCCGGAGTTTCTCACCAATGTTCTCCTCTTTCAATTCCTCCATTCCCAAATCCTTCAGCCCCTCAAAGGTATAGGAGCCGGACGACTTGCCGCCGTTTCCATAGTACCACAAAATGCCGCCTAAATCCAGAAGAGAGGCTTCCGCCGTAAAGCCGCGGAACGGTTTCCACACCAGCCCCAGATCCAGGGCAAGACCCGCACCTGTAGGAATCCCCAGTCTTCCTTTTCCGGTAAAAGACGCATAATTCAGATACCCCTCTTCGTCCGTATTGATTTTCTTGTTGCGGTTGGTGAGGTCGATATCGGCATCGAGGTCCAGCACATACTGCTGCTCCGTGGTGGAAAACTCGAACTTTCGGGTGAGCACATCCACACTGTTAAGGCCCACCAGGAGCTTTGCCCGGCCGCCAATGGACAGTTTGTCAGAAAGGGGCAGGGAGTAACCATAAGCAATTTCGCCATACAAGTTCCCGAAGGCCCGCATGGCAGACAGGTCGTAGGGTGAGCTGGCCGTACCGGTTTTCAGCAGGAGGAAAACCTCTTTGGGGACGCTGAGCCCGCTATTCTCCTTTACCCCAATCTCCACAGTATGGAAACCACGGGAGCCTTTCCATCCATACGACACCAGATTATAATCTATCTGGCTATAGAGGCTGCTCAATGTCTTGAGCCCGCCCAGGAAGGCATCGGCGCTCACCGAAGCATGGAGGCCTGTCACCAGTTTATCCCCGGAGGGAAAGAGGAAAGAGGAGGCTCCTACATTGTTCCTGCTGGTGGAGTTGTATTCCCCAATGCGGACAAAGCCTTTCTCCAGAAAGGCTGTCTGTGCCGGATTGCGGAAGTCTTGCGCCCTTGTGAGCGAACTCAGGGCAAAAAAGCATAGGATGAACAATACTGTCTTTTTCATAGGCTCTAAAGCGTTATGCCGCCATAAACCGTAGCGCGGACATGGTTAAAAGAAACTGCCTGGTTCATATTGAGCCGATGGTCTGACACTCCTACCGGAGCTTTGACGGAAAGGCTCAGCCGAAGGCCGGCAATGTCCGGAATGGTCCCCTCATCGGCCTTGATGACAATTTCTATCGGAGAAACTGCCGGAGCGCCGGAGGAGCCGGAGGAAACAGTGATGTTCGAGGTAACACTAACATCCTCACATACAACAACTTGTTCATTCCCCTCTTCGTCAGTTTCCCGGGTCATGACCGCTACGTTTTCCAGCACCAGGGTGAGCGGAATTTCGTTAGACACCTCGGCACGGATGCGGGCCTCTTTCACCTTATACTTTCCAAGCGGGACATTCAGATTATCAACGGGAAATTCCAAGCCTTCCGGGAAATCGCTTCCAAGCGCAAGATAAGCCTTATAATGATAGCCCAGGGAAACGGAACTCCAGCCCCCCAGCGGGTCCTTTTCCAGAACGTTTGCCGGCAAATGAAGGGTCATCTGTTCGGCGTTGAAGCTGTCAAGGGGCTCTCCGTCTGTGATGGCAGTTTGGAAGAAAACTTCTTTATCGGCCTGTGCCGAAATCGCCTCTTTGGAAAACGTTTGGGAAGCAAGACCTTCCGAGAATGTAATCTTTCCGGAAACGGCCATTTTTTCCGTAAGCGGATTCCCGGCATAGAGGGAGAATTCCTGCAGTGCCGGCGTTAACCCCAGCCCGGTGAGCGTGGCCAAAGATTCCCCAGGGGCCGCGGAGAAGTCATCCAGAGGGATATCCGAAGGCTGGGTGGGGTCTTGAAGCCCCATATAAAGGAGCAGGACCGGATTGCTATAAAGGAAGTCTTCCTTTTCCACTACAAGATACCCCTCTTCGTCTTCTTTAAACATTCCCCCCAGGGTCTCTCCCAGGTCAATGTCCCCAAGGAGCTCTTTGGGCGTGACAGGGCCGATATCGGCGATGGGAAGGCTCACCTCATCGCCAAAGAGGGTTACCTGTGTATCAATCCCCTTGGTAATATCGTATTCTTCGTGTTTACAAGCTGTAATAAGCGCAAATATGCAGAATACAGACAGTTGTACCTTTGTTGTTTTCATATCTGGAATTACTTCTTCTGAATTCGTTTTGCCGTGCCGATGGCGCCGGTAGGGCAAACCAGGCGGCATAGGTGGCAGCCGACACACTTCTGGCCCAGTATGCGGGGCCTGCGGTCTTCACCGAAGGCGATGGCCTGGTGGCCGCCGTCTTTGCAGGAGGTGTAACACCTGCCGCAGCCGATACAGACTTCCCGGTCAATAACAGGATAAACCATCGTTTCGCGGTCCAGGTCTTTCGGCCTTACGAAGTCCTGAATCTTCTCGCCAACGATGGCATCCAGGCGGGAAACGCCCCGCTCCGAAAGATAATTCTGAAGACCCAGAATCAGATCGTCGATAATCCTGTAGCCGTATTCCATCACGGCCGTACATACCTGGACGTTCCGGCAGCCCAGCTGGATAAACTCCAGCGCATCCAGCCAGGTCTCAATTCCGCCGATACCGCTGAGCTGGACATTCTTCATGACCGGATTGGCCGCCATCTCCAGGATGAAGCGGAGGGCGATGGGCTTCACCGCCTTTCCGGAATAGCCGGAAATGGTCTTCTTGCCGGACACTTCTCCTCCCATCGTCACGGATTTGATGGTGTTGATGGCCGATATGCCGTCGGCCCCGGCAAGATGGGCGGACATGGCAACCGGCGTCATGGAAGCCACATTCGGTGTCATTTTGGGGATGACCGGGATCTTGACTGATTGCTTCACGTATGCCGTAAGGAAGGCCACCATCTCCGGGTTCTGGCCCACGTCGCTGCCCATTCCGGCCAGGCGCATCTGCGGACAGGAGAAGTTGAGTTCGATGGCATCCACACCGGCTCCTTCGGCCATCTTTGCGAGCTCAATCCACTGCTCGTCGGTCTGGCCCATGATGGAGGCCACAACTACCTTGGTGGGGTAATTCACTTTGAGCCGATGGAGGATGTCGAAGTCCATTTCAACGGGGTTTTCCGACAGCTGTTCCATGTTGCGGAAGCCGGTAAAACCGCCGCCGGGGCGCTTTACTGCGTCGAAGCGGGGCGACACCTCGTTGATATCCTGCAGGCAGATGGTCTTGTAGAAGACCCCAGCCCATCCGGCTTCAAAGGCCCGGGCTACCATGTCGTAGTTGGTGGATACGGCCGAGGAGGCCAGGAAGAAAGGATTCTCACAGGGAATGCCGCAGAAGTCGATGGCAAGGGATGCCCGGTCGTAGCCGGGCATGACAGGGAGCGCCCTCGCGATTTCCCGGATGCGGATGGGATGGTCATAATGGATGCAGAGCTGTTCTGCCACGGCCAAATCACCTTCGGAACAGTCTTTCAGCCACGCAGCGGCCATTTTTTCATTACCAAAGCGGATGGCGCGAAGGGCCCTTGCCGGATCTCCATCCGGACAAGCGGCGCTGCATGGCGCGTCTGCGCACAAAAGGCAGCGTGCTGCTTCTTCCTGTATGTGAATACTACTTTTCATATCAGAATGTTAAAGCGGTTGTTTATTGTCTGCAACTGTTCGGCAATTCCGTAAACTTGGCACAGGTATCGGTAAGGATTCCGCGCCAGGACCGGGCTCGCACGCGGATGTTTTCCTGCAGGCATTCGCTGTAGAGCCAGGGCTCGCAGCTGTGGATGTCGCCTACGTTGATGAAATCTTCAAACGGCGGATACTCGGCACCTTCATAGCCGTCCACCACAAGGACATGGTACTCAGGTGATAAGGTCACGGTAATGGTATCGTGCAGTACGGCAGGGGTCGCATCAGTCACCCAGTTCACCGGATTGATGCCAATGCTGGTGGCCGATAACACCGGATTGATGTATTTGATGTCTTTTACCGTGTTATAGCAGATGGTGACGCCCGTATCATCGGCCCCCTTCGCCGGCTTTATATGCGGGCAGGAGGCAAGGTCTTCGTCGGTCACTTTGTAACCCAGCACGTAGGCCCCGGCCAGCTGGCTGTAAGTGGCATCGTCCATGTGCTTCAGGAGTTCCACCACTGCAAGTCCGCCCTGGCTGAAACCGGCGATAATGAGCGGCCGCTGAGGGTCGCGCTGCATCAGGAAACAGTCGAAGGCGTCGCATACATCCTGCATTGAAAGACGGGTGCGCTGATGAATAACATCTTCGTCCCGGGAAGTAAAGGCCTCAATGGTGGTATGCCGATAATAAGGTGCCCAAAAGCGGTTCCCCGGGGCCATGTAGGCGGCAACTCCATTCATCTCCGTTGCCATGTGCGCACAATGCTCCGGATTCCAGACATCGGCGTAATGGATGGTGCGCCCTTTGGCATCCTTCCAGTCCATTTCCCAGGTGGAAACCACATAGAAGACATCGGCCCCGGTTCCGTCCGGGTCCAAATCCTGCGTTATCCACATGGCGGGGTTGGCGTAGTCCGGGGCAGCGGGAACCACCTCACTGCGTTTGCAGGCAGGAAGGAGGACCAGTAAAGAAACCAGTGCGGGAAGCAGTCGTCTCGTCATCCCTAGAGTTCTGATTTATGCAACTTGCCGTAAAACTTCAGGCCGCGAAGGAGGGAGCCGAACTCGGATTTGGCAAGGTAGGCAACACGCTCGTAGCCGTCGCGCTCGATGACGAACTGAAGCTTGTTCTCAAATAGGAGTTTGAACTTGTAAACCTGCACTGTCTCGGTCTCTTCCGTAGGGAAGAAAGGTTTGAAACTGCCCTGGATTTCGCGCATGGTGCCCTTGGGCTCCTTATACAGGGTCTTGAGTTCTTCCATTGTCGCGACAGCTTCCGTGATGTTGTTCCCAAGGGGTATGTAAAGGCGACAGACCGGATCCAGTTCAATCTGTACAGTCTTGTTGCCGATGCCCATATTACCCACGTGGAGGAAATAGCGGTTTACTCCGTCCAGAGGAATATTGACAACATCTACCGTCTCTCCGGTGTTTTCGTTTTCAATGGAAACAATTTCCTTGACGGCAGGAAGCTCGCTATTCTGCGCGAAAAGTCCCGCAGTGCAGATGAGAGCGGCCAAAAGGGTTGTGATTCTTTTCATCATGGTATGTATCTATTTGTTTTCTTTCAAATACTGTGCATAATCGCTTGGTGTCTTTCCGGTGATGGCAAGGAAGGAGCGCTGGAAGGTGCGGAGGGTGTAGAAGCCGCTGCGGTCGGCAAGCTCCGCGATAGGGATATCGGGATTCTGCCCAAGAAGTTCCAGAGCGTGGCGGATGCGAAGGCTCTTGATATAGTCCGGGAAACTGATGCCGGGGGCAATTTCATCCAACATCTTGTCTATTTCGTATTCGGTTTTGCCAAGAAGCGCTGTTGCGCTCTGCCGGTTGAGGTTTTTATTCAGGTAGAGTTCCTGGCCCTCGATGAGGCCTTTGAGGGAAGCGGGCTGCTGCTTTTCCCTTCCTTCAGGGACATCTTTCTGGAGCTCCTTTTCTGCGATGATGGAGACCTGACGGCGGATGGATCCAAGACTCTTTTCCAGGGCCCGCGTTTCTTTGCTGTGCTGCCTGGCTTTTCTTAGGGTAATCAATAGAAGGACAGCGACAGCAAGGACAAAGACGATAATGAGGGCAAGGATGAGGCGCTGGTTTCTTTTCAAGACCTTAGTAGTGTCATCCAGTTTGAGCCGATAGCTCTGTGTATTGTACTCCGCGGCATTCACCTTGGTTCCTTCGGCCTGCTCTTTAGCTTCTATTTTCTTACTCAGGGTATCGTAGATTTCCTGGTACTCGCGGGCTTTTTCAGGTATTCCGGCGTTGGCATAGGCTTCTTTGAGGCGGGCGATGCGAAAGCGGTAATCCCGGCTTATTGTATCAGAACCCGTGAAGGGTAAGTCCCCTTGATAAAGGGCCAGAATCTTGTCCGGCGCTCCGGCGGCAGCGTAATAATCCACAACGCGAATCTTTCCGCCCGTAGTGCCCGCGTATTCCCGCGTCAGGGCGCTTTCCAGAGCCTTGGAGGCTGCTTCTGGCTCCCCCAAGTAGGAGCTACAGATGGCGCGGTCCACATCCAGATAAAAGCGGAAGCGGTCTATGTAAGAGTGGTTAGCCTCAGGAAAAAGGTTTTCCATTTGGCCGATATTGCCTTCGAAGGAAGCACATGCAGCAAGGGCAGCCTTGTAGTCCTTTTCCCCGATAAGACAGTTGATATACTGCGTGGAGAAATAGAGAAGATGCCCGTACTCGGATTCGGTCCTGGCAATGGCCGATGCCTTTGAGACAGCCGTTTGCATCATTTCAAGTGAAGCTTCCTCCCCAAGGTCATGAAGGCCATTGCCTGCCATGAAGTCAAAGGAGTATTCCTCAAATAGTTTGCCTGCCCGGTGGGCACATTCCTTCCCTTCCGTACAAGCAGCAAGAAGTTCCGTGTAGTCCCTGGCATTTCGGAGGATTGTCGCCAGGTGGTATAGGAGTTCCGAGCGGAATCCGGGGGCACGGGCCTCCTCCTGCTCCAAGGCCTTGCGCATATAATTGGCCGCAGAAGAATAGTCTTCTGTATACTGATAAGTGAGATTGGCACGCAGTTCGTTTGCGGTAAAAGCGCTGAGCTGACCGCTGCGCAGGCCGTCTGTCGTGAGCTTCATGGCCGCCTCGTAGTCGGTTTGTGCCAGTTCCCGGATATGGGCAGGGGCGTAGGTCTCTTCTGCCGCCACACCGGTGTCGCCGGCCGGCGAGCAACAGGACAACAAGAGTACACAGGTTGTTATGAAGGATAGGAGCTTTTTCACGGTCCGAACGTATAATACTGACAAAATTAAGGCTTTTTTGAGAACAAGAGCATTCGCAAGAACCCGAATTTGGCCGTTTCGCAGAAAATGTCGCGCGGTTCATGAAAACTGTCGCCAAACCAACTTATAAGAATGCCTGGCACCACGTACTTCTATGTTTTTTGGTTGATGCATCAAAAAAAGTCTACTTTTGTATCCTGCTAAAATAGTGATTTCTGCACAGAATAACAATTACTTCAGATTCTTTTTATACCTTTGTAAATATACAACAAGCGATGGAATATGGAACTCATTGAAGCAATCAAGGCACGGCATTCCGTGCGAAAATACACAGATCAGCCCATTGAAATGGCAAATGTCGCGACCCTTCGCGGCGAGATGGACAAGTTGAACGCCGAAAGTGGCCTGAACATCCAGCTGGTTCTGGATGAGCCCAAGTGCTTCGCCTCCGGCATGTGGAAGTATGGCCAGTTCTCTGGCGTAAAGAATTACTTTGTTATGGCCGGGCCAAAGGGAAAAGAGGCCGAGGAGAAGATTGGCTACTATGGTGAGAGACTTGTGCTTCTGGCCCAGACCCTGGGATTGAACACCTGCTGGGTAGGACTCACCTACAAAAAAATTCCCGGAACCTATACGCTTCGTGGCGGGGATACCGTTCACTGCGTAATTGCACTGGGCTACGGCACCATTCAGGGTGTACAGCACCCTTTGAAGCCCGTAAAGCAGTTCTATGAATCCGACGACCTTCCTCCCAAGTGGTTCCAGGATGGAATGGAAGCGGCCCTGCTGGCTCCCACTGCTGTCAACCAGCAAAAGTTCAAGTTCATTTTGCACGAGGGCAACAAGGTGGAGACCAAGACCGGATTCTCAATGGCCGGATATACCAACATTGACCTCGGTATCGTCAAATGCCATTTCGAGATAGGCGCCGGAAAAGAGAACTTCCAATGGTTATAAAAGAGATGCCTCTCTGCCCAAAAAAGGATTATTATGAATTGGATTATTTTGATTATTGCAGGACTCTGCGAATGCGGCTTCACTTTCTGCCTGGGGAAAGCCAATCTGGCTACCGGACGGGCCGCCATTGCGTGGCACGCTGTATTTGTGCTGTTGTATGCGTTAAGTATGGTGTTCCTGGCAAAAGCCACAAAGAGCCCGCAAGTTTCTGGCGGCTGTTTTTTATTTTTACCCTGATTGCGTCCGTTGTCGGGCTTAAAATGGTTTAAACCTGCTTTTGTTGGGCCTTCCAAGCCTCACGCTTTTTCTGATAGTAATCGTGCCGATGGGGATTCTCCGGGAACCAGCCTTTCAGCACACGTTTCTCTTGAAGGAACATCTCATGGATAGCCCAGAAACAGGAGAAGGCAAAACCGCCGAGGATGGTTGAGATGATGGAATCCTTCACAAACAGCGAGGATGCGGTGCAGATACAACCTACTACCAGCCATACCCACCAGCTCTGCTTTCCCCACCGGTACTCCATCTTGATGACTGCGGGATGACAGATTCCGATGCTCAGGAAAACTGCCGCCCCTACTATGATGCCGCTGAAATTCATATCCATGCTAATCTGCTTTTCACGCCCACAAAGGTAGGCAATGATTTCTTGTTATTTTAGCAGGATGTTATCCGGAATTAGGACTTTTTATTTCCCACCCCTCTCCTCTGGAACAAGCCGGGCAGGTGTACGCTCACAATCGCAATATCTTCTTTATTGATTGCCAGCCTGTTCATTTCGCAACCGGGTTGCAAAGAGAAGCCTGTATCTTTGTCCAGTTATGAAAAAAGTCTACACCCCCCTGAATATGGTGATGAATGGCAGGTATGCCGTTCTGTACAAGAAGTTGGAGCCAGAGGTACAGGCCGATGTGCTGGAGCGCATGGCCGCTCTCATTGCCGAGGAGCAGGCGTTAGGTTATGCCGACAAGGGCAACTATGGCCACCTGTGCAACATCCTTCCTACCATTGCCATCGACGAGGCGCTGCAGAAGCACGGCAAATCGGCCGACGAAGCGTTTGAACTCATTTCAACCCACATGTGGGCGGCACTTTCGCCGGAGACTTTCCAGAAACTGTCCAGGCTGCCGTTTTTCATGAGCGTCATGCGCAAGATTATCCCGCTTGGCTTCAAGTACGGCTCCGGCAAAGGCTGGAAGTACGTTTGGCACCCCGAAGACCCCAAGGAGTATTACCACTTCGAGACGCTGGAGTGCCTGTACCAGTATGAATTCGGCAAACGGAACCTGCTGGAACGTTTCGGGCCGATGTTCTGCCACAGCGACATTATCAACTACGGGAACCTCCACAACATCGATTTCAAGCGCACCCAAACCCTCTGCCAAGGCGGGCAGATGTGTGACTTCTGCTTTGTCCGGCATCGCAAAGGTGAGGAAGAATAGGCAGCCCGCTACTCGTAGTAATAACCGTAACCGGCGCGGGTGCGGATGTGGTTGGCTTCGGAGCCCAGTTTGGCGCGGATGCGGCGGATATTGACATCCACCACCCGCTCCCCCACAATCACGTCTTTGGGCCAGACCAGGTCCAGCAATTCGCTGCGGGAGAAGATTCGGCCGGGGTTCGATGAAAGCAGGTTCAGCAGTTCGAATTCGGTTTTGGTGAGGTCCAGGGCAACGCCGTCCACGCTGGCGGTCTTTTGGGAAAGGTCCAGCTGGAGGGACCCGGTTTCCTGCTCATTGTCGCGTTTTCCCATTTTGGCTTCCACAACGTTGATGACATAGTCGCCGCATTTCTCACACTCGCGCACCAGGTCGATGAAAATGGTGCCGACAGCAAAACTGTAAACGCCTTCATCCACATCTTCGGTATTCTTGGCCCGGAGGCTGTTCCGGAGACTGTCAATCTGATTCTCAAGCTGCTGGGACACTTCGTGTTCGCCCTCGCCTTTGAGAACCAGCTCCATATTCTCCATCGCCTTGTCAAGCAGGGAGAACATATCGGCAATCCCTTTTTCCTGGTCGGCCGTAAAGGCGGCTTTCTGGCCGAGTTTGCGCTCCATGGTGCGGGAGAGGTTGAAGAGGCTGTCGCCGATGCTTTCCAGCTCGCTCACTTCGCGCAGCAGCGCGCGGACTTTCCGCTTGGTGTCGTCGCTCAAATGGGCATTGCCCACCTGTGCCAGGTAACTGCCGATTTCACTCTCCAGCCGGTCGCTCATCTCCTCCATTTCCTTTATGCGCGCGGCTTTCTTGGCAAAGGCCTCTGCATCGGTAATTGCGTAGAGCTCACGTACATCGGCAAACATCTGACGCATCCTGTCGGCAAAGAGTTCCGTTTCCTTCTGAGCCTGGAGGACAGCGATTTCCGGGGTCTTCATGATACCGCTCTGGATATACTGCAGCTTGAATCCTTCGTCGCCGGCCTTCTGCGGGATGAGTTTGCTGACCAACTTCTCCAACTGGGGGATGAACCAGATAAGGATGGCTGTATTGGTCACATTGAACATGGTATGGAAAGTGGCCAGGACGAATGACAGGCGGGCGGCACTCTGGGTATCTGCATGCGGATCTACGCCCACCAGGTGGCAGGCTGCATTGACAAACGGGTAGAAAACAGCTAGCATCCAAAGCACGCCAACGACATTGAATACCAGATGAGCCAGGGCGGCCCTCCGAGCCTGCGTATTGGCCGAGAGTGCGGCGATATTCGCCGTGATGGTGGTGCCGATATTCTCACCCATGACCAGCGCGATGCCTTGGTAGATGGTAAGGACGCCGCTGGTGCAGAGGACCATCGTAATGGCCATGAGCGCGGCCGATGACTGGGCCATCATGGTAAGCAGGCCGCCGATCAGAATGAACAGTAGGATGGTCAGATAGTTTCCGGAATCGAAAGAGGCAAAGAAGTTCACAACGCCCTCATTATGCGCCAGGTCCATCTCATGCCCGGTGGCATTCAAGGTTCCCAGGGCAAAAAACATGAACGACAGGCCAAACAGAAAGTCGCCCAGATACCGGTGCTTCCGGAACTGAATCAGGACAACCGCGACAAGGAACACCGGCCAAACCAGATTGGTGATATTGAAGGAAAAACCGGCCGACATAATCCAGGCGCTCAGGGTGGTGCCGATGTTGGCGCCCATAATCACCGAAATGGCCTGGGAGAGCGTCAGGAGCGCCGCGTTGACAAAAGAAACAGCCATCACCGTGGTTGCGGCCGATGACTGTACTGCCACACAAACCAGCATACCGGTAAGCACACCGGTAAAGCGGTTCGTAGTCATTGCACCAAGAATATGCCTCAGTCCCGGGCCCGCCATCTTTTGCAGGGCCTCGCTCATCACCTTCATGCCGTACATCAGCAGGGCGATGCAGCCAAGGAGTTTAAATACTGTCAGAATCATGGTACAAAGTTACTTGATATCGGCGCTCCGCGCAAGAGCCCTGAGGCCGATTTAACAATTTCTTAATACAGGTTTCATCGATTTTTTTTATATTTGTCTTACGATAAAACCATTTCGTATGAAAACAAGTACTAAACTGACAGGCGCCCTGCTGGTAGCCCTGGTCCTCCGCAATCCGGATGTCACGGCTGCAACGCTTTCCACCCTCATCGGTATCGGCATTATCCTCAACGGCGTAGGCTATATCGTGGCCGATGCCGGGGTCAGTCGCCTTGAAACGCGAAATGCAATTAATTGATTACAAGCATGTTATGCAATAGCGTCTATGCAGTTTTACATAGACACTATTGCATAAATCATTGACTGTTAGCAGCTTCCATTTCACAATCACTGTATGGAATACCTGTCAAAACAAAGATACGACGAGATTGCCGCCGAGCTGAAGCACCTCATTGAAGAGGTGTACCCCAAAGTGCAGGAAGACCTCGCGGAAACCAGCGCCCAAGGAGACCGCAGTGAGAATGCCGGATACCGTGAAGCACGGCGCATCCAGGGGAAGACCATCAGCCGCATCCGTTTCCTGCAAAAGATTCTGGAGCATGCCCGCGTGGTAGACCCGGACGTTCTCCCTAAAGACCGCGTATGCCTCCTGAGCCAGGTAGAATTCACGAACCTTGCTACCAATGCCCGAATGCGTTTCCAGATTGTGAGCCCCCACGAAATGAACCTTGAGGCCGGCAAGATTTCGCTGAAATCCCCCATCGGCGCTGCCCTCATGGGCAAGAAGGTGGGAGAAATAGCCGAGGCCCATGTCCCCGCCGGAACCCTGCGCCTCAGAATCGAGAGCATTACGCTTGACTGAGCGGGGTTGGCGTCCTGCTCACCCTGCTTTATTCCTTCCTGAAATATCACGCCCTGGGCGACCTGGACATTTTCCTCATTTTCGGCGTCCTCATCGTCCTTGGCAGCAGCGTGGCCGCCACCGGTTCGGTGGTCTGGGATGCCGGGGTACTGGCTGTGCCCCTGGGCCTTATCACGGTTTCGGTGCTGCATGCCAATAACACCGTGGACATTGAGACCGATGCGGCCGCCGGAATCCGCACCTTCGCCATGCTCATCGGTGGAAAGGCCTCCAGCATTCTGTACAAGGTGTATATGATGCTTCCCTTTGTCTGCATCCTCTGCTTCGCATCGTGGGCTGGCTCCATCCCCTTGCGCTGCTCAGTCTGGCTGCCTATTTAACGGCCGATACTAAGAAAATCTCCCTTCGGTCCCACGCTTTCCAGTATTTGAGGGCCAGTTCGCGCACATATTGCCAGTAAGGCTCCGTATGCCCGTAAAGGGCAACGCCTTGCTCGATATCCCGGCCGATTTGCGCCGCATACTCGGTTTTCAGGCTCAAGGTGAAGCACTTGTCCCCACAGCAGAACTGCGCTGAGGGACGTTTTACGGGGTCATCGGCTATCCGAATGCGTCCATGGCCCAGGGATGCGCCCGTGGATACCTGCAAGCCGTCGTTGAAACAACTGACCGGCGGCTGGGAACCCGCAAAGGAAAGCACAGAGACAGGCTGGTCCCCCATGCCGGATTCCTCCAGGAGTTCAAGGGCACGGAGGCCCATTTTGGCTCCCAGGGTGGAGTAAATGCCCAGATGGCCGTGAATCTCGTTGGTCAGGACAATGGTTTTCCATTCCCGCTCCCCATAGCGGGAAATACAAATGAGGGCGATATCACGGACATCGTCGGCATAAAAATCCGGCGGGAAAAGGAAACTCTTTAGGATGCCAGCCATTTAGAAAGCCCCTTTACTGCAAAATAGCCCCCCACAAGCTGGAAAAGCATGCCGGGCCAGCCGATGCGGATGTCCTGCAGGGCATGCATGAGATTGGGCTCCATGAGGAATTCTGCCGCCATCCCCACCAACTGGTAGGAGAGTACTGCTATGGCCACTGAAAGCAGGGAAAAATCCATCTTCTTGCTCACAAGGGCAATAGCCCCCACAAGGGCAAGGGATTTGAACAAAATAGCCGGCAAAGAAGCCACAGGAGGCATCCCGAAGAGGACGCAGTTCACCAGCGGGGAAAGCACAGCCGTCAGGATACCCACCTTCCATCCGCAGGTGAAGGCGCCCACCAGCGTAAAGAAATAGATGGGCAGCAGCATAAGACCGCCATTAGGGATCAGGTGGCAAAGCTGCGGCACAACAATATTTCCCACAATAAAGAGGGCGGCTGCCAGATAGGTCTTGTAGCTTGAAAAGGAGTACTTGGCTGTAAGAACGGCTGTATTCATGGGTTTTAGTGTATATTTGGTCTTACAAATGTAGGCAATATCCATGAGATAAGCAAGCTATTTGAGAATCAGCTGGCGGATATAGCCCACTTTGGGATAATCTTTAACAAAAAGGGCATCCTGCGAGAGGTAGGCGTTCATCTTTTCCACCAGCAGGTCTTTCTGGAGAAACAGCTGGCTTCTCAGCACGGAAGAATTGAGGGTGATATACAGTTTTCCGTCCCGGAAAAAGCGTTTGAGGGTATAGGGACCGGCGCCGGAGCAGGCGTCCCAGGCTTCAAAGATGCGCTGGGTATTGAGGCCGGCGGTGATTTTCATCTGACGGATGAACTGCTCCACCACCTTGTCCATGCCCACGGCCTCTTTCCTGTGGATGCGAACCGGATCAGGCATTGCGCTCAAAAGCCCCTCCTGCAGCGGTAAAATAGGCCCGGTCTTCCGTAAGGCGGTCTACGATGGACGAAAGACGGGCAGCGTCGGTGTCCGTAATGAAAATCTGGCCGAAATCAGCCCCGGCCACCATGCCGATGAGGTTGGAGATGCGCCCCAGGTCCAATTTGTCAAAAACATCGTCCAGCAACAGCATGGGCGCAAAGCCGTAGCGGCGCTTCATAATCTCGTACTGGGCGAATTTGAGGGCCACCAGGAAACTCTTCAGCTGCCCTTGGGAACCCGCGCGGCGGATGGGATGGCCGTTCATGGAGAAGAGGAAGTCGTCCCGCTGCACACCGGCCGTAGTGTATCCCATGGCAAGGTCCCGCTCCCTATGGGAGGCAAAAACGTCCTGCAGCGTAGCCTGGGCAAGGTCTGACTTATAGCCGATGGCCACTTCCTCCGCACCGCCGGAAATGAGCCGGTAATAGTGGGCCACCACCGGCTGCAGCTGGCGGGCGAGATCTTCCCTTCCAGCATAGATTCTGCCGGCATGGGCTGCCATGCGGGCATCCAGCACTTCCAGCAGCGAAGGGTCCGGGACCTGCTCTTTCAGAATCTTGTTGCGCTGGGCCAGCAGCCGCGTATAGGCCTGAACAGCAGCCATATACTCCCTGTCCATCTGCGAGAGCACTGCATTGGAAAGGCGGCGGCGCTCCTCCCCGGATTCGCTGACCAGGGCACTGTCTCCGGGCGAAACCATCACCACGGGCAATTCCCCTATATGCTCCCCCAGCCGGGCATAGGCTTTGTCGTCGCGGATGAGTTTCTTCTCCCCTTCCTGCACCTTGATGGAGAAGCGCGATTCCAGAGCGTTTTCCATGGCGTAAGTGCCCCCAAGGGTGAAACCGCTTGTCCCGTAGCGGAAATTGCAGCGGTCCGGGGCCGGAAAGGCGCTCTTGGTCATGGAAAGATAATAGATGGCATCCAGCAGGTTGGTCTTTCCTTCCCCGTTGTTACCGCTGATGCAGTTCACATTGGGCGAGAAGCTCATTTCCTGGAAAGCGATGTTCCGGAAATCCTGGACAACTATTTTCTTTAAAATGGGCATACAAGTGCTTACGGATTAGATTGCAAATATAAGAAAAAATGTGTAAATTTGCAGGCTGAACCGCATATACGCGGGCACTTTGTGATAATTATTAAAGATTCAAATATTTATGGCAAAAGTTACCAAAACACAGGAGGAAGTGCGCCAGGAAAACGTAGCCCAGGCCGTCTCCAAAACCGAACAGTTCTTCAAGGAGAACGGCAAACTCATCTATGGCTGCGTCATTGCAGTGCTCGTTATCGCCCTGGCCATTCTGGCCTACAACCGTTTCATCCTTCAGCCCAAGAAGGCCGAAGCTACCAACCAGCTGGCCCAGGCCGAGCGTTGGTTCGATGCCGGTGAATACGAGCTTGCCCTCAGCGGCGACGACAATTCCCTCGGCCTCCTTGACATCATTTCCCAGTATGGGTCCAAGGCCGGTGAGGCCGTTTACCTGTATGCAGGTATCGCCCAGCTCCAGACCGGCGCCTTCGAGGATGCCATCGCTTCCCTGAAGAAATACAGCGGCAAAGACCCCATCCTTCAGGCCCGCGCACAGGCTTGCATCGGCGATGCCTATGTTGAGCTGGAAGACTACAGCACTGCCGTTAACTGGTTCACCAAGGCCGCCAAAACCACCGACAACGCTTTTGCCGCCGCCTACCTCCTCAAGGCCGGTGCTGCTGCAGAGGCCGCCGGTAAGCCGGAAGAGGCCCTTGGCTACTACAAGGACATCAAGAACCTCTGGGGCAATGCACCCGAGGCCATGGAAATTGACAAGTACATCACCCGTCTTGAAAGCGCCGAATAATTATGGGAAGAGCATTTGAATTCCGCAAGGAACGCAAGATGAAGCGTTGGGGCCACATGGCCAAAACCTTCACGAAATTAGGGAAGGAAATCACCATCGCCGTCAAACAGGGCGGCGCCGAGGTTACCGGCAACCCCCGCCTTCGCGCCCTCATCGCGGAGGCCAAGGCCGAGCAGATGCCCAAAGAGAACATCGAGCGCGCCATCAAGAAAGCCACCGAGGCCAAGACCGGCGACTTCAAGGAGATCATCTACGAAGGCTTCGGCCCCTTCGGTATTGCATATCTGGTAGAGGCCGCAACGGACAACAACACCCGCACCGTGGCCAATGTCCGCAGCTACTTCACCAAGTGCGGCGGTTCGCTGCAAACCAGCGGTTCCGTGGCCTTCATGTTTGACCACAAATGCGTTTTCCGCATCAAGGAAGACCCTGCCAAACCCATTGACGTAGACGAACTTGAGCTGGAACTCATTGACTTCGGCGCCGAAGAAGTGTTCAAGCAGGAAGTGGAAGACGAGGACGAGAACGTAACCGTGGAAATCTCCATCTACGGAGACTACACCGCCTACGGCCAAATCCAGAAGTACATTGAAGAAAAGGGCTATGAGCTCATCTCCGGTGGCTTCGAACAGATTCCCAACGTGGATTTGAAGGAAGTCACCCCGGAACAGCGCGCAACCCTTGACAAACTCACCGGCCTGCTGGAAGACGACGAAGACGTGACCAACGTCTACTCCACCCTGGCCCCCGAAACAGAATAAATGCCTGAAACCCTGGCATATTCGGTGGCCGGCCATCGTTTTGTCATCGCCGGAGATTTCCCGCGATTGAGTAATTTGGAGCCTTTCCTCAGTGCTGAGGAGGCTCCACTTCTTTTTACCCTTACGGTGGTGGAGCGCTTCCAGCCCGTACTGGGGAAACCCGTTTTCAAAACCGACGACGGTCCCGGTTTCCCGGAAATCGCAATCGAACAGATTCCTGAGGGATGGCGCTTCCGCATGCGTCCGCTGCCGGCCCAGCCTGTTGCGGCCGAACTCCGCACCTCCCCGGATTTCAAAGAGGCCCGGCTCCAAATGTTCGGCGTGGAGGAAAGCTTTGCCCTGAACAACAGCCTCATGCTGCTGTTCGCCTTTACATCGGCCGGTCATGGCATCCTGGAAATGCACTCCTCGGTGGTAATGAATGACGGAAAAGGCTACCTTTTCCTGGGCAAGAGCGGCACCGGAAAAAGCACGCACAGCAAGCTCTGGCTCAAGCACATCCCGGGAACGGAGCTGTTGAACGACGACAACCCCATCCTGCGCCTGATGCCGGACGGGAGCGCCCGCGTGTACGGCAGTCCCTGGAGCGGCAAAACGCCCTGCTACAAGGCCCAGGACGTGCCTGCCGGCGCCGTTGTGCGCATCCGCCAGGCCCCCTTCAATAAGATAGAGCGCCTGGGCGGACTGGAGGCTTACGCATCGCTCATGGCCTCGGCCTCCTCGTTCCGTCCTTTCAAAACCCTGGCCGATGGCTGGCACCGCACCCTGGAAGGCCTGGTGGGCACTCTCCCCTGCTATGTGCTGGATTGCCTGCCCGACGAAGCCGCAGCGCGCCTTTGCTACAAGACCGTACATGGATAAAAAAGTAGTCGCCAACGAGATTCTCCTGGAACAGGCCGCTTCCTTCATGGCCGAGGGAAGAGAGGTGAGTTTCACCCCGCTGGGCTACAGCATGCTCCCTTTCATACGAGGCGGAAAAGACAGCGTAAAACTCCAAAAGTTTCCGGACGTTCAAGTGGGCGATATTGTGCTGGTCCGCCTGCCGGGACACTACGTCCTGCACCGGATTATCCGGGTGGACGGCGAAAAGCTCACGCTCATGGGAGACGGCAACTTGCAGGGCACCGAATCCTGCACCAAGGCTGACGTCCTGGGCACTGTCACCGCCATTGAAAAGGGCCGCAGAACCGTGGTCCCGGGCAAAGGCAAGTGGTGGCGTGCACTAAAACCCTTTCGGCGCTATATCTTGGGCATTTACCGGAGATTGTTCTTGTAAACCGCTCAATATCAAAAAGTAAAACATTTAAGTTATTTATATTAACATTTTTGTTATAATGCGCATTAAAGACGGATTTACCCTGAGAACCCTGCTGGGAGAACATATTGTGGTGGGGGAAGGCCTGGCCCAAGTGAATTTCAACAAAATGCTAAGCCTCAACGAGAGCGCCGCGTACCTTTGGGAGGCCGTTTCGGGCAAAGACTTCACCCGCGAAGACCTGGTGAAGCTGCTGCTGGAACGCTATGAGGTAAGCGAGGAGCAGGCCGCCGCCGATGTAGACAAACTGCTGGCCATTTGGATGGAACAAGGAGTGGCCGAATAATGCACAATTTCCGCGACAGCATGAAAGCCCTATGGGCCATGTCCTACCCTGTCCGGTGGAGGATGTGGGTAACCCTGGCCCTGGGCGTAGTGCGCATCGCGGCATCGCTCTCCTTTATCTGGGCCAGCAAATACCTGGTGGACATTGCCACCCGGCAAAGCCCCGATCCCCTGGGACCTGCCATCGGCCTGTTTGTGGGCATCCTGCTGGTTCAGCTGGTTACCCTTATCGCCGGCAACTGGTGGGAAGCCTACAATCAGGTAAAGTGCCAGAACATCCTGCGCCTGGAGCTTTTCTCCCACGTGATTAAGAGCCGATGGGACGGACGCGAACGCTTCCTCTCCGGCGACACGGTGAACCGCCTGGAAGAAGACATCCGCGTGGTAGCCGAACTGCTGAGTGCCCGCATCCCGGGCATCGTCCTTACCCTGCTCCAGCTGCTGGCGGCATCGGCCTATTTACTCACCCTGGCCCCCAATCTGCTGTGGGTGCTTGTGATTCTCATGGGGGCGGCGGTCTTCGGCTCCAAGCTGTTCTTCCGGCAACTGCGAAAACTCATGGCTGCCATCCGTGCACGGGAAAGCGAGTTGCAGCAGCTCATGCAGGAGAGCCTCCAGCACCGGGTACTGGTGCTTACCCTTACCAATATAGACCGGGTACTGGAGAAGTTCGGCTGGATTCAAGAAGATGTTGAAGACAACACCCGCAAACGGCTTAACTACAATGCGGTAGCGCGCGGATTAATGTTCCTGGGGTTCCAGGCCGGCCATGCTGCAGCCTTCATTTGGGGCATTGTAGGTATCCTTCACGGCACCGTCACTTACGGCATGATGACGGCTTTCCTGCAACTGGTGAGCCAGGTGCAGCGCCCCATTGCCGAGTTCGGACGCCAGGTGCCCGCCTTCATTACGGCCCTCACTTCCCTGGACCGCCTGCAGGAATTGGAAGAGCTGGAAGAGGAGCCCAAGGGTACCCCCATCCACCTGCAGGGCGCGCCGGAGATTATTATTGACAATGTAAGTTACGCATATCCAGGCACTTCTGAGCCTGTTCTAAAGAACTTCTCCTGTTCCTTTGCCCCCGGCGCCATGACCGTGATTGCCGGCGCCACCGGCATCGGGAAGAGCACCCTCATCCGGCTCATCCTGGGCCTCCTGAAACCTTCGGAAGGCAGGATTACGGTAGGCGGAGAAACGGCAGGGAGCCGCCTTCGCAGCAATTTCATGTACATTCCTCAGGGCAATTCCCTGCTGAGCGGGACTATCCGCAGCAACCTGCAACTGGCCCGTCCCGAGGCCAGCGAAGCGGAGATGAAAAGTGCCCTGGAAACGGCCATGGCGGGCTTTGTCTTTGATTTGCCGCAAGGCCTGGACACGCCCTGCGGCGAAGTGGGGTCCGGCCTCAGCGAAGGGCAGGCCCAGCGCATCGCCATCGCCCGTGCCCTCCTCCGCCCCGGCGGTGTCCTTATCCTGGACGAGAGCACATCGGCCCTGGACGCGGCCACAGAAGAAAAACTGCTGCAGAATCTCTACAGCAGTTATCACGGTCAGAAGACCATCCTCTTTATTTCCCACCGCGAGCGTGTAGTCCAGCGCGCCGATGCAGTGGTTTCCCTTGGTTAAGGACGCTTGTAACCATCCTGCAGGCAGCGCTGGGAGATGTGGTTGATGCGCTCCTGGGTGTTGGGGTGGGAAGAGAACAGATTGGTCACGGCGCTGCTCTGGCTGCTGCCGGAGAGTTTCTGAAGCTTTTCGAAGGACTGCACCATGGACCAGGGGTTCTTACCGGCCTCACAGAGATAGTTGTAGCCATAGTCATCGGCTTCGGTTTCCATGTCGCGGGAGAACTTGGCGTTCATAATTACCTCGCCAAGGGCGCCAAACTGGGAATCGGTAAGGGCAGCCATCTTGTCGCCGGTAGAGGCCAGGCCCTGCAGAGCGGCCGATGTGAGCATGGATTTCTGCATCTGCTTGCGGGTATGATGCAGGGCGACGTGGCCCATTTCGTGGCCAAGAACACCCAGCAGTTCATTGTCCGTCATGGCGTCCATAATGCCTGTATACACGCGTACGCTGCCATCGGCGCAGGCAAAGGCATTCACTTCATTTTCCTGATATACCTTGAAATTGAGCGGTTTTTCGTTTACACCGTCCAGGTTTTTGGTGAGATTGCGAAGACGCTTTGTGTAGGGGCTGGACTCCGGCAGCACTTTGCTCTGGGCATCCAGTTGGGCAATGTACTGGGACACATAGGCTTCTACCTGCTCATCGGAAAGGGTGAGGGCCTGGAGGGCATACATGCCTCCCGTGAGGAGACGCTCAGAATTCAGATTGGATACGACGCCGCAGGAGCTTAACATCAGCATAGCGGCTACAAGGCTCAGGATTCTTTTCATAGGTCAGATGATATTTTTCCCAAATTTACAAAATTTTGAGAAAAAATGCGCTGCTTTGTCTATCTTTGTAAAGCATAACGGATAACACATGAAAAGACTGCTGTCAGTGATGGGGCTCCTGGCCCTGGCCATGCCGCTTGCCAGCGCGCAGAATACGCATATCGATGAAATCTGGATGGACACCCGTGCATCCTTCCACCAGGAAGTGCGGGAAGGAAAATACAATACCCATTTCCAGGGTGAGTATCTGAACCTTCACATGACCGGCCAGCTCAGCCGGACCCTTTCCTTCCGCGTGCGCCAGCGCCTGAACAAGAAGATTGACGAGAAGAACCCCTTCAACGCCACCGACTTCCTCTGGCTCAAGTGGCAGGCCACCCCCAAGTTTTCCTTCACCTTCGGCAAACAGGCCATCCTCATCGGCGGCTATGAAATTGATTCACCGCCCATTGACGTATATTACTACGGGGCTTTCAGCAACGGCTTCTACCAGTATTATGCCTTTGGCGCCAATGCCTGTTTCACGCCGGCGGAAGGTCAGGACATTGTGCTGCAGTTCTGCCCCTCCCCCGTTTCCCCCGGCACCCAGGACGCATACTGCTACAACCTGTACTGGAACGGCCACTTCACATCCTGGTGGAAAACCATCTGGAGCTACAACCTGGTAGAGGATGAGCTGCACCGAAAACTCAACTGGGTGTGCCTGGGCAACAAGTTCCTCCTAGGTCCGCTAGTGGTGGATATCGACTACATCAACCGTTTCCACGCGAACCAGCCGCAGAAACTGTTCTCCGACTGGAGCCTTATCGGCAAGGCCATTTTGTCCTTGGGAAAGTGGAACCTGTGCACCAAGGTGGGGTATGAACGCAACGCTACCGCCAATGTAGATGCCGATGGCGTGTCCTACAACCTCATCCTCCCGGCCGGCAACGACTACTTCTACGGCGGCGCCGGGCTGGAGTTCTTCCCGCTGGGAAACGACCGCCTGCGCCTGCACCTGGCCTACTTCCGCGACAACCACGACGACCTCCACAACCTGGACATCGGCATCACCTGGCGCTTTACCATTTACAAGCGATAAGCTATTCCACCGGTTTCAGCGGCAGCTCCCAACCGGTAAGGGTAGCCACATAAGGAGCCATGAGGCTGGCCACTTTTCGCATGCCCTGGTAGTTCGGATGCCAGGCGGCGCCCAGCTCGGTGGTATCGTTGTGGCCCTTGGTATATATGGCTGTCCAATGGACATTAGGAACGCCGCTTTGGGTAGCTACGGCCTTCACATAATCGGCCAGGAGGGTATCGGCGTTGGAGGCCACGCAGAGGATGGGCACCTCGGGGCCGTAATTGGCGCGGATGGCTTCCAGAAGGGTCTTATAGGCCTTTAGCCAGGCGCCCATGGAAGGCTGTTTTCCCACAGAAAAGTCATTGGTTCCCAAATAGATAACTACAATATTGGGCCGATAGGAAGGTTCCCACCGGGGCTCGGCCTCCTGGTCCAGGGTGCGGAGGTAACGGACGGGCATGGTCTGGGCAGGGTCGCCGTCGTTGTAGTTGCGGACAATGCCCCGGCCGGAGTGCGACACTCTCACCACATCGGCCTCAAAAAAACGGCCCAGGATGCCGGAATAACTCTTGTTGCAGTTCTCTTCCTCGGGGATGGCAGGGCAGTCCCGTCCGGGGGCTTCCACGCCATAGCCGCAGGTATAGGAATCGCCGATGACCTCAATCACGCGCTCCTTCCAGGGACGCGCCTGCAGCAGTGTGCCGTCGGTTTCAAAGCACAGGAAAGTGATGCATCCGGTCTCCCCTTCCGTACGTTTCTGGAGATACACCGTATGCGTGCCTTTTTTCTTGAAAGTGCAGAGCTCCACAGCCCCCCGGCCTTCCAGCTTGAGGACAGCATCGGCCTCCACGCCCGGCTCTTTGTCAATCCAGACGTTGAGATAATCCAGCCGGGCTTCGTCAAAGTGCAGCGTCAAGCCCTTGCCCTGAAAACTGACAACGGCGGTGGTGCCGGACCAATCGGCCTTTACGGCGCCGTCCTCTGTCCTTAGCACCCTGCCGATATAGGTAATTTCCTCAGAATCAGCCGCAAAGCGGTTCTGCGCCAGCGCCTGCACTCCCACAAGCAGCACGGCCATGAGCATACTCAGTCGTTTCATCGGCATAAAGATACAAAAAATCGGCGCAATCTCCATCGGCCTTGCCGCCGCTTCATTCCTGTTCCAAGAGCGAAAAGCGCAATCCATTCACATTCAAGCGTTTACATAAAAACAGTAAGCAAATATTGCTTACTGTTTTTATGTAAACGACTGTATTACAGCAACTTAAGCAAACCAGCAAGGCGACCTAAAGACGATAAGCCATAGGCCGATACTGCCGGCGGAGCTTAAATGAAGATGTACTTGCAGATGAACAGCACGGCCAGCACCCACATGGTGATGGAGATGTCCTTGAAGCGGCCGGCCACGGCATGGCAAGCTACATAGGAGATCACACCCAGCAGGATACCGTCAGAAATGCTGTAAGCCAGCGGCATCATAATGATGGTGATGAATGCCGGAATGGCCTTGCAGTAGTCGTCCCAGTGAATGCGGGCCACGGAAGGCATCATCATTACGCCCACCACGATGAGGGCGGGAGCGGTGGCGGCGCCGGGAATGGCCAGGAACAGCGGGCTGAAGAAAAGGGCCAGCACAAAGCACACGGCGGTGGAGAAGGCGGTAAGACCGGTACGGCCGCCCTCGCCTACTCCGGAGGCGCTTTCCACGTAAGTGGTAGTGGTGGAAGTACCCAGGCAGGCACCGGCCACGGTGGCGATGGAATCGGCCAGGAACATCTTTTCCATGTCAGGAATGTCGTCGCGGCGGTTGCCCTCCGGGACAAGACCTGCCCCCTGATGCACGCCGATGATGGTACCCATGGTGTCAAACATATCTATGAACAGGAAGGTGAAAACCACCACCAGCATGTCCAGGGACAGCACCTGGCTCCATTCGAACTTGCAGAAAATGGGCTGGACACTGTCAGGAACGGACATGAAGCCGTTGAGCTTAGTGATAGCTGTGCCCGTTGCAGGGTCCTTGATGAATAGGCCGATGATGGTAGTGGCCAGAATGCCCCAGAGGATGCCGCCTCGCACTTTAGCCATCACCAGACCGGCGGTGATAAACAGGCCGATCATAGCCAGCAGCGCCGTCCCTTCCGTAATCTTTCCGAGGCTTACCAGAGTGGCGTCATTGTTCACGATGATTCCCGCATTCTGCATGCCGATGAAAGCGATGAAAAGGCCGATACCGGCGCCAATGGCTTTCTTGAGCGTTCCGGGAATGGCGTTCAGCAGCCAGCTGCGAACCTTCGTGAGCGTGAGGATAATGAAGAGGATACCTTCCAGGAGCACAGCGGTAAGGGCAAACTGCCAGGTATACCCCATCCCCAGGCAAACGGTGTACACAAAGAAGGCATTGAGGCCCATGCCGGGAGCCAGGGCGAAGGGTTTTTTGGCGTAAAGGGCCATGACCAGGGTACCGATGATGGCGGCCAGGGCGGTAGCAGTGAAAACGCTGCCGGCGGGCATGCCTTCAAGGGCGCTGAAGATACCGGGGTTAACGGCCAGGATATAGGCCATGGTAAGGAAGGTGGTGATGCCGGCAAAAATCTCAGTCTTGACGGAATGCTTGGCAGAGTCGAAGCCGAAAAGTTTTTCAAAAGCAGGTTTCATGATGCGTTCCTCCTAATTAAAAGACCCACTTGGCACCAAGGCAGGGACGGGCACGGAAGCCCTTGAGGGTGCCGAAGTTCACGCTGAGCTCCAGCTCACCGCCAATGTTTAAGTTGGGGCAGCCGAACCACTGGCCCACATTGTACCAGAGCTGAGGCTCGGAAATGAAGGTGACGGAGGTATTCTCACCCTGGGCGAAGTCACGGTAACCCATGGCTGCATCGTCGGCCCAAGGGAAGAGGAACTGGTCCTGCCACCAGAAATCGGCAAAGCCGCTGAAACGCAGTCCCTGGAGGCCAAACAGGTCCTGCAGACCCCACACTACGGTAAACTGCATGGGAACCTTGCTTGTTGCTCCAAGGATTTTCTTGTACAATACCTTCAGGTTGAGGGTATTCTTATAGTCATTGCTGTGAATGAAATAATCCACACCGGCAAGGAGGGCATGGTTGATGCCATAACCGGTATAGGACCCGTCAGGAATCACCTGAGGAGCACCAATCAGCAAACCGCCATTGTATTCGAGCTGCAGGCTGAATCCGTTAAGAACGGGAACATTGTGCCAGAAATTGAAGCAGCGGGCAATCTCGAAGTAAGTGCTGGAAGGGGTTACGTTCTTCTTGTCGGCATTGAGTCCTTTGTAGTCGTAGTCAATGAAGAAGAAGGTGTTTCCCCAATTGTCATTGTAGAACCCTTCGAGGGTGGTAGTTACGTGTCCACGGTCTTTTCCGAAATCGTAGAACACCTGAAGATTGGTCTGGGCCCCGGCCACCTGGGCAAAGGCAAGTGCTGCAAAGGCAGTGGCAAAAATAGTTTTTTTAACCATAAAACGTAGTTTATGAATGATGTATATTATAACTACAGATTCTTCGCTTCGCTCAGAATGACAAGTGTCATCCTAAGCGCAGTGAAGGATCTATTTTCTCAAGGAGGGATTGATTTCAAAATCCACCGCTTTGTCTCCGCTGGGGTTGGCACCGAACTCATAGTCCTTGCCGGGCAAGACGGCATTGAGGAAAACACCCACGAGAGCCGCCACGGCCAGACCGCTTAAAGAAGTGAATCCCAGCGAAATAGCATCGTTGGCGCCATACTTGATACCAATGGAGAGCACCAGGATAAGGGCCGCAATAATCACATTCCGGCTCTTGGTAAAATCTACCTGATTCTCCACGATATTGCGAACACCCACGGCCGAAATCATACCGTACAGCACCAGCGATACCCCGCCGATGGTGGCCGCCGGCATGCATCCGATGAGGGCACTGAATTTGGGACAGAAGCTGAGGATGATGGCATATACGGCCGCAATGCGGATGACACGCGGGTCATACACTTTGGTGAGGTTGAGCACCCCTGTGTTCTCGCCATAGGTGGTATTGGCCGGAGCGCCAAACAGGGAAGCCACCATGGTGGCCAGGCCGTCGCCCATGAGCGTACGGTGCAGGCCCGGATTCTCCAGATAATTCTCTCCGGTGGTGGACGAAATGGCGCACATGTCGCCGATATGTTCCATCATGGTGGCCAGCGAAATGGGAACAATGGCAATGACCGCACTCACAATAAGTCCCCAGTTGGGGTTTCGGAACACGTGGAAGGCCGTATTCTCCCATTGGAAAGGAAGGCCCACCCAGGCCGCCTCATTAACGGAAGAGAAGTCACAGAGGCCGAAGCAAGCCGCCACCAGGTAAGAACCCAGCACGCCCAGCAGGATGGGAATAATCCGGATCATCCCCTTCCCCCAGATGTTGCAGACAATGATGATGGCGATGGCCAGCAGGGCAATCCACCAGTTCTGGTTGCAGTTGCCGATGGCGCTGCCGCTCAGGGTGAGGCCGATGGCAATGATGATGGGACCCGTCACGATGGGCGGGAAAAAGCGCATCACCTTCCGGGTGCCGAAAGCGGCGAAGAGCCCCGCCAGCACAAAATAAATTATGCCTGCCGAAAAAACTCCGATGCAGGCATAAGGTAAAGATTCCGAGGCGCTGAGTCCTTGTGAGGTTCCCATGGACACTACCGCTGCGTAGCCGCCCAGGAAGGCAAAGGACGAGCCCAGGAAGGCCGGTACCCGCATCTTGGTGAGAAGGTGAAAAATTAAAGTGCCCAAACCTGCAAAAAGCAAGGTGGCACTCATGGAAAGTCCGGTGATGACCGGTACCAATACGGTGGCTCCGAACATGGCAAACATGTGCTGGAGACCCAAGGTCAAAGCTTTCGCTTGTTTTGTCATAGAGTAATAGGTTTGTAAAAAGTATTATCACTTCCCTTCAGGCCTATCATGACCGTGCAAAGGTATATAATAAAATTTTTTAAAACAAACCTTCTCCAATAAAACTTCAGAAAAGTTTTCAACAAAAATATTAACGGTCCACGTAATAGCCTAAGCCTGTTTCACTTCCGGTTCCGTCCACAAAATCCCTGAGCCGTTTGGCCGATTCGGTTTTGTCGTACAACTCCTCATAGTCGTGGTGATATGAGGCATCCGGCACCACATTCACGTCAAAGCGCATTTCGGCCATGCCGTCGGGCGAGATATTGCCCCAGAAACGGATGGCATGCTCGGCCTTCCCCACATTCTTGCGGCTGTCGTATTTCATGGTCACAAACATGAAACGATCCGGAGGTACCACCATCTCATGGTCGCTTTCCAGGATAATGCAACCGCAGGAAGGCTGAATGTCCCTGACCACCAGCGGCACCTTTCCGGTATTGTTCAGGCGCACAATCACCGTCAGTTCCTGTCCCTGCAGGATGGGATAATAGTGGCGGACGGGGTCTTTGATTTCCACCGTGGTATACTGCACACGCCGTACACAGCCGGCGAGGGAAAACGCCGCCAGCAGAAGCAGAAGAAGGCCCCTTTTCATATTAGCGGAAATAAATTTCATCGATACCCAGATTACGTGTGTGGGAAGGAACAATGCGCAGCTCAACATGCTCTGCGCGGCCCAGACTCACGGCTCCGCGGAAAATCACCCGCTCACCTTCATCGAAGTAATCGGCCAGGCCTTCCTTGCGAAGCACGCCCACATTGCGGCCATCGGCCCACACTTCCACGGCGGAGGGCGGCGACATGCGGTGCCGCTCGCTGTTGAGGAAGGACGTGACAAATTCACCGGACTTGCCGCTCATGGCTTCGCCCGGAAGCTCTATCACCAGACCGGCCTGCGGATACACCTGCCAGCCCCAGTGGTAGTTCTGGGAGATGCCGGCAACGCCGTCGGTAAGCCGCGTGGTGGTTTCCGTAAGGCCGTCATAATGCACTTTCAACGGATGCCTCAGGAGCTGGTCCCGCATCCATTGCTGGGAGGTGAGCCACAGCCCCACTTCATTCTCGTAATCGGCCACATAAATACCGGATTCGTTCACGCGGTCCATGTGGTCGGGAGAAGCGTATTCATTGTCGGTGAGAATGTAAAGGTCATCTTCCGGGGTATACAGCTTCAGGTCCTCCACGGCCGACCATACCTCCGGTTTCACCACCCATTCGTCGCCGATGAGCTCTGCAAAGCCGCCGGAACCCAGGCCCCTGAGGCGGCACATTTCCAGGAAAGAGAAGGAGAGGAACTGGCGGGTTTTGTCGTAGATAACCCTTTCACGATGGGTCATCTGCATATCGGCCGCCCGCAGGAAAACCGTATAGAACTCGCGGAATTCTTTCTCGAAAAGATAAGAACGCAGGGCTTCGTCCATGCCTCCATAGAGCGGCAGCTCCGTTCCTGCGCGGCGTGCATGCTGCTCCATCTGAATCACCACAGTGGCATAGAAACTGCCCACATTGGGCATGGCATCGGAATAATACTCGTTTACCATGCGCTCAATATCGGCATCGGGATTCACCAGCAGGTTGGCCAGCAGGAAGCTGTACATTTCCTGCTGCATAGAGTAGAAATAGCCGGACCCGTTGAGGAACACTCCCTTCACACCCATCTCACGGTAACGGCGGAAGCGTTCCTGCATCACATACAGGATGGGATACGGAGACAGATAGTCGTCAAAATTACAGACGTAATCCCAGATATAGACATTCTCCGTAACTTCTTTCCAGCTGTTCAGCAAATTGAAGAAATCCCGTGCCTTGGCCGACTGGTCATCGTTCCATACACGCGGATAATCGATGGCCGACAGGAAAATGCCCACATTGGACGGGAGGATATGGTCCGGTTTTGAAGACGTAGTGGCGTAAGCGGGGATAAAGAACGTATGGTGCGGAAAACGGGCCGCCAGGCGCTCCACGAACTTGGAAACGGCCGGCATGGCATTGGTCTTGGTGTTTCCCGCCAGCTCGCAGCGGCGGCAAAGACAGACATAGCCATTGTCATTGGGGCCGATGGTCATGGGATACGGCACTTTCTCCCCGTCCCCATACTGATCGATGATATACTGCTCCGTAAGCTCCAGCAGACGGTCAGACGAGAAGCAGAACTGACTCTGGTGCACAATCCCGTTGGCATCACGGGCGAAGAGTTCCTGGTCCATGTTGCGGTAACCGCCGGACAGGTCGCCGCTGCCGCCCAGCACACGGGAAAGGTTATGTCCCCAGATTCCCCAGTCCATCTCCAGGTTATGCAGGGCCAGCAGGAGGGTCATGTCCGGGTTCTGGTTGGTGGGCATGTACAGGTCACGGTACTCAAAGGGGAAAGTGACCACGGTATCTTTCCTGGGAAACATGGACGGCGGCAGGTCTGTCACCTCAATGGCAGGATCCACTTTCCCGCATTCCTTGATGAACTGGTACAGCAGCCAGGTCATGGTGCGTTCGTCCTTCGCGGCCAGATAATAACCACCGCCCGGAAGATGGGAAACGGCAAAATCCCCGCCAATCTCAGGCCCCACATGAACCGATACCTCCAGCCCGTCTTTGTCCAAAAGATTGTTCTCGCTGCGCCGCTGGAGATGCTTTTTCAGGTAATCGGCCATTTTGGTGTCCGAGCCCCTGCCCTGGATATCGGGATGGATATAATACTGGCGGACGGCATTGCCGCCTCCTACGATATTGCCGCAGGATACCAGCAGCGTTACCGCCGCAAACACGCTAGAAAATAAACGAGGCAGAGACATGGGCCAAGAACATGTTACGGAAAGTGACAGAGGTGGTCTGGTTATAAAGGGTGCTCCAGGTACCGGAGAGCTGGAGGGACAGATTGTAACTGACCGCCCAGGAGAAGGAGGCCGCAGCAAAAGAATTCAGATGATTGAACACATTGCTGCTGTAATAGTAATTGAGGAGGGAAATTTCCGGTGCAGTACCCGCACCGGCCTGTACTTCCACAAAGGTCCGTCCCGCTTCAAACGGGTAAAAACGGTAACGGGCGCTGCCGTTGAAGAAGATTTTTCCGTCCAGGAAACCCGAGGTAAAACGTGCGCCGGCGTACATATTCGCCCAGGTGTGCGTTGCGCCCAGGTTAAGGGCCGCCATAACGGATTCGTCCGGCAGATAGCGCAGTTGCATGGCTATGTCCATATCCCAATCCAGGGGGAAATGGATGGTGGATGTGACATCGGCCACCACCTTGGGGAAATATTTGGTGCCGTATCCGGCCGACAGCCCCATGGAGAAGCCCGTTCCGAAGTGGTGGGTAAAGCCTCCCATCAGCTGCAAGCCGCGGCCGCCCAGCGAGTTGTACATCTGGAGATCATCACTCCAGTCGGCATCCCGGCCGGTATAGTTAACGCGTGCCTGGAACTCGTTCCGGGCCCAGGAATGGGCATACCCTACCGTGGCGATGGCCATGAGCGTGTTGGCTCCGGAAAAGCGGAAAAGGTCCACACCGGCATCGGCACTGTTGCGAAGGGTTCGGGCCCTAAGGCCGTTCATTTTGGCCTTGTACTCGTCTTCTTCCAGCACGGAAGGCTGGTAATTGCGCTGGTACACATAGGCCGAATCCCACTGCTTGTTCTTTTCATACACCAGCCCGCGGGTATAGCGGACACCGGGATCCAGCGGCCGCACCGCCAGGGCCGAATCCAGCACCGCTTCCGCCCTGTCAAAGTTCTTCTCCTTGAAGAGTTTATTGGCAAAGGTATCGGAAATGCCTGCATAGGCACGCTGAAGGTCGTCATCGGCCGGGAAATCGGCCAGATAAGCGCGGAGCACATTAATGGCCAGATCGTACTGCCCTCTTTCGGCCAGCACGTTGGCGGCTTTGATGGGAAAGGTAAGGTCGTCGGGATAGGCCTCAACGCCCCGTACGGCATACGGGAGAGGGTCTTCCGCCGTCCTCAGCGAATAGCGCAGTCCCCAATAATCCGTGGGATCTACGGCCAAAATAAGGTCTGTCAGGGGCTGCAGCCCGGTAAGGGCACCTTTTTCCAAGCGCTCCTTGACATAGGGATAAACGGTTTCCTTGATGGCACTGCCCAGCATTTGGACGGCCAGCGAATCCGTGGCGTCATTATAGGAAGCCTGGAGCGCCAGGATGGCCGCTTCAGGTTTCCCCTGCTTGACAAGCAGCGAAGCATAGTCCATGGTAACCTGATACTCCGGATCCGTCTTCAGACGTTCCTTGAGCATGGCGACGGCTTTGTCAGGCAGGTTGGCCTCCCGGTAACATACGGCCAGACGACGGACGGCTATGGCCTTGAGGTCCGGATCTACGGTGTGGTTATACAACCATTCCAAGAGCGGGATAGCGGTGGAATAACGCTCTTCCGACATGGCATCACCGGCCTCAGAGAGCCGTACGCGGCTGCATGAGAGATTGATGTCGTAGTCGTCCGGGAATTTCACCAGGGCCTCGTTCATCACCTTGGCGGCACTCTCGGTGCGTCCCATCCGGGTGTACACATCGTACTCCATCATGTCCCAGCGGGGGCTCTCTCCCCTGCGCTTGCGCATCTCCTTAATATAATAGAGGGCATCGTCAAAGTATCCGCGTTTCACCGACTGGGTGAGCAGGTACTGGAGCGATTCCATGCTGTGGTCCTGGTTGTACACGCGGACATAGAGCTGATAAGGGTCTGACTCGTTCTCCATGTAGGCGGTCTCGTTGAGCAGCGCATCGTACAGGCGGCGAAGTTCGGGAGACTTGTTTTGGGCCATTTGGCCGCGCACCAGCGCCAGTGCGCCCGTGCTGCGGCCGGTTTCCATCAGAATGTCCGTAGCCTTCTTGATGAGGGGCACATTGCCGGGGTTGGCATTTACGGCCGACATGAGGTTGTCCAGGGCATCGTTCATTTTACCCTTGCGGATGAGGATATTGGCATACGCCAACTGATAATCGGCATCATTGGGAGTGATGCGAACAATTTCCCGGAGGGCATCCTCGGCGGCGGTAAGGTCACCGCTTACCCGCGCCTGCTGATAGGTTGTTTCCAAAACGTCAAAGAAGTCCCCGTCGATGGAAGCATCGTTGGGATAGATGATGGAAAGACGCTTCAGCAGCGTATTGGCCTCCTCAAAATTGCCCATCTTCTTATACAGGTCCACCTTCCTGAGCCAGAGGCCTTTCCAGTAGGGGTTCACTTCCAGAAGCTCATTCACATAGCAGATGGCACTGGAGTAGTTTCCGGTGATTTCTTCAACATTCACCAGCATGCTCTTGGCATCCACGTAATGGTAATTGATACCCACGGCCTTCACCAGATGATAGCGGCACTTGTCATAAGACTTGGCATTCCACCAGTAGCGGCCGGCCTGGTATTGGAGCGGGGCGTCGTCCGGATACAGTTCCAGCGCCTCATCCAGCAGTTCCTTTCCCTTGGCCCAACGGTGCTGGGAGAAGAAATTGGTAATCTGTTCCACGTACTCCGACGGCGACTGCCTGCGGTGCAGGAGTTCCTTCACCACCTTCTTCTGGGGCGGAGCGGCAGCCGTGAGGACCACCATCATCAGTATGAGGAGATACTTACGCACCGGTATTCTCAGGGGTAGCGGGCTTTTCCTGGGGCGTGCTCTCCACTGCGGGAGCCGTGGTGCCGGCCGGGGCCGCAGCGGGTTTGGCCGACTGCACGCCCTTACGGGTCATGTTGCCCCATACCATCTGGGTACCCAGCATTTGCTTGATGTATCCGCGGATGGAGAAGAAAACGTTGATGGGGTGATACATAATAGGTTCCAGCATTGAAGCCAGGAAGAACCACAGGTAGTCCATCTTCCGTTTGAAGGCCGTTCCTACATAGAGGTCATAGGCCACAATGACGGTGGTCAGCGCCTGGGCAAAGACATAGAGGCCCAGGAAGGCTATCCAGATGGTGTGCCAGTTAATGGCCATGTTCACCAGCAGCCAGAGAACCATGATGTAGCCGGAGAACTCAATCACCGGGGCCAGCAGTTCAAAGATAAGGATATACGGCAGGGTGAGCAGTCCGTATTGCCTGTAGTTCTTGTTGAACACCATATCCCGGTGCACCGTGAAAAACTGGAACAGACCGCGGCCCCAACGCGTACGCTGACGGTTGAGCACTTTGAAGTTGGGCGGTCCTTCCGTCCAGCAGCAGGTCTCGGGAATCTGCACCACGGTGTAGTCTTCGCCGGCGTCACACATGTAGCGAATCATACGGGCCACCATGTCCATGTCTTCGGCAAAGGAGTCTCCGTCGTAACCGCCTGCGCGGATGACCACTTCCCGGTCAAACATACCAAAGCCGCCGGAAACGTTCTGCATGGCATTGAGACGGCTCAGGGCCGTTTTGCCGATAAGGAAGCTGCGGGTATATTCCAAGTCCTGGAAAAGCGGTATCAGGCTATGGGGCGGATGGGTTTCCACCATCTGTCCGTTCTCTACGATACTGCCGTTGGACATGCGCATGGTGGCGCTCACGGCAATCACGCGCCGGTTGGACGACATGGTGGGCCAGATTATTCGGTAGAGGGCGTATTTATCCAATACGCAGTCCACGTCCGTGCACACAAAGTATTTGTTGGAAACCACGTTCACGCCGGCATTGGAGGCATCGGCCTTGGTTCCGCCGTTCACTTTGTCCACAACGGTAAGACGCTTGAAGGCGGGGTTGTCGCTCTTGGTTTTGTACAATCCCTTGAAAGGCTTGGTCTTGATTTTCTCTATGTAGGCATAAGGTACCTTGACCAAGTCGAAATTCTCTATGAGCAGTTCCAGCGTCTTGTCCTTGGAACCGTCATTCACGATGACCACTTCAAAGTCGGGATAATCCAGACTGAGGAGGGAACTCACATTGGTGATAACCGTCTTCTCTTCATTGTACGCGGGCGCAACAATGGAAATGCCCGGGGTGTAGGGAGAGTGGCGCAGTTCCTCGATGGTGTATTTGTCGTCGTGGTAGGTATAATGCTGCCTGTGCTCCAAATAGGCCAGAAGAGCCATTGAGATATAGGAGAATATCACAAAGGCCGAATATACAATTACAAAGTAACTGAAAAAGTCTATCATCCACTCAGGCATACCGTCGGCTGTCTATCAGGTTACAATCTATATGCTCAAAGTAGATGGAATATTCCGGACGCGCCTGGAGACGGAGCGCATCAAAGGCATCCTTCCCGCGCTTTCCATAGTCGTGAATCACGCGGAGCACTTTCATGCGGGTAAGGTAGTCGGAGGTCTGTTTAAAGTCGTCCACCAGGAACTGGAGCACCTCCGGAGAACCGGAATTGATGTCACCCAAAGCTTCCGCCAGCGTCTGGCGCTCATTGAAGGAAGCCGTAAGGTAACGGCGCAGAAACTCTTTTTCTGCGGGGACATAGTCCATCTCTCCCAGGGCCTTGATAATGGCACAGGAGACTTTCTCATCGCGGCTGTTCTGCAACAGGCCCAGCAGCTCCTCACAGTCTTCGCGATGCTGGAAAATACGGATTTCGTTGATGGCGAACAGGCGCAGTTCCTCGTTCACGGGGACCCTGTTCACCCAACGGATGAGGTTCGGGATGGTGAGCCCGTTCTGCTTGCGGTACACAAGCACATTGTGGTACTTGACCATCAGTTCCTCGGTGAAAACCAGATTGGGATCTTCCTCCAGGGCCTTGAACGGATAGGAAGTCCCGAACTGGGCCGTGTGGATACGGGCGCAGTTTTGCAGTTTCCGGTTCTTGGAATACAGGTAACGGGAAGCGGTTGCTTCCTTGAGGTTGGCGTCGATGGCGCTCACATTCTTGAAAGCCAGAACGCGCTTGCGCATGGAGGAAGAACGGACCTGAGCCTCAAAATAGGCCGGCATCTTGAGCACCTGCAGCAGACGCTGCCAGTTGATGCGGCTCATGCTGTCATGCACTTCCATGTACAGTTCCTGCAGCACAGGAAACAGGCGGCGGTTCTGTTTTTCCTTCATTTTGAAATTCTTAGGCAGGCCCAGCAGCTGGATAATCTCTGCATTGTCCATGGCACGGGTGGTAAGGGCCACCTGCTTCATGGGCTGGTAGTACTTCTCATGGGCTTTCTGCACCTGACGGGCATCGGCCGCACTGGAGAAAGCCTTCACCAGGTTGTGAATCATGATGAAGACAATTACCAGCAGCGCTATGGTTGCAAAGATAGCCCAAGCCCGGACTACCGGCGGGTATTCAGCCAGCCGGTAGTACAGGATCAGGACATAATATTTCAGGTAGGCGTACCTGCTAAGAGTATAGTATTCCAATTAATTGAAGTTGAGATTCTTCGCTTCGCTCAGAATGACAGAACAAAAGGATCTACCACCAGCAGGTGAGGAGGGTTCCGTTCACGTCGGCATCCTTGTACCAATCCTGGTGTTCGGCACCGTTGGAGCGCACCCAGGCTTCGTAGTTGGGATAAGCCTTGCCAAAGGCCATCTTTTCCCAAGCGTGCTTGGTAAGGGTAGGACACTTGAAGGCCCACACCAGGTTGTCAGTGGTGCAGTACGGGATGGTGGCGTTCAGGTAGGACTTGCCGGCCTTGCCCGCTTCGTAACGGTCCTTGTAGGTGTTGCCGGTGCCGAAGCCCTTCACGGGGAAGTCGGCAGGCGTATAACCCTTCAGATGGATGGGGTAATACTGGCCACCGGACTTGGATACAATGTAGAAGTTCTGGGAGGTGGTGTTCACCACGGCGTCAATCATGTTCTTCTTGACGGCTTCGCGGGCGGCGGGATCCATCTCGGCACGGGCCTTCATATTGTATATCACGGTGTAGGTGTACAGACCGCCGGCCACATTCACATAACCGGGAACGGTGTTGTAGAACACGCGGGACTGGATATTGGAGAAGTTCTGGCCCACCTCTTTGTAAGCCTGTTCCAGGGCAGCGGCATCGTACTGGTCTGCATGGGCACCACCCCAGGCGGCGTACTGCTTGAGGGCGGGGTTGAAGACGTGCTCCTGGCTCTGGCCGTTGTTCACATAATTATAGGTAGCCGTACCGGCACCGCTGCCGGTCTCACGGTAACGGAAAAGCTGGCCCACTTCGCTGAGGGGACGCAGGCTATTCACCTTCACCTGGAAGGAGTTCTCCTTCACGGCGTTCATGTGCTGGGAAGTGGGCAGTTCACCGTGGGCGTTCTGCCAGCTGTCCAGGGTCTTGTACTCCTCGATGGACGCCACATTGTCCAGGTTGAAGCCTTCCAGGATGAGGCCCACGCGCTCGGGGTTTTCACCGCCGATGGCACGGACATGGAGGACCACCTTCACCTGCTCGCGCCAACCCTCGCTTTCGAGGATGTTGTCGGCTACGGTCTTGGCCTCAATGTCGTAATCCACCACCACGTCGTTGAAGTCGGAGTCGTAGGCGCTGGTGCGCACCGGGCTGGCGGGCCAGCTGTCGTCAAACATCACCACACCGCTGGAGTGATAGAAGGTCTGGTCCTCGCTGGTGGTAACATAGGAAGCGGGCTCAGGGAGGGTTACTGCATTGATGTTGGAGTTGTCGTAGTCCACGATAATGGTACCGTGAGGGTCCACAAGCACCACAGGGGTGTGCGTACCTTCACCATTTTCGCCGTCTTCACCGCCCTCGTACACGATGGGCTGGTTTTCTTCGCTGCCGCCTTCGCCGCCGATGACCACATCATCTTCGCCGGCGTTGCCGGTGGTGTCACCGGAAGCATGGAAGTCGGGATTGGTGCTGCCGCAGCCGCAGGAGCAGCCCCAAGGCATGCAATAAGGGCAGTTGCCGCAGCCGACACAATAGTTATACAAAGCCTCAACCACTTTGTAATCAACCACTTTGTAAGATTCGGTGAGCACATAGCCAAAACTGCTGCCCGCTCCTTCATAGGCGAAGGTATAACGGAGGGTATGGTTATGAGCAGCGTCGTAATACACCACATCCTTGGGATACTGGCGCTGGCCGTTCTTTTCCCCACCCTGGAAGAAAGCGAAGCTCCAGGGCATCTGGACATAACGGGTGGTGCCGAAGGCGCCGAATTCAATCTTGTCCACCGGGAAGTCTTCCAGGGTGTACACATCCTCTTCCTTGGCGTTCTCATCGGCCTTGGTTGCCGGAGTGGAGCCGGCTTTGTAGTACACGCTGTACATGGTGGGGACCTTGGAAGTGAAAGCGAGTTTCACAATACCGAAAGGCTCAACATCCTTGCCGTCCACAGCTTTGGCAGGGATGGGGTCCACGGCAATCACCTGCTCCGTAGGGTTCACAAACTTACCCTGGGCATCGCGACCGGCGTGGTTGATAACATGGATTTCCGTGGTTCCAAGGGGAACGGAAATCTCGGCATAGCCGTTATAAGAATCGGCTTTGCTGGGATTGAAGACCTGAACGGGGCCATCGGTTTCTGCACCGGTAGGCTCTTCACCCTTGTTTTCGCAAGAAATCATACAAACGGCAGCAAGCAGTGCTGTCACATAAGCTAATTTCTTCATGATAAAAACACTTTTTTAATTTGGTTAGATATAAAATATTGTTTTGCTATACAATTCCTTTTCCGTGGCAGTTCTTATACTTGAGCCCGCTGCCACAGGGGCAAGGGTCATTACGGCCCACGTGTTTGTCTACGCGCACGGGCATCCGGCTCTTTTGCTCGCCGTTGGTAGTGAGCTGGGAAGGATCATTGGTGCGCATCTGCTGCAAATTCCGGTTGGGCTGGGTGGCCGGACGGGCCTCACGGGCATCCGAAGCATCCCTCAGCGGAATAAAGGCGCGAAGGAGGAACGTTAGCACGCTTTCATTCAGGTTCTCCAGCATTTCGGTGAAGAGGTTGTAGCTCTCCAGCTTATACACCACCAGCGGGTCTTTCTGCTCATAGGCGGCATTCTGCACGCTCTGGCGAAGGTCGTCCATATCGCGGAGGTGCTGTTTCCAGAAGTCGTCAATGTAGTAGAGGATGATATTGCGGCTCAGGGCCTTGGCAATTTCGCGGCTCTCGGTCTCGTAGGCCTTTTTCAGGTTCACCGAGAGGGTGAGCTGGCGTTTGCCGTTGGAGATGGGAATGGCAATGTTCTCGTACATGCTTCCCTGCTTCTCATACACCTGCTTGATGACGGGATTCACCTTCTCTATCATGGAGTTCATACGGCGCTCATACACCTCCTGCATGTGATCGGCCAGCCGCTGGGCCACCTCTGCGGGCTTGTTATGGTGCGCATATTCCTCCGGCGTGAAGCCCAGGTCTATGGAAAGTTTGCCGATGACGTATTCCTCAAAGTCGGCGTACGCCATGCCTTCGCACTGGGTGGCAATCACGTTGGCGGTGTCCGTCATCATGTTTTGGACGTCAATCTCGATGCGTTCTCCGGAGAGGGCGTTGCGGCGGCGGGCATACACGGCTTCGCGCTGGAAATTCATCACGTCGTCGTATTCGAGGGTGCGTTTACGCCAGCCGAAGTGATTCTCTTCCACTTTCTTCTGGGCGTTCTCGATGCTGCGGGAAAGCATGCCGGAAACCAGGG
This sequence comes from Bacteroidales bacterium, assembly GCA_017934185.1. GTDB lineage: Bacteria > Bacteroidota > Bacteroidia > Bacteroidales > UBA932 > Cryptobacteroides. Next base: position 506 of record JAGBJY010000060.1, on the reverse strand, counting down.
CTTCGTCATCGGCCATGCCCATCTTGTCCACTACGCCGGCAATTCTTTCGGTGCCGAACTTACGCATGAGGTCGTCTTCCAGGGAAATGTAGAAGCAGCTGGAACCGGGGTCTCCCTGACGGCCGGCACGGCCACGGAGCTGACGGTCCACGCGGCGGCTGTCGTGACGGGTGGTGCCGATGATGGCAAGGCCGCCTGCCGCCTTCACTTCCGGGGTGAGCTTGATATCCGTACCACGGCCGGCCATGTTGGTGGCAATGGTAACCCGGCCCTTGTGACCGGCCTGGGCCACAATCTCGGCCTCACGGGCGTGTTCCTTGGCATTGAGGACGTTGGCGGTGATGCCGCGCATCCGCATCATGCGGGCCAGCAGTTCGGAGGTTTCCACATCCGTAGTACCCACCAGCACCGGACGTCCGGCATTGGAAAGCTCCACTACCTTGTCTATCACGGCGTTGAACTTGGCCTACTTGGTCTTGTAGATGATGTCGTTCTGGTCGTCGCGG
>JAGBJY010000059.1 GCA_017934185.1 Bacteroidales bacterium | reverse complement strand
TACTGCCGTCAGGCTTGAGCCAGCGCCTGCGGCGGATGTGCAAGACCAACTTCTTGTTGCGGACCGGGAAGTCATTCAGGACTGTCTCCTCCGTAAAGCCCTTCGGCGCATAGTCCGCCGTATCTTCGGTGCGGTCGTCCTTCTCATCGAAGTACAAGTGAAGGGCAGGAACTTGTTCCTTGGTCGTAGGGTTTATGTGTGTCTTCTGCTCCGCCATCACGGGCTCGAAGTAATCAAGTAGCCCATCGGGCAGAAAGTAATGAAGGAAGTCTTCGTAAATCTTGAACTGTAAGTCGCTGGACATATGCATAGAGGTTATATCTATGCAAAGATACCCCAGTTACTCAGTTTCTACAAATATTTATACCCGGAAGTTTGCAGGTGTCCCAGGAGGGAACATACTGGAAATATTGGCACCCGGTGACGGCTTCCGGCACACAGCGCGGTGTACTGGTATGGCCCGACGGCCGCGAAATTCCCAACGCCGAGATAACTGCCGGCATGCTCAAGACGGCCATCTTCATGGCCGCTGCGCCCAACTCCCAGAAAGGGCTTCCGCTGGGGGATATCTGGGCCCCTGACCAATGCACGTTCTTTTTGGGCTATCCCACCTCCTTGAACTCCAGCGGCCAGTTTTTCCATCCTTACGCCCAAATCAGCGGGACCGGCGTCGCCGTCCAAACGGGCGGCCGTGGCATTGACGGACACCAAGTCCGCTGCGTCCGCAACGTTAAACCCGACTAGCGGGGGGGGAAGGGCTGCTGTTTGTTTTACGCAGAAAAACACTTACCTTTGTAAGTTACAGCAGCTGAGTATTGAAACGGTTTGTCCTGCATATATACGACTACCTTTCTGCACACAAGCGTGTGGCGGCAGTCATACTGTTTGTGGTGCTGGGGCTGTGCCTTCTGAGTACGCTCAGGCTGTCTTTTCAGGAAGACATCAGTGACTTCCTGCCTCAGGAGCAGCAGGAGAAGCTCTCCGGCAGCGGGGGAGACAGCCGGATGGCTGTCTTTTTCAGCGGCGGCAGCACCGGCGACAAACTGGACGCCATGTACGCCTTTGCCGATGCCTGGAATGCCGCGCACGAAGATCTGCAGATAAGCCCGGAGGCCGATAATTCCGAAGTCCTTTCCGTCTTTGACTTTCTCAGCGCCAACTGGCCCTACTTCCTTGAGGAGGCCGATTATGCCCGCATGGATTCGCTCCTGACGCCGGAATCCATCGGTCAAAAGCTTGCCCACGACAAACTGGCGCTTTTGGGCAGTTCCCTGCAAGCGCGTTATCTTCGCACCGATCCCCTTGGGCTCTTTTCGCCGGTGCTTCAGCGCCTGAATGCCCTTCGGCCAGCCTCCCGGATGGTGGAGGGCTGTCTTTTTACGCCGGACGAAGAAACGGGCATCCTTTTTTTCAATTCCCCTTATGGCGGCAGCGAGAGCGGCCAAAATGCCGGCCTGGTGGCCGATTTGAGCGCCCTCAAAGCGCAGATGCATGCGCAGTTCCCCAAGGTGAGCGTCACCTCCACCGGTGGGCCGGAAGTGGCCGCAGAGAACGCCGGCCGCATTAAAAAAGACTCGCTGCTGGCCCTGGCCGTGGCCTTCCTGCTCATTGCCCTTATCCTCTGGTTCAGTTACAAGCGCTTTTCCGACGTGCTCTGGATTCTGCTTTCCATTGGCGCCGGAGCCGTTTTTGCCCTCGGGGTCATTGCCCTTTTCAAGAGCAGCGTGAGTCTTATTGTCCTGGGCATCGGGAGCACCATCATCGGGATAGCGGTCAATTATCCGCTGCATTATGTGGACCACCTGAAGTATCAGCCGGATAAGCGCCAGGCCCTGTCAGAGCAGGTGAATCCGCTGCTGGTGGGGAACATTACCACCGTGGGCGCTTTCCTGAGCCTGCTCCTTCTGAAGGCCGATGCCCTGCATGACTTTGGCTTTATCGGGGCCATGATGCTGGTAGGAACCATTGTGTTTGTGCTGGTGTTCCTGCCGGTATTTGTGCCGCAGCGCCGTGCCACGGCCGGGAAGCTCATCCAATTGGATTTTGACCGCTACCTGCATGCCGGGCCCAAGCTACGGACGGCAACCTTTGTGCTGTTCCTGCTGGCTACGGGCGCCCTCCTCTGGCAAAGCCGCAAAGTGGGGTTTGACGCCAACCTTCACAATATCAATCACATGACCCGGGAGCAGGCCGATGGCTTTGCCGTGCTGGAGAGCCTGCGGCCGAAGGCCGTCGTCATGCCCGGCACCGACCGGGCATCCCAGGAGGCCGCCCTTGAGCGCTGGAACGCTTTCTGGGCACCCCGTCAAGCCGCTGTTTCCAAGGAATTGCAGGAGCAAAGCCTCCGGCAGGGCTTCACGTCCACCGCTTTCCAGCCTTTCCTGGACGTACTGAACAAGGATTGGCAGGTGCAGGAGCCCCGCTATTTCAAGCCGGTGGATTTTTCGCCGGAGGCCAGTGTCACCCAGGGCCTGGTGGAGAACCTCTCGCAGGATTTTGACACCATCGGCCTGGTGTGTTCCCTTATTGTTTTCCTTTTCCTCTGGATCAGTTTCGGCTCTCTGGAACTGAGCCTGATGGCCTTTCTGCCGCTGGTGGTGAGCTGGTATTGGATTCAGGGCATTATGGGTCTGAGCGGACTCCAGTTCAATATCGTAAATATTATCCTGGCCACTTTTATCTTTGGCCAAGGAGACGACTACAGCATCTTCATTACCGAAGGGCTCCTTTATGAGCGGGCCACCGGCAAAAAGATTCTGCACTCCTACAAAAACGCGGTGGTCCTGAGCGCGCTTATCATGTTTATCGGGATTGGGGCTCTCATCCTGGCCAAACATCCCGCCATGCGTTCCCTGGGGCAGGTGACGGTGATTGGCATGATTACGGTGGTGGCCATGGCCTATTATCTGCCGCCGCTGGTGTTCCGCTGGATAACTACCAGGAAAGGGGAGGCCCGGAAACAGCCCATCACGCTGCTTGGTGGCCTGGCCACACTGTACATCGGCCTTCAAATGGTCCTCTGGATGTCCCTGCTCTCCGTGCTGGCGCTTTTCATGCCCAGAGGGGAGGCTTTCCACAGGCTTATCCGACGGGTGGCGTCCTGGGCCATCCGCATTGTGCCCGGCTGCAAATATTCGCTCCTGAACCCGCATGGGGAAGACTTCTCCAAGCCGGCGGTGTATATCTGCAACCATCAGAGCCATCTGGATGTGCTGGCTCTCATTGCCCTCCAGCCCAAGCTCATTTTCATGACCAACGACTGGGTGTGGAACTTTCCTTTCTATGGTGCCGTCCTTCGCAAGGCAGGGTATTTCCCGGCCTCCTGGGGCCTGTCCAAGAGCAGCGCCCATGTAAGGAAGCTCCTGGCCGGGGGCTATTCCCTGGTCATTTTCCCGGAAGGGACCCGCAGCATGGACGGGAGCATTCTCCGTTTCCACCGGGGGGCCTTCCTCACGGCCCGGGAACTGGGACTGGACATTTTGCCGCTTTGCCTCCATGGCTTCAATTACGCGCTCCCCAAACACGATTTCCTGCTCCGTAAAGCAGGTTTGTCCCTGGAGATTGGGAAAAGGCTCCGGGTACCGGAAGAGGCCGAATTAGCCGCCTTTACGCGCGAAATGCGGCATTTTTACCAGGAATGGTACGGCAGCATCCGCCGCCAGCGGGAAACGGCCGCCTACATAGCACCTTATGTGCGGGCGCAATATCTTTACAAGGGCCATGATGCGCTGCTGGAATGCCGCCGCGTCCTTACCAAAGCCAATTTTGCCCGCATTGATGCCCTGAGCGGCCCGTCCCTGGAAATCAGGGATGCAGGCTGCGGCGTACAGGCCCTTCTCATTGCCCTCACACACCCGGATATGCAGGTGACCGCCCATGAAGCCGACGAAGAAAAAAACCTTACGGCCATGCGCTGTGATTTACCCGCAAACTTATCCTATGAGAACGATTAAGCTATTCATATTTTTCCTTTTGGCGTTACCGCTATCGGCACAGGAGAGGATTTGGGAGGGAACGTCGTGCACGCACAGCCATGTGACGCTGACGGAGTATCTGCCGGAGGGGGAGGCCAAGGCAGCCGTAATTGTTTGTCCCGGTGGCAGTTATCATTGGCACGATGTGGAGAATGAGGGGACCAAAGTGGCGCAGTGGCTCTCTTCCGAGGATATCGCCGCTTATGTACTCAAATACCGGGTGGCCGGGAAGGTTGAGTTTGGGATCAAGTATCGTACTTTTCTCCGGGGGCACCGGTATCCCGATATGCTCTGCGACTTGCAGCGCGCCATCCAGCTGCTGCGGGAGCGGTATGAGGGTCCCGTAGGGGTGATGGGCTTCAGTGCCGGCGGCCATCTGGTAATGTCCGGCGCCGAATTCTTTGATACCAACTTTCTGAGCCAGTATGGCATTGTGCCGGAAGTTTCTTTGCGACCGGATTTTGCGGCCACCATCTACCCGGTGGTGAGCATGACGGACAAATCGGCCCATAAACGCTCCAGGCTGGGGCTTTTGGGCGAATGGTCGGTGCTGAGCCCCAGTCTTCGCGACTCCCTTTCCCTGGAAAAACACGTGCGGGAAGATACCCCGCCCGTTTTCCTGCTCAACTGCGCAGACGATCCCATTGTCAATTCTCATAATTCCGAGCTGCTGGATTCGGCCCTGTCGGCCCGGCATGTTCCGCATCTTTACATCCAGTATCCCAGCGGCGGACACGGCTTCGGGGCCGAACCGTCCAAACAGAATGAGTATACCCAAAAATGGCAACAAGCATTTATTGATTGGTTATGGACATTGAATTTAGAAAACCGGAAGCAATGAAGGCTTTTCAGGAAGGTCTCCTGAAAGATGCCTTGAAGTACCTGCAGGACAACTCCCGGTACTATCAGCGCATATTCAAGAGCTATCATATTGACATAGAGAAGATTAAGACCATTGAGGACTTGCAGAAGATTCCGTTTACGGAAAAGAAGGACCTCCAGCTTTTCAACGATGAGTTTCTCTGCTGCCCCAAGGCCAAGATTGTGGACTATGTCACTACGTCCGGCACCCTGGGAGACCCGGTAACCTTCGGATGCACGGAAAAGGACCTTCAGCGCCTGGCCTACAATGAGAAGAAGAGTTTCGCCTGTGCAGGCGTAAAGCCCGGCGACATTGTGCAGCTGATGACCACCATTGACAAGCGTTTCATGGCTGGCCTGGCTTACTTCCTGGGAATCAGGGAGTTGGGTGCCAGCATCATCCGCGTGGGCAATGGTATTCCGGAGCTACAGTGGGACACCATCGACCGCCTGAAACCGGACACCATCATGTGCGTGCCGTCCTTTATCCTGCGCCTGATACAGTATGCCGAAGACCACGGCATAGACTACAGGCATTCTTCCGTGCGGCGCATCATCGGCATCGGCGAAGGCCTCAGGGAGCAGGATTTCAGCCTGAACCTCCTGGGACGCCGCATCAAGGAGAAATGGGATGTGGAGCTCTTTGCTACCTACAGTTCCACCGAGATGGGGGCCACTTTCAGCGAATGCCCCTACGGCTGCGGTGGCCATGTGCATCCGGAGCTCATCATTGTGGAAATTATTGGCGAAGACGACCTCCCGGTTCCTGACGGACAGGTGGGCGAGGTGGTGATTACCAGCCTGGGAGTGGAAGGCATGCCGCTCCTGAGGTTCCGCACCGGGGATATGGCCGCCAAAATTACCGAGCAGTGCCAATGTGGCCGATACAGTTACCGCCTCACGCCGCTGGTGGGCCGCAAGAACAACATGATTAAGCTCAAGGGCACCACCCTGTACCCGCCGGCAGTGAACGATGTGCTGGACAATGCCCCGTATGTAGAAAACTATGTGGTGATTGTGCAGGACAGCGATGCCGGCACCGACGACGTTGTGGTGCAGCTGGGCCTCAAATACCAACCGGAATTTGATGCCGTGAAGGACCTCAAGGACCGTTTCCGCTCCCGCATCCGTGTGGCACCCCGAATTGAAATTCTGCCGGTTCCGGAAGTTGCCGCCGTGAATTTCCCTGCCAAGAGCCGTAAACCCGTGAAATTCATTGATAAAAGGGCCAAACATGTTTGACGATATCTGCCCGTACAATGATTCCGAGATTCCTGCCGCCATCCTTGGCAGTTGCCGCACCGCCGAGGAGTTTCAGCGCCGGTACTTTAGCCGCCGATGAATTCCCGCAGCAGGGAGGTAGCGGGGATTTCTTTGTCCGGGACGGGGGTGAAGTAGTGGATGAACTTGAGGAGTCGGTGACTTTCCGAGTACTCCGGACAGTTCTGGGGAACGCTGCGCAGGATGGGTTCGGCGTGGTTCTTTAGCACGGCAAACTCAATGAGATAGGCGCTGTTGAACATCACATCGGCCGTTTCCTGGAAGGGATATATCCACTTCTGCTCGGCATCCAGCACATTCTGCCAATTGGAGATGGATTCCCTGGCGCTGAAGGCGCCTTTGTTGTAGTCGCGCACGATGCGCCTCAGCAGTCGGTTGTCACTGGTGGGAATCCAGTTGTGGTTGTCCAGCAGGGTAGCGGTGAGCGTATTGATGAAAATCTTGAACTTGGCGCTATCCGGAATCTCGGCGGTGAGCCCGGGATTCAGGGCATGTATGCCTTCGATGAGCAGGATACGGCCCTCTCCCAGTTTCAGTTTCTTGCCATTGTATTCTCTGAGGCCCGTAACAAAGTTGTATTCAGGAACTTCCACTTCATCGCCGGCAATGAGCTTCATGATGTGCTCTTCCATGAGGGTGTGGTCTACGGTGTCAAAATTGTCAAAATCGTAGCTGCCGTCTGGGAATTTGGGCGTGTCCACGCGGTTGACAAAGTAGTCGTCGGTGCTCATGGACATGGGCTTGAGGCCACAGGCTTTGAGCTGGATGGACAGACGCTTGCAGAAGGTGGTTTTTCCGGAAGAGGAAGGCCCCGTGATGAGCACCACTTTCAGCGGATGCTCGCTGCGGTAGCGTCGGTCAATCTCTTCGGCAATCTGGACAATCTTCTTTTCCTGGAGGGCTTCTGCAATTTGGATGAGCTCGCTGGCGCGGCCTTCCAGGAAAGCTTCATTTACGTCGCCCACCGTGGAAAGGCCCATAATGATGTTCCAGCGGAGCATTTCCTTGAACATTTCGAAGGTTTTGGGCTGTTCCTGGAAATGGGCCAGCCGGGAGGGGTCTTCGCGGGAAGGGACCTGGAGGAGCAGGCCGTCGTAGTAGCCGGTAATGCCCCAAACCGTCAAATAACCGGTGCTGGGGACCAGTTTTCCGTAATAATAGTCGGAGGTTTCGCCCAGGGTATAGTAGTCTGTGTAAGCTTCACCGCTGGTTTCCAGCAGGCGCACTTTGTCCGTAAAGCCGGCTTTGCGGAACTCCTTGATGGCACGGGAGGTTTGCACGTCGTAGCGGTGGAAAGGCATGTCCTTAGCCACCAGCTCTTTCATGCGGGCTTCCAGCTTCTGGATATCCACGGGGTTGATGTTGGTGTCATCGGCCTTTCTCAGATGGCAGAAATAACCATGGGAGATGGGGTGCTCCATGTACAGTTTGCTGCCGGGGAAAACGTCCTGGGCGGCCTTGTACAGCAAAAAACAAAGCGAGCGGCAATACACACGCATGCCGCTCGGTTCACGGACATCTATGAACTCGATGTCCTTATTTTGATAGACCTTGAATTTGAGGCCCTGTGACACATTGTTTACTTTGGCGGACACAATGGGGTAGGGGCGGTGGCAGTCAAATTCAGAAAGCATCTGTAGAAGGGAAGTGCCTTCCGGAAAACGCTTGGTTTCACCCGTGTTTTTGCAAAAAACCTGTACCATCGATAGGAAAATTTGCTTGCAAAGATAGCAAATCTCCCACACAAATACAACAGATTCTTCGCCTTGCTCAGAATCTACAGTTGAACTTCTTGCTGCTCTAAATAGGCCACTACATCGGCCACGGTTTCGAACTTGGCAAGGGCCTGGTCGGGGATGACAATGCCGTACTGGTCTTCAATGCGCATAAGGAGTTGAAGGATGTCCAGGGAATCGGCACCGAGGTCTTTTTTGATAAGGCTCTGCGGGGTAATTTTGGAAGGGTCCAGGCGAAGCTGCTTCGCAAGGATGGTTTGTACTTTTTCAAACATATCAGTCAGTGTAATGTTCGTATTTTTGGATTTCGGTTTCAATTTGGGAGGAGAGCTGGCTCTTTTCCATCTTGTAGGCCTGTTCAATGCATTTTTCAACGGCTACGGCCTTGGAGGAGCCATGGCCTTTTACCACCGTTTTGGAAGTGCCCAGGAGCACGCTGCCGCCGTAGTTCTGGTAATTCATGAACTCCTTTTCATCGGCAAACATCTGCTTCATAAGGAGGGCGCCCATCTTATAGAGGGTCTTGGAGAAGATGTCTTTCTTGAGCTTTTTCAGCAGCTCCAGGGCCGTCCCTTCGGTGGTTTTCACAAGGACGTTGCCGGAGAATCCATCGGCTACCACTACGTCATAGCTGCCGGAGAGAAGGTCGCGGCTTTCCATGTTGCCCACGAAGTTCAGGGAGGGCATTTCCCTGAGGAGTTTGTAGGTTTCCTGACGGATTTCGTCGCCTTTTTCGGCCTCTTTTCCTACGTTCAGGAGCGCTACGCGCGGGTTTTTCACGCCATAGACGTTCTCCATATAGAGGGAGGCCATGATGGCAAACTGCCTTAAATGGGCCGATGTTACCTCTACGTTGGCACCGCTGTCGCAGATGCCCACCAGGCCGCCGTCCATGGTGGGAAGGATGGGGCAGAAGGCCGGACGGATAACGCCGGGAATGCGGCCCAGGCGCACCAGGGCACCGGTTACCAGCGCACCCGTGGAGCCGGTAGAAACCAGGGCCTGGATATCATCGCGGTCCCTCAGGAGGATGATGGCCTTCATCATGGAAGAGTTGCGCTTGAGGCGCACCACGTCCGTGGGCTTTTCGTCGCAGCCGATGACTTCCGGGGCGTGGACAATCTCCAGACGGGAGGCGTCATAGCTTTTGCCTTCCAGCTCTTTTTGGAGGATGGCCTCGTCACCGGTTAGGATGAGGTGCAGGTCCGGGTTTTTGGCCAGTGCGCTCAAAGCCCCCTGAACAGGAGCCTCAGGGCAGTGGTCGCCGCCGAAACAGTCTATTAGTATCTTAATCATAGTGGTTTAACATAGGCTCTGTAACGTTTGGGAACGTCGCGTTTGAAGCGTTTCCACTGGTTCTGGATGGCGTAGTTGTCTTCCAGGTTGATGCAGGTGTCGGCATACTTGAGGCTGGGGCTTTCCTTGAGCATTTTCATGATGGCCAGGGAAAGCGCGGCCGATATGCCCCGGTTCAGGTACTCAGGGTCTACGCCGATGATGCAAAGGTCCAGACTTTCGGGCCTCAGGATGCACTGGAGGAAGCGAAGGGCCAGCCCGGGTGTAATATGGCCCCGGGTGCCGCGGAAAGCCTTGCTGAGGGAGGGAATGGCCAGGCCGAAGCAAACCGGTTTCTCATTCTCGTCCAGGATGATGGCCGAATATTTGGGACTGATCACCAGGCCGAAATTGTCCAGCATCAGTTTTCGCATACCGTCCGTAAAGGGAACCGTACCATACAAACCCTCGTAGGATTTGTCCATGAGGTTGAAGATGCCGTCGGCATACTTTTTCAGGAAATCGGAGCCGCTTTTGGACTCCCCGAAATGGAGTTTGTAGCGCTTGAAGATGAAGGCAACCAGCTTTTCCATTTCCTCCAGGGTTTCGTCCGACTCCGGCCCGTAGAGGAAGGAACCCGTATAATCCACTTCCTTGACGTACCCCAGATTCTCGATAAGCGTCTGATAATAAGGCATATTATAGGTGGTCTCGAAGTTTCCGGGCACGTCGAAGCCTTCAATCAGCAGCCCCTCCTTTTCCAAGTCGGAATAGCCAATGGGGCCCTGGATGGTATCCATGCCCTGGCTGCGGGCCCAGGCCTCGGCCGCCTCCATGAGGGCCTTGGCTACCTCCGGGTCATCGACGCTTTCGAAGCGGGTGAAACGGGCCCGTTTTTCCCCGTTCTTGGCATTGGCGTCCTTTTGGATGATTCCCTGCACGCGTCCCACCATCACGCCGTCTTTATAAGCGTTAAAGAAAACGGAATCGCAGCTGGTGTTGTATACATAGTCCGGGCGGAAAATCTTCTTCTCGTCCATGTACATGGGCGGGACGTAATAGGGATTTCCCTTGTAAAGGTCCAGCGGGAAATTCAGGAACTCCTTCTGTTCCCGCTTGGTTTTCACTTCTTTAATGGTAATCATATTAGCGGTGGATAGCGTGGAAGCAGACGCCCACGCCGTTGGGGCCGCAGTGGCTGCCGGCGGTGGGGTTCACGTCTACATATTCAATGTTCTGCTTGCCATAGCGCTCCTCCAGCATCTGGCCCACCAGATGGGCAATTTCGGGGGAGTCGGAATGGCCGATGCAAATGCGGTGCTCCTGAATCTTGTCACCCAGTTCACCCACTTTGTCTACCAGATAGGCCAGGGCTTTGGCGCGGCCCTTGGCCGTTCCCACAGACACCATTTTGCCTTCGCTGCTCATGTGGATGAGCGGACGAACGCCGATAAGGGTGCCCATGGTGGCGGCCAGACCGCTTACCCGGCCGCTGCGGCGGAAGAACTTGAGGTCATCGGCAAAGAAGTACATGGCAAACTTGTCTACCTCAGTCCTGGCCCATTCCAGCAGCTCGTCCAGGGTTTTGCCGGCCTTGTATAAGTCTCCCACCTCGCGCACGATGGCGTAGCTGATGGTGGTGATGCCCTTGGTGTCAATCTCTTCAAAGCGGGTGCCGGGGTACTGGGCTTTGAGCTCGGCCACCGCCTGGTCCATGGCGTCGAAGGTGTTGGTCATGGCACGGGAAAAATGCACGTACAGAATGTCGTTTCCTGCCGCAAAATCCTCCTCAAAGTAATTGATATACTGCTCTTTGGAGATGGCGCTGGTGGTAGGCAGCACACCGCCCCGGAGGATGTCGTAGAAGGCGTGGGCATCGAAAGTGTCAAAATCTACATAGGGATAGGTGGTCTTGGCATCGATGCTGTAAGGCATGGAAATGAGCTTGTAACCGTACTCGGCCGCAACGGCGGGGGTGATATCGGTATCGGTGTCGGTGTAAATCTTGAGCATGGTATTAACACTTAACTAATATATAATCATAAACGGCCTGCCCGCCGGAGATAAGGATTACCTCGGTGAGCGGATACTTCTTCTGGAATTCCTGCTGGAGGGCATTGGCCTCCTCTGGTGGAGCTCCGGCGCCTGCAATGAGGAGGAAGATATCGGCCCCGTCCTCCAGGAGCCGGGCCGAGAGCATTCGGACGGCGCTGCTGCGCTCCGCGTCTGCGGAGCAGATGTCTTTTCCTATAATGCCAATGTAGTCGCCCTTCCGGGCCCCGGCCGCATCACGGATGGCCTGGGACACCAGTCCCGTGGTAACGGAGGCGGCGGCCTGGGTGAGTGCTGCAGTGAGCTCCTCAATGGGCAGTTCCGCGTCCAGATTGGCCAGGGCATAATACCCTTCGCCGAGGGTGCGTGTAGGAATTACCTCAATGCGGGCACCTTTGTAGATTTTGGCCGATTGCTGCGCTGTGAGGATGATGTTGCTGTTGTTGGGGAACACCAGAATGACCTCGGCGTTCACCGCATCAAAGGCCTTGGTGAAGGCTTCTACAGGGGGATTCATGGTCTGGCCGCCTTCTATCACAGCATCGGCCCCCATTTCCCTGAAGCTGTCGCTGAGGCCTTTTCCGGTGGCTACGGTAACAATGCCCAGGGCCTTGCGGCCACGCGAGAAACGCTCGTCCATGTGATTCTCGTGGTGCTGGAGGGTCATGTTCTCCACCTTGATGGTAAGGAATTCGCCCCACTCGCGGCAGCGGCTCAAGACGGCACCGGGGTCTTTGGTGTGCACGTGCACTTTCACAATGGACCCGTCACGGAAAAAGACCAGGGAGTCGCCCTGGGTTTCCAGGTAGTCGTGGATTACAGACTCGTCAAAGTGCTCCAGGTCCACTTTGGCGCGCTGGAGCCGCAGGAGGAACTCGGTGCAGTAGCCGAATTCCAGGACGCTGTCTTCCGTGAAGGCCGAGAAATCGACCTTCGGCGCAGGGGAAACTGCCGCAGGTGCGGTTTCTGCAGATGGCTGAAAACGGCCATGCAGGGCGTCCCGCATGCCTTCTGCGATGCACAGGAGGCCTGCGCCGCCGCTGTCCACCACACCGGCTTTCTTCAGCACGTCCAGCAGTTCCTGCGTGTGCTGGAGCGAGAGGTCCATCCCGGCAATCCAGAGGTCAAAATATTCTTCCAGGTCCTTGGAGCCCTCGGCGGCGGCCACGCCTTCGCGCAGCACGGTGAGGATGGTGCCCTCCACGGGCTGGGAAACAGCATGATAGGCTTCTTCCACGCCGGATTGCATGGCCCGGCTGAAGCTTTTGATATCGGCCTCTTTTTGCCCGCGGAAAGCCTTGGAAATGCCGGCGAAGATGCGGGATAGGATGACGCCGGAATTGCCGCGCGCCCCCAGGAGCATGCCATGGGAAACGGCCTCAGACATCTCTGAAAGCGTGTTTCCCGCCGCATGGCTGCCGGCTTCGATGGTCATGTACATATTGTCTCCCGTATCGCCGTCGGGGATAGGGAAGACATTGAGGTCGTTAATCTGCTGGCGGTTTTGGCCCAGGGAGGCGGCACCGCCGCAGATGAGGTTCAGGAATAGTTCTGCGGTCAGGTTCATTCTGCTTGGTCAGGTATGCCAAAACCCTTTCGGAAGAAAGGAATCTTGGCGAGGAAACGGAACAGCCAGGGCTGCAGCGAGTAGGTGATAAGAATGGTGGAGGCCATTCCTATAAGGGTGATGATGCCGATGGAATGGATGGCCGGATGTTTGGCGAAAATCAGGGAGAAGGTGACGATGGCTAGGACCATGGCACTGTAGAAAATGGCCACTTTGTGGTAGGCCAGCATACCTTTTTCGCCTCTTCGCGCCTCGGCCAGGAGGCCCTCCATCACAAAGATGCTGTAGTCTACGCCGATACCGTAGATAAAGGTGGAAATAACAATGTTGATGAGGTTGAATTCCAGCCCCAGGATGGCCATGTATCCCTGCATCACATACCAGCTGATGAACATGGGGAAGAAGGCCAGAAGGGCTATCCAGAGGTTCCTGAAACTGATCAGGAGCACAATAAGGACAAAGATACTGGAAATCCAGAGGGTGGTGGTAAAGTCGTCGTGGACAATTTCCACCATGTCGCGGCAATAGAAGAAAGGCTCCAGGACCAGCACATGGTCGGTGGTGGTGACGGTTTTCCACACCTCTTCCTGCTTTTCCGGGCTATAGGAAAGATCGGTAAACACCATGTAGCGGCCGCTTTCCTGACGCTCTACGTAATTATTGAGCATGCCGGGAGGAACAATCCCGGATTCCACCAGGTTGCCGGGCTCATAGCGGGCAGTGAGCAGGCTGATAAACGGCTGGCAGAAATCTCTGGGAAGGCCGTTCTCTACGGAAGCTGTTTGCAGGCGGCGGCTCAAGGCAGCCACTTTTTCTTTGCTGAAGAAAGCCTGCCAGGTGGCAATTCTCTCCATTTGGTCGGCCTCCGAGTGCAGCAGGAGTTTGGTCACCGGCACGTAATCGTGGATGAGTCCGGTCTCCTTGAGGGAATCCAGGCGGGCGCAGAGCCCCTTGTTGTAGTCCAGGGCGGAGTCCAGGTCATCGGCCCAGGCGGCAAAATACTGGTGCGCAAAACCGTCGGCCGTTTTGGCGTTGTACAGTTCCTGGCTCCTCAGGACCTTGGCGTTCATGTAATTGAGGTTCCTCAGGTCTGAGTCGAACTGGACCTTGGAGCTGAAAGCCACGCCCACGGCAATGAGGACGGTGAGTCCTGCCAGAATCCAGGGGCTGCGGTCCCAGGGAAGGTCGTTGAACTTCTCTACCAGCGGGAAACCGTGCGTACGCTTAAAGATAATCTGCTTTTCGCTGAGCATGTGGGGCAGGAACACCAGCGCAAAGAGGGTATTGCCGATGAGCGAAAAGACGGCGAAGATGCCGAAATCCCTCAGGAGGTCGCTCTCCGTGAAAAGCAGCCCCATGAAGGCGCCGATGGTGGTGAGCATGCCCAGGAAAACGGGCGTGGATTCTTCCCGGAGGGTGGTTTCCACGTCCCGCACATAATAGAAATGGATGAGGACATGGAGACAGTAGCTGATGGCAACCCCCAGCACGATGGCGCTGATCCCCATGGCCATCAGGGACATGCTTCCCTTAATCCAGTACATACAGGCCATGGCGAAAAGGGCGCCGTAAGCCACCGGAACCACCTGCTGCCAGACAAAGGCTACGCGGTGGAAACTGAGCAGCATGATGACCAGAATAAGGAGCAGCGACAGGCCGATGGACCAGACCAGGTCCCGCTTGATGGTGCTGGCATTGGAAACGCCGTTGAGCGGTCCTCCGTGCAGGTGGATGCTCACGCCGGGGAATTCATTTTCCACCACGCCGGCCTCTTTCTCCATCATGCGCGTCATCTTGGTGGAATGTCCCGAATCCGTGGAAGAGAAAGTGGGGGAGACCAGGGCGATGGCTACGCTTTTGTCCGGGCAGAACAGATGCCCATCGGCAATGGTCATTCCGCCAATGGAGCCTTCCCCGATAATCTGGGCAAGGATTTTTTCCCTGAGGTTCAGGGGGTCCATGGCCACCATCTGGGTGGCGTCGCCGGTTTCATCGGCCTCAATGATTTCCAGGTTCTTTTCCATCTGGAGGCCGATGTTTTCCTCCCCGAGGGCCTCTTCGATGGCGGGGTACCACGAAGGGTCGATGAAGCTGGGAAGGTGCGTCAAGGCAAAATCGGCGGCGGAAAGGCCGGTTTCAATATCCAGGGAACTGAAAATGCCTGTGAAGAAATGGGTGAGGGAATCCTGCCGTTCAATCCTTTGGCAGTAGGCGTCCAGCGCAGCGGCCAGTTCCTGCGAAGGGACGGGCTGGGTAGTATCGGCCGAGGTGACCAGGACAAAGATTTTGTCTACAAGGCCTATGTCGCTGAATGCCAGTTCGTTGGATGTAGCAGAGCGGGGCAGGAGCTTGATAATGTCTTCCTCGAAGCGGAGGCGGGTGGCATAAAAGCCGAACAGCAGGGTAGTGGCTGCCAGAAGCACATACATGAGTGCTTTCTGCCGCTTGAAGAAGTGGTAGATGGGAAGGAAAATCCGGTGCATAACTACAGTTGGTCCATCACCGAGAAGATTCGCTCGCGAACCTCTTCGATGCTGCCCAGGCCGTCAATTTCCTGATACTTTCCGGCCTGGCGGTAATAAGTGATAAGGGCTTCTGTTTTAGCGTGATAGGTATTGATGCGGTTTTGGACCACCTCCGGGCGGGCATCATCGGCGCGGCCCTCGATGCGGGCCCTGTGGGCAATGCGCTCAGAGATGACGGCGTCCTCAATCATCAGGGAAACGCAGGCCGTGACGGCCTCGCCTTTTTCCTGCAGCATCCGGTCCAGGGCCTCTGCCTGGGCTATGGTGCGGGGGAAACCGTCCAGCAGGAAACCTTCCACGCCCTTTGTATCGGCAAATTTGGCGGCAATCATGCCTTCAACCACCTCGTCGGGCACCAGATTGCCAGCCTCGATGAGGGCCCTGGCCTGCAGGCCCAGGGGTGTGCCTGCGGCAATTTCGCTGCGGAGGAGTTCTCCGGTGGAGAGGTGACAAAGGTGGTAGCGCTCCACCATAGACCCGGCCTGGGTGCCTTTTCCTGCACCGGGAGGGCCAAAAAGAACGTAATACTTCATGAACCTATGCGTCTAATACGTAAATATCCTTGATATTGCGGCCCAATTCGTTGTAATCCAGGCCGAAACCCACGATGAAACGATTGGGAATTTCCATGGCTACATAGTCCAGCTTCACGTCCCGGCTATACACTTCCGGCTTCAGCAGAAGGGTGCATACGCGGGCATCGGCCACCTGGTGGGCCTTGAGCTGCTCAATCATGTTCACAATGGTGTTGCCGGTGTCTACAATGTCTTCTACAATGATGACGCGCCGCCCTTCCAGATGCCTGGGCAGGGGAACTTCCGTTTTCACAACGCCGGTAGAGCTGGTCCCGGAATAGGAAGAAAGCTTGCAGGCTTTGAGTTCCAGCGGGAAGGTGAGGCGTTTGAGAAGTTCGGCCGCAAAAATGACCGCACCGTTCAGGGTGCAGAGCAGGACGGCGGGATGCTCATCCGTGCAGTCTTTGTAGTCCTGGTTCAGGCGCAGCGCCACTGCGTCAATGGCCTTTTCAATTTCCCCGTTGGGAATGAAAAGTTTGAAAGTTTTGTCGTGGAGCTTGATTTTTTCGCTCATGGGAAATCGGTTAAAACATACAAAGATAATAAAAAACACACAAAAAATCCTTTAAAACCACACATCTTTTCAACCGATACTGTTTTTTCTCCTTTACCGTTGGTAACTTGCCGGAATGAGACGGTATTTGACGATTCTTTTTTGGCTGGCCACATGCAGCCAGGCCCTGGCCCAGGAGACCCTCCGGGCGGCTATGTATTTGTCCGGCGCATCTTCGGAGGAAGAGGTGCCGGAGGCTTATGTGGAACTGGTAGAGAATTCCCCGCGAATAAGGGTGAACGGAAAACATCTGAGACCGGGGCTTCTGAGCGACTACCAGATTGCCTCCCTGGCCGACTACAGGGCCTTGCACGGGGACGTCCTGTCCTTTGAAGAACTGGCCCTTGTCGATGGATTCGGGGCAGAGGCCGTGGACGCCCTCAGGCCCTTCCTTTCGCTGGAATCTTCGCGCCTCCCCGGAAACCGGGACACGGTGAAAGTAAAGGCTCTGGCGCTTCTGCGGGGCACTTTGACCACAGGCCTGGGCACAAAAGGGAGGGTAAGTGGAGAGAACTGGAGAGCCGGCGGTGCCTGGCGCTCCGGGGGCGGCAGTTTCTACGGGGAATATACCGGCCGATGGGGGAGAGTGCTTGTGGGAGATTACAATCTGCGTTATGGCCAGGGGCTGGCCTGCTGGACGGGCTTTTCCATGAGCAGCCTTTCCACCGTAGAAGCCTTTGTCCTTAAGCCAAGCGGGATAACGCCTGCGTGGTCTTATACGCCGGCCGATAACCGGGGAGCAGCCTATGAATACAGCTCCAGGCACTTGCGGGCGGCCGTTTTTGCCAGTTTGCAGGGCAACTTTGGCGCCCATGCCGACTGGTTCTGGCGGCGGGGACAAGTGGGGGGAACGGTGCTGGTGAATACCACCGGTCAAGCCAGTGGTGCCATCATACCCGGCTCCGACCGGGTATCTGTTTCCCTGGACGGCCGCTACAATGTTCGCGGAGCCGACCTTGCCTGGGAAGCCGCATACAAGCAAAAGAGTTTTGCCGCAAAGGCGGCCTTCCGCATTCCTCTGGGCCCGTTCCGAGTGGCCGTGCAGGGCCGCGGCATTCCCTCCAAGTTCTCCGGGAAAAAGTACGGAGAATACGGCCTGGCGGCAGGCGTGGCCTACAAAAGCCAGAAGTGGCAGACGCTGGCGGGAAAAACGGGCTTTGGCAGCAGCGTACCGCGGTATCAGGCCTCCCTGACGCTGGATGCTTCCTTGCTTCCGGTCCCGGAGGTGGATCCCCGCCGCTTTCAGCTCCGCGTTTACGGAACGCTGCTGTGGCAGCTGCATCCGGCCTGGGCACTGGAACTGCGGGTCACCGAGCGCTACAGGAACTATGAGGCGCCCCGGACCAGTCTTCGCACCGACCTTCGTCTGGGCATCGGCCCATCATGGCTGTCCACTTTTAGGGCCGAGGCTGTGCACTGCCTCAAAATCGGCCTTCTGGGTTACTGGGAGAGCGGTTATAAGGGAGAGGCCCTGGCGGGATACTTGCGCATCACGGGCTTTTCTGTTCCGCAGTGGGACGACAGGATTTACTGTTACGAGCGGGATGCGCCGGGCACCTTCTCCGTACCGGCCTATTATGGAGAAGGGGCGGCTTTTTCGCTGGTGGGCAGCTGGAAGCACCGGTTTGGCCGATGGGTTACGCTGCGCCTGAACGCCCGCGGAGCCTACATGATCCGCCGCGATAGGGAGCCCGTTCCCACTTTGAATCTTCAGTTGCAGGCCGAGCTTTGAGTTTCGGCGCATTTTAGCTAAATTTGCGAGCATGAAAAGCATCGAAGTAGTAGCAGCCGTTATCCGGCGCGGGGCGCAGATTTTTGCCACCGAGCGCGGCTATGGACCCTGGATTCACTGGTGGGAATTTCCAGGGGGAAAAATGGAAGCCGGGGAAACGCCTGAGGAGGCGCTCCGTCGGGAAATCCGGGAAGAACTGTCGGCCGAAGTAACTGTAGGTGAACTGCTTACAACGGTAGATTGGGATTATCCCGAGTTCCATCTTACCATGCACTGCTACTGGTGCACGCTCTCTTCCGGCATGACGCTCAATGAACATGAGGCGGCCCGGTGGCTGGGCTACCAGGACCTCTGGAGTGTGCGCTGGCTCCCGGCCGACGAAGGCCTTCTTCCGCTGCTGGCGGCGGCCCTGCTGGATGTTCCGCTGCCGTTGGCGCAGTTTCTGGAGAGCAGCGTCATTCCCCAGTACGCGGGCTTTGACAAAGCGCACCGGGAAGACCATGCCCGCGCCGTGGTGGACCGCTCGCTCGCACTGTCGGCCTATTATCCTGTTCGGCGGGACATGCTGTATGCCGCTGCAGCCTGTCACGACATCGGCCTCAGTGAGGGCAGGGAAGTGCATCACTTGGCCTCCGGGAGCTGGATTCGCGCCTGCAAAGAGCTGCGGCAGTGGTTTTCGGCCGAGGAGGTGGAAATGATTGCACAGGCAGCCGAAGACCATCGCGCTTCATCGGATCATGAGCCCCGCAGCATCTACGGCCGCATTGTGGCCGAGGCCGACAGGCTCATTGTGCCGGAAACCATCATCCGACGCACCATCCAGTATGGACTTTCGCATTACCCGGAGCTGGAGAAGGAAGGGCATTGGCAACGCACCTGCGAGCATTTGCAGGAAAAATATGCCGAGGGCGGCTACCTCAAGCTTTGGATTCCGGAATCGGCCAATGCCGCGCAGCTTGCCCGCCTGAGGGATATCATCCGCGACAAGGTGCAACTCCGCACCCTCTTTGAACAGATCTTTTCCGAGGAAGCCTAAAGGAGGACGGTGTCCAGGGGGAGTTTGGGGACAAAGTGGACGCCGTTTTTGCGGTAATAGGCCAGGTGGCCTTCTTCTCCGGGCAGGAGATAGATGTTTTCTGCGGGCTGGCCGATGGCAAGGACGGCAAGGGGTTCCAGGGGCAGGTTCAGGGCCTCTTTCAGGGCTTCCCGGCGGAAATTCAGGATAAACACGCCGCCCAGTCCCATCTCCGTGGCTTTAAGCAACATGGACTGCGCGGCAATGCCCAGGTCCATGTCCACCACACGGTCTTCGGCAATGGTGCTGCAAACCACAATGTAGGCCGATGGCTCCGTACCGGGTTTGGGAAGGTGCTCCTGAGGAAGGGCTCCGCCAAGCGTTATGAGCGGCAGCACTTGATTGGCCTCTTGGGTAACCAGCTTATAACGAAGGACTTGCCGGTTCATACCGGAGGCAACTAAAGTGGTGGTGGCCACTATCTTTTTCAGTTCTTCCTCCGTGACAATTCTATCGGAAAGAAAGCCCCTGTAGCTCCTGTTTCTGTGCAGGAGGGTATCCAGGGAAGGATGGTTTCTAATCACTTTTTTTTTTGAGCCGGCTGCCACTTCTTCTTGGCGGCGCTCCAGATAATTATCGGCCATAATGCAAATATTTACAGGCAAATTTACTGATTTTTTCCTTGCGTGTCCAAAATTATTAGCCTAACTTTGGAAAATGGAAAACCTGAAATACAAACTGGTGCTGTTCGATTTGGACGGTACACTCATTGATACGCTGGAGGATTTGGGGGAGGCGGTGAATCACGCGCTTTCCCTGCGGGGCTGTCCGCTTCACAGCCAGGCGGAATACCGCGGCATGGTGGGGCACGGGGTGAGAAACCTGGTAATGCAGGCCCTTCCGCCAGCGCTTCAGGCCGATGAAAAAGCCGTAGACGAGGCCCTGGCCGATTTTAAGGCCTACTATACTGCCCATATTGACGTGCACACGCGGCCCTATCCGGGCATGCAGGACCTCCTGAAGGATTTAAACGAAGCCGGCGTGAAAATGGCCGTAGCTTCCAATAAATTCCAGGAAGGGACGGAGCAGCTGATTCACGAGTTTTTCCCTGAAATCCCCTTTGTGGCCATTCTGGGCAACCGGGAAGGCTATCCGCTGAAACCGGACCCGGAGATAGTGGGGGAGGTGCTCCGCCGGAGCGGCATTCCCCGCGAAGAGGCCATTCTGGTAGGCGATTCCGGCACGGACATGCAAACAGCCCGTAACGGAGGCATATCGGCCATTGCCGTGGGCTGGGGATACCGGCCGATGGAAGAGGGGGCCGATTACCGCTTTGCCGGCAGCGTGACGAAGCTTCGCACCCTGCTCTTTGCGCGTCCGTTCTATGTGAGCGAGCTTATTGCAACTGCCCCCAAAAACCCGGAAACAGCGCTCAGAAAGGCCGTTTATGAGGCATTTGCACGCCTGGAGATTCCTTTTGAGCGCGTAGATACAGACCCCGGCATCACCATGGAGGATTGCCGGCACATCGATGCCAAAATCGGGACACGTATTGTGAAAACCGTCCTTGTGTGCAACCGCCAGCAAACGGAGTTTTATCTTTACGTAACCGCCGCGGACAAGCCCTTCGTCACCCGCGAATTCTGCACGGCGCTGGGCATCCCCAGGGTGTCTTTCGCCTCCTCCGACAAGCTGCAGGAACTCACGGGCGTCCAGGTGGGTGCCACCACCATCCTCAGCGCGGTGCTGCCGGCGGCTTCCTCTGTGCATCTCATTATGGACCGGGAACTTGCCAAGGCCCCTTGGTTTGCCTGCACCGATGGCACGGCCACCTGTTTTGTAAAGCTCCGCACAAAGGATCTTCTGGAAAAATACATCCCGGCCACCGGGCACCACCTTAGCCTGATTTAATGCTTTCCCGGTAGGAAAAAGGCCCTCTGCAAGAGGGCCGAATAAGCTTTAGGCTAAAATAGCATCCGCGAGGGCCTCCAGGGCAGGAAGGTCGGAGGCCTTCATTGTACTGCGGAGGGTCACCAGCGGCTCAACAATCTCCACTTCCTTCATGCTGGAGAAAAGCTCCTTCATGACGCGGCCGGCCGAGGGTGCCCAGGAGCCGTTCTCTACCAGCCCCACACGGCGTTTCTGCCAGGCTTTGTCCTGGAGGTGATGGAGGAAGCTGCAGGCGGGCGGGAAGAGGCCGGCATCGTAGGATGCGGCACAGACAATCATCTTTCCGTAGCGGAAGGCGTCTTCTACGGCCTCGGCCTGGTCGTCGCGGGTAAGGTCACTGAAAGCTACCTTGGGGCAGCCTTTGGCCTTCAATATTTCCACCAGTTTTTCTGCGGCCTTGAGGGTGCCGCCGTGGATGGAAGCGCAGGCCACAAAAACGCCCTCGGTTTCCACGCCGTAGCTGCTCCAGGTCTGGTACAGGCCCAGATAATAGGGGAGGTTCTCCCTGAGAATGGGGCCATGGAGCGGGGCTATGGTCTTGACCGGCAAGGCCGAAATCTTTTTGAGCAGCGTTTGTACCGGAACGCCGTATTTGCCGCAGATGTTGAAATAGTAGCGGCGGGCTTCGCAGGCCCAGTCGCTGTCCTCATCGCCCCAGAAGCCGCATTTTTCCAGTGCGCCGAACTTGCCGAAGGCATCGGCACTGAAAAGGACGCCTTCGGTTTCTTCGAAGGAAACCATCACTTCCGGCCAGTGCACCATGGGGGCGCCGAAAAAACGGAGGGTGTGGGTGCCTAGGGCCAGGGTATCGCCCTCTTTCACCGCCAGGGTACGGCCCTCGAAACCAGCCCCGTCAAAGAACTGGCCCAGCATCTGGATGGCCTTGGCTGATGCCACCAGCTGCAGCGAAGGATAGTTTTCCATGGCCCAGACAATAAGGCCGGTATGGTCCGGCTCCATGTGGTGCACCACCAGATAATCCGGCCGGGCCCCATCCAGGGTTTCCCGGAGGTTCTGCTTCCATACATCGGCACAGCGGGCGTCCACCGTATCCAGAATGGCAAGCTTCTCGTCTTTAATGAGATAGGAATTATAGGCCATGCCTTCCTCCAAACGGTACTGGCTTTCGAAAAGGTCCAGCGTGAGGTCATCGGCCCCAAGGTAATAAAGGGATTTGCTGATTGTTTTCATAAGGTTATACATAGGCATCCCAGCGGCCGTCGTCTTCATCTTCCTCCGGCAGCCAGTATTGTTCAATTTCGTCTCTGTAATTATCCAGAAGGCCGTTTTCATAGGCTTTCCTTACGGCTTCCAGCTGCTCTCCGTCCCCATAGCGAAGGGCTTTGAGGCGGAGGGACGCAGCATCTTCAAGGTCTTCCTGGCTGGGGTTGTCCGACTCCAGAATATCGGCCATGAGCCTGCAGGATTTTTCATCGCCCAGGGCGGCGCCGCGCACAAGCCATTTGGCCGTAGCCTCCATGCTCTGGGGGAAGCCCAGGATGCCGCAGAAGTAATTGCTGCCCAGGAAATAGGCGCAGAGGCCTTCGCCCAGCCGGGCTCCTCTCTTGAGGCGTTCCTCCATGGTGGCCGTGTACCGGTACTTTTGATGCTCGTCCAGTTCCTCGTACTCCTCTTCCTGCAGATTATAGCCCAGCAGATAGCAGAAGCCGCTTTGGGCTTTCATGCCTTCTTCCATTATCCGGGTGCATTCCTGCTCCCTTCCCTGAACCATTAGCAGGGAGGCAAGATCTGTGTAGCAGCGTACGCAGCCTTTCGCTATGCCTTCCCTGTAGCAGGCTTCGCCTTTTTTCTTATCGCCCAAGGTTTCGTACACAAAGCCCAGAACGGAATACCATTCCGGAGATACGTTGGGGTCTTGGGTGCGCTGCAGGATCTCCTCCAGCACCTTTTGGGGCTCTTCCGGGGCATCCAGCACGCCGCCAATGCGGTTTCTGGCATAGCGAAGCTGCGCCAGTTCGCTGCCGCGGCTCAGCGCTTCATCCCTAAGGCGGGTCGACTCTTCCAGATCCATCCGGTCTTCCCGGTTTTCGCCGCGGGAATACATGCGGGAGAGCATTTCATAGGCATCGGCCACGCCGGAGGCTGCTGCCTCTTCAAAGAGGCGCTGGGCCTTGCTAAAATCCTCAGAAGCATCTTCGCCGGGCATGACGCTGTAAATCCATCGGCCTACAATGTATTTGGCGGCAGGGGAACTGGAGGCCTTGAACGCCTTGATGTCCTGCTCCGAGAAGTTGGCTATGCGCTCTTTGGGGAGGAAGTAATGATAAAAAGCGGGGGAGTCCTCAATGATCCACTGCGACTGGAGCCAGACATTGAGGTAAAAATTGGTGTAATTGCGTCCGTCCTTGTCCAGGCTGCGGGAGGTGTCCAGCGGAGTGAGGGTATAGGTTTTTTCGCCATAGCCCAGCACCACTTTGTCCGGGCTCACTTCCAAAACGCGGATAGCGGCAAAAAGGCCACCGGGATCTTTGTAACGGAGAATTTGCCCTGGCTTAAGATCGGCCTTGGGAAAGGACGTTCTCTCGCAGAACCAGTTGCTGATGCCCGGATCGGAGGGGGAGTAATCTACGTCTATGTTCAGTTGTGTCCAGATTTTCATACTTATTGGGTTCTGATAAGACCGCCCACCGCGGCATTGATCTCTGTATATTATACGTGTTTTTACAAAGTTAAGCAGAATAATTCTCAATTGCAATAACCATCGATAGGCTTAAAATGATTATCTTTGAGGGAGAAAAAAAATTTGGAGATGTCCATTGTCATGCACGCCGGCAAGGTGTTTATGCCGGAAGTAGTGAGTCCGGAAACCATGTATTCCCTCATCAAGGAATACGGGATCATTCCCTTTTTCGAGAATCCTGTTCCGGGGTTTTCAGTAGAAGAGCACACTGCTCCGGAGAATTGGTTTACCGGGGAGAAACTGGGGCCCTGGGACTGGAAGATAGAGTGTGTCCAGAGCGGCGACATCGCCTATGGAAAGTTCCTCTGGGGCGGGAAAGCGGCCTTTGCTACGGTGGAAGTTTACCGCGAACTTCTTAACTGGCGGCGGGCGCAAGAGAAGTATCAGCCTTCTGCGGAGCAGCAGAAAGTGCTTGATTATTTGGCCCAGAACGGCAGCGTATCCGTGCCCGAAGCGCGCAAACTCCTTGGGGTAAAGAAAAGTGCGGCCGATGCCCTTCTTGGGAAACTTCAGCAGCAGACACGCCTTGTTACCGGCGACATCCAGCGGGTTTTTAACGGCCCCAACCTGCATTATTCCGGCTGGCAGCGAAGTTCCTTCTGCGCCCCGGAAGCGCTGTTTGAAGCAGAGGATTTCCCTTTCTTCAAGCCGGTGTCGCTAAGGTCTTCTTTGTCTCCGGAAGAGTCGCTTGCCTTTGTGACGGATACCGTACGGCAGCATGTTGGTGAGGTTCCGGAAAAGCTTCTTCGCAAGCTGCTTATGTAAGGTCCATGGCCCAGAGGAAGGCTTTGGCGGTTCTTAGGTCGGTGCCCTTGAAGTGATTGCCGGGGTTCCATTCCAGGGTGTTTGTGATGCCCTGGACGTTCAGGATATCGGCCTGTTCCCGGTCCAGGAAGTCAAGGTCGTTGCGGTCGATGGGCTCAAGGAGCAGCACTTCCGGCTTTTCCGAGCTGAAGAGCCGGGTTTCTGTACCCCCGCAATGGATGATGCTTTCTTTCATGGTGCTAAGTTACGCTTTTTTGGGGAGCGGCGCAAAAGGTTGGATTTGGGGGGCGTTTGGGCAGGGTAGTGCCCACCAAATCCCACCTTGTCCACTCACCAAGTCCACGCCCCAGTCATTCGGAGCGCTACCCCTTGTCATTCTGAGCGAAGCGAAGAATCTCCTTCAGCAAACCCTAAAAGTGATATGGCAATACCACTTTGCATCATTTTCGTGCAATCACGAAAATGATGCAGGGCTCTTTGTGTGGCCGATTCTACTTCTTTGAGGGCAGTTTCGTGCCGGGCTTCTCAGTATTCTTTACTTCTGAGGCAACACGCCGCTCCAGTTTCTTGATATCTTCGGCCGGCGGAAGTTCTTCAGGCATGGTTCCGCCGATTCGTTGAATAGCAGCACGAACTTCTTTTCCAACCTCAAAATGGGCATTGTTTGCGTTTGCCTTGCCTTTGATGTTCTCTTTTCGGATCTTTTCCTCCGTTTGCGTAGCTCTGAATAAATTGGCTGCGAGTTCGGTACTGCCCATGTGATTGAGGATGTCCTGTCCTTTCTTCAATCCCTTTTTCTCTTGAATTCCCTTTGCCGTTAATCCATTGTACAGACCTCTGTATCCAAAGTTCTGAAAAACAGCATAATCCAGAGGCGTTATTACGCCGGCATTATGAGCCGCATCTGCCAACTTTGAATTATGCTTGCGCAGCTCTTCACGCAAGAACAGACGCTTGCTGTCTTCTGATGTCAAAGTCTGGTAGGCCTCCATTTGCTGGATTTCAGCGTAGCGGGTTTGGATGGCGAAGTATGTCTGAGCCTGGGCGATCTCCCTTTTGCGTGGATCTCCATTTTGGGCAACAAGATAGCAGGCATAGCGTGTCATGTGAACGTCTGCTTTCGTCTTTGTTGACACTCCGGCTTTTACGATTTTACCAACGTCGGTAAAATGGTCCTCAACGCGCTGTGAGGCCGATTTACACGCTTCTTTGGCTTTTTCTACAGTTTCTTCAAAACGCTGCCATCTGGCATATCCAAGGTGTGGATACAGTTCTCTTGCCGACCAGTATTCTACGCCGTCTTCATTTATGTGTTTTAAACTTTCAAACAGCGAGGCCACCTCTTTGGTGAGCTCATTTCCGATAGTGGAATTATTTGTCCAAACTGTCCCGGCGCTCGATTGGGACGGGAGTATACACACCGCCTTCACGGTGTATAGCAATGCCGGCGGGGCCCTTCGGGTCTCGTCAGGGTGGACGCTCAAGGATGCTTTGGATTTCTTTGCCCGCGATTACGGGCTGCGGAGAGATTCTCTTCGGGTGAAACGGCCGTTCAAGGCGCAGAAGTAATTGATTCTCAGGCATAGAGCACAGTTATCCTTAGTGGGTTAAACTAGCTCCGTTTGATCGAGGACGGAAAACCTGAGAACTTATACAAATCTACGAATTAATTTCGATAGTAGCAATAGTCAGTCCCCCTGTCATTCTGAGCACCTGCCCCTGTCATTCTGAGCGAAGCGAAGAATCTCTTCCACTAGACAAGCGGAGAATGAACTCACCAATATATTTTGTTTGTTCGACAGATAGTTTTTTGTCCAGAGAATAGTTATAGTACATGACTTCCAATTAACATGATAGGAAATATTTGCAGATTCAAGAAAAAGCTTTACCTTTACCATGGTCAAATAAGACACGGTTTTGAGGGCTATTCACAGCGTGCAGAAGTCCCCGCCCCGGGAAGGCCCACTTTTTAGTAAACTCATGCCGTGCAGGACTGGGGCAAGTATAGCACCTCGCGTTCAAAGCGAGGTGCTTTGCTTGTTATTCCTGGGTGGTGTCTATTGCTGTAATGCAATATTGAATCTTGATGTGAGTCCGGAGCTTTACACCAACCGTCAGTTTTACTTTCCCTACTCCTGGGCAGTCATGTCCCATTTCAATCATCGCTTGAAACTTCGATTGACTGGTGCGTGCTTTTGGTTTTCCTATTCTGACCTTTCCAAGCGGGATGTCTTTTTTATTGATACACATAATACGTTGATATTTAATTGATAAACTTATTGAAAACAGTTTGATGCGCGCATCCAAGACGGAACGCACAAAACCACTGGACAATAAAACGATATTCTTGTGAAGGGAGCCGCTTTCCAAGACAAGGAAAGACTTACCGTACTCCTGGTTTCATTACCGGCCGATTCGACGACCGTTTTGCTATGGGCAAAAGTAGTCAATAACCGTGAGCCATGCAAGAATTATCGACTCTTTCTCCATCCCCAATTCAAGGCCCAGGGCAAGCGCCCTCTTACCCAATACCCAACACTACCGTGTGCTGGTTGAGGCCGAGAAAACTGCCGTGATTGGCAGCGGCTTTGTGCCGGAGTACGTGTAACCGTCCACTTCTCCGCAACCGCTCATAGAGCGGCTTACAGAGCCGATTTGGCCTGGAGGGCGTTCTGACTATTTTTCGTTTTGAGTGGTTTTATGCCTTGCAGAAGCAGGGCAGCAGGGCGTTTTTATCGGTGTG
>JAGBJY010000058.1 GCA_017934185.1 Bacteroidales bacterium | reverse complement strand
TTTCACCGCAACCTGCGCAGGCGCCGGAGAACTCAAACAGAGGCTGGGCAAACTGAGACTGCTTCATGTTGGCCTTATTGTCCACATACTCCTTGTAACCCACATACTTATTAAGGTAATCGAAGGCGGCCTGGTCTTCCTTGTCGCTCAGATAAGGAACCATCTTGAGGCTCTTCTCGGGCTTGGCAAGACATACATCCACGCAGTTGCCGCAACCGGTGCAGTCGTCCACGGAGATGGCGATGGTGTACTTGTAGTCCTTGAGATTGGCTTTGCCCTGGGCCAGTTTAACGCCGGCAGGCACCTTGGCGGCCTCCTGCTCGGTGAGGAGGAACGGACGGATGGCGGCGTGCGGGCAAACGAAGGCGCAGGTGTTGCACTGGATACACTTTTCGGCATCCCAGGTGGGGACATTCACGGCCACACCGCGTTTCTCGAAGGCGGCGGTGCCGGCGGGCATGGTACCATCGGCATAAGGCATGAAGGCGCTTACGGGGAGGGTGTCACCGGCCTGGGCGTTCACGATGTCGGCGATGTCCTTTACGAAGGCGGGAGCCAGACGGTCCTTGTTCGGGTTCTCGAACTTGGCGGTGAGGCTGGCCCACTCCTCAGGAACATGGATTTCGGTGTATTCACCACCGCGGTCTACGGCGGCGTAGTTCATGTTCACCACATTCTCGCCCTTTTTGCCATAGCTCTTCACAATGGCGTCCTTCATGTACTTCACGGCATCCTCGTAGGGGATGATGCCCGTAATCTTGAAGAAGGCGCTCTGGAGGATGGTGTTGGTACGGTTTCCGAGGCCAATCTCGGCGGCAATCTTGGTGGCGTTGATAATGTACACCTTGATGTGCTTGCGGCCGATGGTGGCTTTCACGTTGTCCGGGATGTTCTTGATGGTCTCTTCTTCGTCCCAGAGGGAGTTCAGCAGGAGGGTACCGCCTTCCTTGATGCCCTTCAGGACATCGTATTTCTTCAGGTAGGAAGGAACGTGGCAGGCCACGAAGTCCGGGGTGTTCACCAGATAGGGGGCCTTGATGGGCTGCTGGCCAAAGCGCAGGTGGCTGCAGGTGTAGCCGCCGCTCTTCTTGGAATCGTAGTCGAAATAGGCCTGGCTGTAAAGGTCTGTGTGTGAGCCGATAATCTTGATGGTGTTCTTGTTGGCACCTACGGTACCGTCGGACCCCAGGCCATAGAACTTGCATTCGGTGGTGCCGGGCTTCACGATGGAAACTTCGCTCTTGATAGGGAGGCTCTTGAAGGTGACATCGTCCACAATGCCGATGGTGAAGTCGGCCTTGGGCTCCTTGGCGTCCAGGTTGTCAAAGACGGAAACAATCTGGGCGGGTGTGGTGTCCTTGGAGGACAGGCCATAACGGCCGCCGATGATAAGGACGTTGTCGCGGCCCTGGAAGAGGGCTTTCACGTCGGTGAAAAGGGGTTCGCCCACGGCGCCGGGTTCCTTGGTGCGGTCCAGCACCGCAATGCGGCGGACGCTCTTGGGGAGCACGGAGAAGAAGTATTTCTCTGAGAAGGGACGATACAGGTGCACGGTTACCAGACCGTACTTCCGGCCGCGGCCGGCGAGGTAGTCGATGGTTTCCTTGATGGTTTCGGTGACACTGCCCATGGCCACGATGATGTTCTCGGCGGTGGGGTCACCGTAATACTCGAAGGGACGGTAGCTGCGGCCGGTGAGCTCGGAGATTTCACCCATGTAGCGGGCTACAATGTCCGGAACGGCTTCGTAGGCCTGGTTGCGGGTTTCCACGGCCTGGAAATAGACATCTCCGTTCTGGGCGGTACCGCGGGTAACAGGGGCGTCCGGATTCAGGGCACGCTCGCGGAAACGGGCAAGGGCTTTCTCGGAAACCATGGCCTTGAGCTCTTCCTCGGGCAGGGCCTCAATCTTCTGGATTTCGTGGGAGGTGCGGAAACCGTCAAAGAAATGCAGGAACGGAATGCTGCTCTTGATGGTGGACAGATGGGCCACGGCGGCAATGTCCTGGGCTTCCTGTACGGAACCGGAGGCAATCATGGCAAAACCGGTCTGGCGGCAGGCCATCACATCCTGGTGGTCACCGAAGATGGAAAGGGCGTGGGATGCCAGGGCACGGGCGCTCACGTGGAACACGGTGGGAAGCATCTCGCCGGCAATCTTGTACATGTTGGGAATCATCAGCAGAAGTCCCTGGGAAGCGGTGAAGGTAGAAGTGAGGGCACCGGCCTGGAGGGAACCGTGCACAGCACCGGCAGCACCGGCTTCGCTCTGCATCTCCGTCACTTTCACGGTCTCGCCCCAGAGGTTCTTTTTGCCATGGGCGGCCCACTCGTCGCTGTTCTCGGCCATAGTGGAAGACGGCGTGATAGGATAGATGGCGGCATGCTCGCAGAACAGGTAAGCAATGTTGCTGGCGGCATAGTTACCATCACAGGTGATGAATTTCTTTTCTTTTGCCATAATTAGTTAGAGTTTATGTAATTAGTTATTGTATTCCTTCGATGATCACGGCGGAAGGGGATACCCTTTCCTCCGCGTCGCTTCGCGACCCTGTCCGGGCAAATGCTCCGGAAAGGGGATCCCCTTCCGCCGCGACGATGCGGGAAACAAGGCCTTGTAAGACTGTTCCGGGGCCCAGTTCTACAAAGCGGGTGGCACCGTCGGCGAGCATCCTTTGCACGGTGGCGGTCCAGCGCACCGGGCTGGTGAGCTGTGCAAGGAGGTTGGCCTTGATAAGCTTAGGGTCTGTTTCCGGGAGGGCGCTTACGTTCTGGTAGACAGGGCAGCGGGGCGCCTGGAAGGGCGTGGCCTCGATGGCCTGGGCCAGTTCTACGCGGGCCGGCTCCATGAGCGGGGAGTGGAAGGCGCCGCTTACAGGCAGCTTGAGGGCGCGCTTGGCGCCGGCGGCCTTCAGGGCCTCGCAGGCTTTGTCCACTGCGGCTTCTTCGCCGGAGATGACCACCTGGCCGGGAGAATTGTAGTTGGCGGGCACTACGCCGGGGATATCGGCACAGATGCGCTCAATGGTTTCATCGTCCAGCTTGAGGACGGCGGCCATGGTGCCGGGCACAGCCTCGCAGCATTTCTGCATAGCGCCGGCACGGAGCGCCACCAGGCGCAGACCGTCCTCGAAGCTCATGGCGCCCGCGGCTACCAGGGCGGAGAATTCTCCCAGGGAATGTCCGGCCACCATGTCCGGCTGCATGGACTGGCCAAGGGCCAGGACCACGCTGTGCAGGAAAATGGCGGGTTGGGTAACCCGGGTGGCTTTGAGGTCATCGGCACTGCCATCGAACATGATATCCGTGAGGCGGAAGCCCAGGATGTCGTTGGCGCTTTCCATGAGGTCTTTGTGGGCGGGATACAGTTCCCGGCCCATTCCGGGATATTGGGACCCCTGTCCGGGGAAGATATAAGCGGTTTTGGTCATTATACAATTAACAGTTTACAAATATAAGCATTTTGCTTGAAATTCGAAAAATAAAACGCCCTTGTTTCTGACAAAATTAATGCCGATATTTGTGCTGGTATGAAAACACTCAGATTCTGGATAGCCGCCGCCTTCCTTTGCGGCTCTTTCGCGGCCTGCAGCGCATCGCAGGACGCCCCCG
>JAGBJY010000057.1 GCA_017934185.1 Bacteroidales bacterium | reverse complement strand
GGTGGAGAAGTTGGCGCTGATCTTGAAGACTTTGCGGTCATCGGCCAGGAAGGGCCAGTCATAGCCTTTCTCATCAATCTGGTCAAGGGCGTCATCGGGATTCTTGTCACGCTTGAGTTCCATGATGTACACGTACTTGTCGGTCTGGATAAGCACATCAATGCGGCCGTTTGAGGTGTAACGCTCTACCTGCACCTGCTGGCCAATCATTTTGAGCATGACGTACATCGTGTTCTGGAAATATAGCTCGTCATTGCCCATGATCTGGTAGTCCATGTCGGCAAAGAAGGCCGTGAAGCGGCGCATGAGCATCTCAACATTGCCGGTACGAATGTCCTCGACGAACTTGTCAACAGACAGGCTTGACTGGTTGCGAATAACTGGCGTATAGAACTCGCTGAGTGCATCCACAAAACCATCCTCCACCTCTTTATTCGGGTAATCCAGCGTATAACGGTCTATGGACTTGTCATAATCCCGGATTGTCAGATAGCCTGCCTGATATAAGAGGGTAATGGCATTGGGACGGCTGGAATTAACGCCGGAAAGACCGAGCGAAGACACTTTTATTCCAGACACATCGTTCAGGTCATAACGGCCGGCTGACAGGAAACGGACCAGGAATGACGGAGTCCCCGTCTGGAACCAATACTCCCGAAACTTCAAGTTGTCAAATGTATTGAGCAGACTGAAAGGATTGTACATTCCAGGCGTATTCTCGCAGAAGTGATAACCGTCATACCATCTGGCAAGTTCGGCATAACATACTTCTTCAGGCATTTGATTAGCGTCCGCTAATTCCTTGACGCTCTCTGCAAAGTATTTCTTCAGGTCTTCCTCGGAAATGCCGCAGATATCTGTGTAGCGGGCATCCATGGAGATGTCTTTGAGGTTGTTGAGGCCGCTGAAGACGGAGAGTTTGCCGATCTTGGTGACGCCTGTTAGGAAACCGAACTTGATGTAGGCGTCCTTGGCTTTCATTACGCTGTAGAAGCCTTGGAGCTGTTTACGGAAAGCGTCGGAGAGAGTTTCGTCTCCCAGGTTGTCAACGATGGGCTTGTCGTATTCGTCAATGAGGATGACAACTTGATTGCCTGTTTTGGCATAGGCAGCATCAATAACCTCCTTGAAGCGGGCGGATGGTGTATCGGCGATATCTGTCAAGCTGTAAAGATCTTCCCAGCGCTTTAATTGACGAGAAAGAACTACTCCTAAAGAACCGCTTTGAGAATAGTCCTCCCCGCTTAGGTCAATGCGCAGTACAGGATAGTTGATCCAGTCTTTTTCCAGTTCTGAGATAGCCAAGCCGTCAAAGAGCTCTTTTTTGCCACTGAAGTAAGCCTCCATCGTGGAAACCAGCAGGCTCTTTCCGAAACGACGCGGACGACTGAGGAAGAAGAACTTTCCACTTCCGTGGGAGAGTTTATGGATTAAATCCGTTTTATCCACATAGACGAAGCCGCCTCTACGGATACTATCGAAGTCTTGTATGCCAATCGGATAAAGCATTTTGCGCGCACGTTTATCGTTATGGACAAAGTTAAGTTTTTTTTCTGAATGGGCCATAAAGATTGCCTAATTTGTTTTGATTTATTTGGATTTGAGGTCCTCCCACCCTCGTGGGTGTGGAGACTCTCTCCGGGGCCACCATCGTCTGCCAGGGTGATACCTTCACCTTCAAACTGGACCAGGCTCTCGCTGACAATGGCGGAGACTAGTCCACGCCAGTCCTCGTGACTGAAACCTGAACCAGTTAACCCCGTTGGAGAGCATCCGGCGGGGTTTTCTTATGGTCATGTCGCGGAAAATGCGTATTTTTGCGTTGACAAGCAGATATCAAAATGAGTAGTTTTTTGTTGTTTCTTCTGGTCGCAACTATTGCGGTAGTGGCAGCCATCATTATACATAGGAAACAACCTAAGCCCAAAAGAATCATGCGGGAGGGAAAACTTCTCAAAAGTGAGATTGTCTATCTGAACGGGGAGAAGTTTTATGTGGAAAAGGTCGCTTTCAGGGACTGGCATATCAGCATTCAATCCTTTTACCTGATATCCGATAGAATCGGTGCAGGACATACCATCGTCGACCAGCGATGGAGCTATGAAGATTTCTGCGACATCACTGTCCGCCTCGATGACTACACCTACGCTCTCAACCGACAGGTGGAAGTCATCGCCCTTGTCCGCAGTTTCAGACCCATGCCTATTGATGAGTTTGACCGCATTGCCCGGCCGCTAATCATTTAGTCTGTGAAATTCACATTTATTGGTGTGACATACGCCCCGACAGTCCAGAAGGATTGCCGGGGCAATTTAATACGGGAAAAAGGGCATGACGTCTCATACCCTTCTCTTGGCCTGTTATCAAGTCTTGGCTCCGTGTGGCTGGGCCGGTTCAGTCAAGCGTTCTAATCACTTTTGCTGGTACTCCAGCCACGACAGTCCTGGGGGGAACATCTTTGGTCACTACAGCTCCACTGGCGACGATTGCTCCTTCGCCGATGGTGATGGTGCCGACCGACATCACAGTAAGCCCGTGATTGGCAAATACGTTTTTCATTTCAGTGAGTAGCTTTAAGATACTGGAGGTCGCCGTACCAATAGGAAGCTGTACAGCCGCCGTCGATAAGGAAGTCGGCTCCACTTATGAAGCGGCCGCGGCTCGATATCAGGAATTCAGCCAGGTCGCCTACTTCGTCCGGGGTTCCGGCCCGGCCTGCAGGCATTCCCTTAATCATGTTGAGATAGCCTTCGGCACGAGGACCATGGAGTTCGTCGTTGGCCAGCGGGGTGATGATGATTCCTGGGCTGATGGAGTTGATGGTTGCTCCGCGCTTACCCCATTTGCAGGCTTCACCTGCTACGCGTAGCACATTGCAGCGTTTGGAATACTGATAAGCCTTGAGGGTGTCGGTGATGGCCTGGATGAACGGGAGCCCCAGCAGTTCGTCGGTAGGAGCCGTTGCCAGCGCCTCGTTCTCTTCCAAGCTGAGCGCCGGAAGTCTGTGCCCTGACTGTGAAGAAATGATAACACCAGAGCCACCTTCGGCAATCACCCTTCCGAACTCTTCGATGAGGACGGAGGTGCTGTAAAGGTCCACCTGCAGAATCTTCTCTACAGGCGCTTGGGAAGGCGAAACACCGGCAGCATTAATGAGATGCTTGATTGGGCCAAGCTCTGTTGCAAACTTAACCAGTTCCAGGATACTTTCCTTGCTGCCCAGGTCAGTGATGATGGTGCGGGTCTCAAAGCCGGCATCTTCCAGAATCTTTGCGGCACGTTCTGCGTTTTCTTTACTGTAATCGGCCACAACGGTAATCTTCCCGGCGCCCACTCTGCGGGCGATGGCCATCCCAATGGAACCTGCTCCAACGAGTACTGATATTTCTTTTTTCATATCGACGTTTGTTTCTTGATGCAAAGTTACCGGATTACCGTTGAATAGTTGTGACCAATATTTCCGGTATTTTTATCAAATTTTCCCTTTTCGGTATTCCGACGGTGTCTGACCGATAGCGCGTTTGAGGTAACGGGTGAGCATCGGCGGTGCAGGGAAATGCATCCTGTCCACGATTTCCGTAAGTGTCAAATCTGGATTATTCAGCATGAGCAGGATCTCATGAACCGTATAATACTCAATCCAATATGAGCCGGGTTTGCCGGTGATTCCCTGGCAAATAGCCGACATGTACTTAGGCGTGACGCAGAGTTTGTCTGCATACCAGGCTAACTCACGCTGCTCTTTGCAGTTATGCTGGACCAGGAGCAGGAATCTCATGAAGATACGGGCCGAGGTCTCGTCGGCATCCATCTTCTCCATTTCACGGGAGTAAACGCTCCACATGTCCATAAGCAGCAACTGAAAAAGTCGTCCCACTTTATCCTCATGGAAAAGGACATCGTTGGCATAGATTCGCCGTCTGAACTGGGCAAAATCCGC
The DNA here is from genome assembly GCA_017934185.1 of Bacteroidales bacterium. Taxonomy (GTDB): domain Bacteria; phylum Bacteroidota; class Bacteroidia; order Bacteroidales; family UBA932; genus Cryptobacteroides. The sequence continues at coordinate 9,488 of JAGBJY010000057.1, read as the reverse complement.
CTCTATCACCTCCCATTCGTTCGGCTCCAGATGGAACACCGGATGCGTTTTGATGTAGATGTAACCCTTTGTGGCCCACACCTGTTCGGGGTTATATAGATTAAGGAAAGGGTTGGAAATCATCAGGAAATCGGCATCGAAGGCCTCTGAATACCGAACTTTGTCAATGGCCGTTGTCATCTGCCAAATCACCAGGTCTCCGGGACCGGCAGAGAACTCTTTTCCTACGGCTGTAAAACGCATCTCCCCGCTCCGGCAGAGGATATGACAATGGTAGTTGTCTTTGAAAGCATCCGGATTCTTTCCGTGCTCCAGTGTGTTGTATATGAGAAAATCGGGCATAGGGCAAATTTACGTAATCCGCTTGATTTATCAAAATTTCGTACGATTCTGCGATTTCGGTAAAAATACCGGAAATATTGATAAGAGCCTATCCGGAAATTCTCCCGACCTTTGCGGGGCAAAAGATTACGACTATGGCAAAGACACTCATCGCATTCTATTCCCACGCCGGAGAGAACTATGTGGACGGCAGCGTCCGTTTCCTCAAAAGAGGAAATAACGAGGTTATCGTGGACAAGATCAAGTCTGCCCTTCCGGAGGCCGATGTCTTCCGCATCGAGACCGTCAAGAAATACAAGGAAGATTACTACGAACTCATCGAGGAGGCGAAGCAGGAACTTCGTGCCAAGGCCCGTCCGGAACTCACAGACACTGTTAAAGATATGGACCAGTACGACACCATCATCCTGGGATATCCCAACTGGTGGGGCGTTCCGCCGATGGCAGTTTTCACGTTCCTGGAGAGCTACAACTTCGCTGGAAAGAAGATTGTCCCGTTCTGCTCCCATGAAGGCAGCGGTCTCGGCGGCAGCATCCGCCAGATCAAGATGGCCGTTCCCGAGGCTAACCTCACTGCCGGCGTAGCAATCCACGGCGCCGCCGCCTCCCATTGTGACCGTGAAGTCAACCTGATCCTCCAGCATGCCAAGTAATTATGAAGCGCATCGTTCTTATCACCATTCTTGCCCACCATTGTTTGATGGTCTTCCAGCCGCCTGTTGACCACAGGGCCAGGAAAATCAGCACGGGCTGGAAGAACAGGCGGATAAGGCGCGCCTGGTCCGTGTCCAGTCCGAAGGCGTTGATGTGCTCTACGTATTGGTTGATGTTCCCCGGGAAGATCAGCAGGTAGAAGATGGCAAGGGCCGCACCGGCCCATCCGCCTTTCTCCTTCCACAGGATAAGCATGGAAAGCCCCAGAAGAACTTCGACCACCCCGGAGGCGAGGACCACGAAGTCGGTAAACCCAGGAGTGAACTGAATCCACACGGGGACTTGTGCCACGAATTCCTCCCTGGCGACGGTCAGATGACTGATGCCCGCAAAGAGCATGAAGAGGCCCAGCAGGACCTTGAAGAAAGCCTTAATATACTTCATTGTGTGTCCGTTTTATATGTTCATGCGAAGATACTGATTTTTGGCAAATTACCAAAGCGCCCAGGCACGATGGCTTTCTTTTTGCCATGCAGCAGAAAGAGTGTATCTTTGCGCCCCTTGAACGGTGCCGATGTGTTCAATGTCCCAAATTGCGGGACATTAGGCGCAAAACCGGCCGAAAATGCTTTCAATGTCCCGGTTTTTGGGACATTAGACACGCATAGGGGAGCTACTTCATCAAAAACTCAGTCGGTGTCATCCCCGTCACCTTCTTGAACAGGCGACTGAAATGGTGTAGGTACTCGAAACCAAGCAGGTCGGCCACTTCGCCCACGCTGAGGCCTTTCATGAGGAAGGTTTTGGCCTGGTCTATTACAAAACTATGAATGTAGCCGATGGCTGTGCCGCCGGTGGCCTGGTGGATCATATCGCCGAAGTAGCTGGCCGAATAGGCCAGTTCTGATGCGCAGTACGACACGGTGGGAAGTCCCTTTTCGTGCTGTAGTCCATTGGAGAAATAGTCTACCAACAGGCGATGGAAACGTTTGAGGATGTCACTTTCGCCGCTTTCCTTTTGAGTTAACTGACGATGGTAGATGCGCTGGCAGTAGTCCAGAATCAACTGGAGATAACTGGTAAGGATGCCTCTGAGCTCCGGGGAGTCCTGGCTCTCCTGCATTTCCTTCCGCATCGTGACCAGAAGAAGCGATATCCGTTCCCATTCGTGTGGTTCCATACGGAGCCAGTTTGTATCGAAGTAAGAGAAAAACGGGTTTTCTGGTTGATACAATTCGGGCGACCATAGCAGCGCCCATCCGTTGATGTACAGCGGTGTGCCATTGTCTTCGGCCCCGCCTATCTGCCCGGGCGCGACCGCAATAATGGAACTGTCCCCCCCCTACGATCAGAACCATTACTGCGGCCAAGAGCAGTAATGCAAGCACAAGAAGCAGAATCTGGTATCGCCTGCGCTCCAGCAGACGCTCCTTCTCCTGCAACGTCTCGTCCTGCTTCTGCTGGATATACTTCTGCATCCGGAAAACATAGTCATCATGGATGTCAATAGTGCAATTTGCGGATAAAATACTGCAAAATTTTCAGAAACGTGCGGGAAAAGTTCCGCACTTTTCTTATATTTGTGCCGAATAAATACCGCAGCATGTCATGCAAGCACTTTATGACCAATTTTACCAGCTCTTGGAACTTACCCCGATGAACTTCTTCCGGGACCAACACCAGACCATCAACTGGGACGTCCGCATCCTGGGAATCCTGGGGCAGAAAGGTGTGGGAAAATCTACCCTCATCCTGCAGCACATCAAGCAACAGGGAAATCGTGACGAATCCCTATACGTCATTGCCGATGACATCTACTTCAGCGCACACACACTGCTGGAAACAGCCAAGGCCTTCTTTGCCCGCGGTGGCAAGTACCTGTATATAGACGAAATCCATAAATACGAGAAATGGAGCCGCGAGATCAAGAACATCTATGACAGCCTGCCGCTGCTGCACGTGGTTTATTCCGGCAGTTCCATGCTGGATTTGGAGGAGGGCGGGGCCGACCTCAGCCGCCGCGTCATTGAATACCACCTCCCGGTCTGGTCCTTCCGCGAATATCTTAACCTCCGCTGCGGCTGGTCGCTTAAAAGCGCTGCCCTGGAAGAAATCCTCCAAGGGAAAGTCGATTTCCCTTACGGCCCGGAGCGCCCGCTCAAATATTTCGACGACTATATGAAAAAAGGCTGCTATCCCTTTTCCCAGGAGCCGGAGTTTGAGACTCGCCTGCGCCAGATTATCAACACAACCGTAGAGGTCGACATCCCCAAATATGCCAAGATGACCATTGCGGCAACACAGAAACTCAAGAAGTTCATGTACTATATCTCCAAAAGTGTACCTGTCAAAATCAACTTTTCAGATATGGCCAGGGACTTGGAACTGGACCGCGACGATCTTCCCAAATATCTGGAATACCTTGAAAAAGCCGAATTAGTTTCTGTATTAAGGATGAAGGCCAACGGAGATGCCATTCTCCGCAAAATGGACAAACTCTACCTCCACAACCCCAACATGGCTTACGTCCTATCTGGAGAACAGCCCAATACCGGCAACAGCCGCGAAACCATCTTCTTCTGCTGGACCAAGCAGAAGTATGAGACGCTGGAGTCTCCCGTATCAGACTTTGAAATCGACGGCAAGACCTTCGAAGTAGGAGGACGCAAGAAAGGAAAGAAGCAGATAGAGGATGTCCCGAACGGATATGTGGTCAAGGACGATATAGAATACGTCCACGACAACCAGGTCCCCCTCTGGATGTTCGGTTTCTTGTATTAATCTGCTAATCGAGCCCCATACCAGGCATCGTCAACCGGCTCCAGCCCCGCGGCATATTCCTGCGGAGTGCGCACATCTACCAGTTGGACAGACTTGTCCCCGGCAATCATCTTTTCAAATTCATCGACCGAAAGGTCTGCATACCCCTTGCAGCCAAACAGACCGCACAAAGACAGGATGGACATAAGAACGTATTTCATTGTTTTGTAAATGTTAACACATAATTTCCTGCAGCGCCCTGACAATATTCTCCCCCGCCACGTTTTTCTGCATGGCCTCCCCCAGCGGCATTCCGGGCGGGGTAATTTGTATCATTTGGGCAAAGCCCAGGGCCGATAATTCCGGGCAGGGGCAGATTTGTCCGGCCAGTAGGACAACCGGAACGCCGCAGGCCTGTGCATGCCTAAGAACCCCCGCAGCTACCTTTCCCTGGGCGGTTTGGGCATCTGCACGGCCCTCGCCGGTGATAACAAGGGTGGCGCCTTCTAACAACGCATCAAAGCCGATGGCCTCCAGCACGGCCTCTATCCCGCTTTGGAGCTTCGCGCCAAGGAAAGCGTCGAAGGCGCCGCCAAGGCCGCCGGCAGCGCCGGAGCCGGGGAGGGTATCCATCAGATGCCCGGTCTGGGCCAGGCATGACGATGCAAAGTGCTCCAACCCGGCGCTGAGCTGTTCTACCACCTTCAGCGAGGCGCCTTTTTGCGGACCGAAGACCCTGGCGGCCTCCGTAAAAGGCGTTGTAACGTCGCACAGCACCGTAAATTCGGCCGATTGCAACCCACTCAAATCCATTCGCTCCACGCGCTCCAAATCGCAGCCCCTTCCGGGAAGTTCAGCCCCGTCGGCCGCATAGAAATGGGCGCCCAGCGCCCGAAGCATGCCCATCCCGCCGTCATTGGTGGCACTGCCGCCCAGGCCCACCATCACGCGTCTGCTTCCGCGCCTTAAAGCATCGGCAATAAGCTCTCCGGTGCCGTAAGTGGAAGTAAGCAAAGGATTTAGCTCGTTGGAGCTGAGCAAGGTAAGCCCGCTGGCGGCAGCCGTATCAATGATGGCCATATCTCCGCAAAGCCCGTACGAAGCCTTTATGGGCCGGCCAAGAGGATCTGATACAACAGCAGTTACCTCTACCCCGCCCAGTGCCCTTGTGAGCACTGTCGCTGTCCCTTCGCCTCCATCGGCCAGCGCTAAGGGTACCAGCGCTGCATCGGCAGAACTTAGCCCACGGCTCACGGCATCGGCCACCTCCCGCGAGGAGAGGCAGCCTTTGAAGGAGTCGCAGGCTATGAGGATTTTGCCGGGCACTTACAGGCTGGCTTTCAGGATGGCAACAATTTCTTCCTGGGAAAGCGGTTTGTAGGCATTGGGCGTAGAAGGAGCGCCCTGGGCAATGCCTTCCAGCATATCCGGCGTCACGCCCAGTTCGGTGATATTGAGCACCACGCCAATTTCCTTCATCCAGGCTTCCAGGGCCTCGATTCCCTTGAGGGCCGCTTCCTCGTCGGAGACAGCGCAGACATCCCATACCGCGCGGCCGAAGCGGGCAAATTTGGCCACGCCATAAGGCATCACATAGCGGTAATAGGCCGATGAAACGGCGCTCAGCGTCATCCCGTGCGTAGCATCCGTGAAGGCGCCGATGGACTGCCCGATCATGTGCACCTGCCAGTCCTGACCCTTGGCGCATTTGGTGAGGGTATTCAGCGCCCAGCAGGCTGTCCACATGATGTTGGAACGGGCCTCGTAATCCTGAGGATTCTTAACGGCAATGCGGGAAGAGTGGATAAGCGAACGCATTAAGCCTTCAATGAGGTAATCGGAGGTGTTGTCGTCTGTACCAGAGAAATACTGCTCCATCAGATGGGACATGATATCAAAGAAACCAGCCACCATCTGGTACTGCGGAACGGTGTAAGTGAGCACCGGATTCAGCACCGTAAAGCGCGGGAAATTCTCCGGACCGAAGACCTTCCCAATCTTCAGCTTGGCAGCGTGGTTGGTAATGACGGAGCCGCCGTTCATCTCCGAGCCTGTGCCCACCATGGTAAGGATATCGCCCACGGGAATGAGCTTGCAGGTAGGATTTTCCTGCCGCAGGTAGTACTTCTCCCACGGATCTTCCTCGCAGTAGGCCGATGCCGCAACGCCCTTGGCATAGTCCACCACGGAACCGCCGCCGACAGCCAGCAGAAGGTCTACCTTATTATCGCGGGCAATGCGCGCACCTTCGTACAGCTTTTCCACGGTGGGATTGGGCATGACGCCGGCATCTTCCACTACGGTTTTACCGGCCGCTTTCAAGATAGCCAACACCTTGTCGTACAGGCCTGTACGTTTAATGGAACCGCCACCGTAAATGAGCTGTACCGTGGGCCCGTATTGGGCCAGTTCGTCTTTCAAAAAATCCAAAGCATTTTCCCCGAAGTAAAGCTTGGTGGGGTTTTGAAATGAAAAGTTTCCTAACATAGCATTGTCAATTATTCTTCCAAATTTAGTAATAATTTGCTTTGATTCCGTTACAGGTGTGCAAAAATGAAACTCACCTGCGACGCTGGCCATTTCGGCCAAATGCATTATCTTTGCACAATGGAAAACACCATCAACGAAGAAGGAAAATGGAAGGTGCTCTCTACGGAGTATCTTATCAGGCGTCCCTGGCTCACAGCCCGCAGAGATGTGGCGCAGTTGCCTGACGGACGCATCAACCCTGAGTATTACGTGCTGGAGTATCCGGACTGGGTGAACATCATTGCCCTCACAGAGGATGGCCAGGTGATTCTGGAGCGGCAGTATCGGCACGGGCTTGGCAACACCTGCTATGAGCTCCCGTGCGGAGTGATTGAGAAGGGAGAAACGCCCCTCCATGCCGCCCAGAGGGAGCTTTTGGAGGAAACCGGCTATGCCGGCGGCGAGTGGAAGCACCTGATGGACCTTTCCCCCAACCCGGCCACCTCCAACAATATGGCGCACAGCTTTGTAGCCACCGGAGTACGCCGGGTAGCCGGTCAAAGCCTGGACCCTACAGAGGATATTTCCGTGCACCTTGTCAGCCAGGACTTTGTAAAAGAACTCCTCCTAAACAATCAGATTCTCCAGGCCCTGATGGCCGCTCCCCTTTTCCGCTATTTCTTTGCCGGAAATCTATAACACTATTTCCATGGTGGTGTGCTGGGGGCTCATCCCCTGGGCCTCATAGAATGCCCTGGCACCGGGATTGCACTCCCACACATGCAGAGTGATGTTATAAAAGCCGCCTTCCTTGGCATAGGCTTTTACATGCGCAAACAGCGCCTTCCCCACATGCCTTCCGCGGGCTTTTTCATCCACGCAGAGATCATCTATATAGAGTGTCCTAAGAGGCATCAGTCTACCGCTCCCCTGCTCCTTTTCCGCGCAGAAAGCATAGCCCAGCACCTCCCCGTCATCCTCATAGACAAAAACGGGGGTGCGGTCATCGGCAAAAATGCAAAGAAGTTCTTCGTCCGTGTATTTCTTGCCGATTTCCTTGAAGAGGTCTGGCCGGCCCTTGTGATGCACGGTAAGTACTTGCTGCAGAAGGCGGTTTATAGCTTCCAGGTCCCTGGGCTCCGCTCTTCTGATGATGCCCCTTGGCTCAAGGGCTTCCACATCGGCAAGAAGGTTGTAGAGGCCGTCCTGTGAAAGGACGCCGCGCTGGAGATGGGCCGGTACAAGCCCCGCTTCGTCCGCTTCATAATCCTTTTGCCACTGTCCTGATTTCATGTATTCCCTGAGGGCCTGGTAGTGACCCTCCATTTCCTTGATGCGGGAGATAAGTGCTTGATTTTTCATACTTTCCGGATAATCCAAACGTAAATAAGAAGAACAATATTCATCATCAGGGAATACAGGATGGCGGGAATGGCCATCTCTTCGCTGGCAAAAATGATGGGGCTGGAAGCGATGGCAATGGCCTGCGCTGCGTTTTGCATACCCACTTCAATAACCACGGTGCGGCGCTGTCGGCTGTCGGTTTTCACCAGGCGGGAAAGCAGGGAGGCGCAGCCGATGGCCAGAAGAATGAGGGCCGTGACGCAAAGTCCCAGTACGCCTATATTCTCCAGGATGGTCCTGTGATGCTGGATGTAGAAAACCGTGATGAGGACAAGCAGCAGCGGAAAAGCCAGTTTGCTCAGCACCTTGTCCGTCTTTTGTGCCGCCACAGGCCAGGCATAATGCAGGCCGATGCCCAGCATCACCGGCAGCAGCATGAGCACCAGGTTCTGCTTGATGAGATTGCCGATGGGAAGGGTAATGCCCACGCTTTCCCCCACCAGGCGTGTGGCTACGCTCATAATCAAGGGAATGGTGAAGAGCGTGATGATGCTGCTAAGGGCCGTAAGGGTCACCGACAACGCCACATCCCCTCCGGCCAGCTTGGAAAACACATTGGAAGAGCTTCCGCCAGGGCAGCACGCAATAAGGATAAGGCCGATGAAAAAGACCGGCGTCAGCTTGAAAGCCCACGCAAGGCCCAGCGCAATGAGCGGCAGCAGAACCAGTTGCCCCAGGAGGGCCACCACTATCGGCCAGGGGCGGGAAAACACCTTTCCAAAATCCTCCAGCCGCAGCGTGAGCCCCAAATCGAACATAAGGAGCGTCAGGATGGGAAGTACAATCCAGATAGCCATACTATTCTTTGTTTTTCGTATCCATCCAATTGGTAAGCGGCCCGTCGTTCACCAGGGCCACCTTCCTATCGGCCGATTTAACTGCGCCGGCCATAGTGACGCTTTGAATGACAACACGCATTTTATAAAATAATAACCATACAACCGGCAACCAGCGCAGCTGGAATGCCTAAAATCATGCCGATAAGGGCGCCTTTGATGTGGAACCAGTAGTCATGGTAAGCGGCTGCCATATCCTCTGTTCCGGGAATGACAAAGTGTTTGTCGTGACAGAACCAGATGCAATCCAGCACCAGTGCATCGAACCAGTTCACAACAACCCACAGGGCATAGGCTGTGAGGCATCCGCACCAAAAAGTGGTGCAACCGTTGACATAACGCACCAGCAGGCCCAGCAGCACGCCAAAGACCATCATGGCCCCCACCTTCTTCACATAAAAGACCGTTCCGCCCGGTTTGTTGCCGGCATCCACCAACCCCAGCTTATCGCAGCGCTCGATGATGGCCGGCGGATAGTTAAAAATGGTCTTTATCGGGTCCCTGGACATCAGGAACACGAAGAGCGTAAACAGCGCACAGGCAATAATAGATTCAACCAGAAAGATCATAACCAATGGTTTATCTTAAAATCAATCTTTGATACTTTGCAAGGTTTGCAATGATTTGGAATAATGGAAAGAAATTTTAAAGTTTCTGGATATACTTCTTGTCGTATTTCTTGATGTAGGCAAGGAGTTTCATTTGACACGGCCACGAAAATTCGCCAATCGCGATTGGCGAATTACTTACAGCCACTCACAAATTTAACTAATCCTTGATTAATCTCAAAGAGAATGAGAAAGAAATAAAATATTATTTTGCAATTGACATATAGCTGTCAATAGATAGACCTCTTTCGCCGGTGGCCAGCCACACGTACTCCGTAACCGTCCACTTCTCCGCATTGCCTATTGCCTGACATAGTCGATCTTTGCCTCAAACCAAACCCAAGAGGCAAATGGAAACAACAACAGCAACCCAAACCACCACTCAGCAAGACCCGGTCAAGGGTCAGTTTGCAGC
>JAGBJY010000056.1 GCA_017934185.1 Bacteroidales bacterium | reverse complement strand
TAGATGATGTCGTTCTGGTCGTCACGGATGACGGGACGGTTGGTGGGAATCACCACCACATCCAGCTTGTAAATGTCCCAGAACTCCCCTGCTTCCGTTTCGGCGGTACCGGTCATACCGGAGAGCTTGTGATACATGCGGAAATAGTTCTGCAGGGTCACGGTGGCGAAAGTCTGGGTGGCGGCTTCCACCTTCACATTTTCCTTGGCTTCCACGGCCTGGTGCAGACCGTCGCTCCAGCGGCGGCCTTCCATGATACGGCCGGTGCTCTCATCCACAATCTTCACCTTATTGTCCACAATCACGTAATCAATGTCCTTGGTGAACATGGCGTAGGCCTTCAGGAGCTGGATTACGGTGTGCACGCGCTCGCTCTTGAGGGAGAAATCCTCCATGAGGGCGTCTTTCTTCTCGGCCTTTTCTGCAGCGGAAAGGTTCAAGTCCTGGGTAATTTCGGCAATGGCCGAGCCCATGTCCGGCAACACAAAGAAGTTGGGATCACTCACGCTGCTGGCCAGGGTGTCATGGCCCTTATCCGTCATATCCACAGAGTTAAGCACCTCATTGATAACGAAGTAAAGCTCGTCCGTGACGGTGGGCATTTCCCGCTCGTTGTCCTGCATGTAATAGGCCTCGGTCTTTTGCATAAGCTGCTTCATGCCGGGCTCCGAGAGGAACTTGATGAGCGGCTGGTACTTGGGCAGGCCCTTGTGGCAGCGGTAAAGCAGAAGGCCGCCCTTAGCCTCGTCGCCGGCAGCAATCAGGCGCTTGCTCTCGTTCAAGGTCTGATTCACCAGCGCACGCTGCTTGTTGTAGAGGTTCTCCACATAAGGCCTATACTCCATGAACTGCTCATCGCCGGAAGCCTTTTCCATGGGACCGGAGATGATGAGCGGAGTACGGGCATCGTCGATGAGCACGGAGTCTACCTCGTCCACGATGGCGAAGTGATGCTTGCGCTGCACAAGGTCCGTCATCCGCACGGCCATGTTGTCACGCAGATAGTCAAAGCCGAACTCGTTGTTGGTGCCGAAGGTGATGTCGCAGTTGTAGGCCTTCTTGCGCGCCTCCGAATTGGGCTGGTGCTTGTCAATACAGTCTACGGAAAGGCCGTGGAACTCATAGAGAGGGCCCATCCACTCGGAGTCACGCTTGGACAGATAGTCGTTCACGGTAACTACGTGAACGCCTTTGCCGGCCAGGGCATTGAGGAATACCGGAAGGGTTGCCACCAGGGTTTTACCTTCACCGGTTGCCATTTCCGCAATCTTGCCCTGATGCAGGACAATACCGCCGATAAGTTGGACGTCGTAGTGCACCATGTCCCAGGTAATCTCATTGCCGCCGGCCATCCAGTGGTTGTGCCACAGGGCCTTTTCACTACTAATCTCAACGAAGTCGGCGCCGCCAGCGGCCAACTGCTTGTCAAACTCAGTGGCCGTTACTTCAATGGTTTCGCTCTGGGCAAAACGGCGGGCGGTGCTCTTCACAATGGCAAAAGCCTCCGGAAGTGCTTCTTCCAGAGCCTTTTCGATGGCTTCGCCCTCTTCCTTCACAAGTTTGTCACTTTCCGTGGCCAGGCTTTCCTTTTCGCTCACGGGGATATCCTGCTCCAGCTGGAGCTTGATTTCTGCAATACGGTCTTCAAAGGGTTTTTCCACCGCAGCAATGCGCTCGCGGATAGCGGCGCTGCGCGCGCGGAGTTCGTCGTTGGAAAGAGCGTCAATTTCCGGATACAGGGCCAGAATCTTGTCCAACACAGGACGGATGGCCTTCATATCACGGTCGCTCTTGGAGCCGAATATTTTTTTGAGTATATCTGCTACTGCCATATCTTCTCTTTACACTAATAACATGCAAAGATAGGCATTTTTTCTCACACGCGCAAGCATAACGCGCGTGGATTTATGCAGCCACGCGCGTAGAAGCCGTAATTCCCAGGCGGGAACCGGCCCGGAAAAGCACCCCGAAAAGGGCAACTGCGTGTTTGGGGAAAAGAGAAAAAAAACAACCCAAGAGGAGAAAAGAAGGCTTTTTAGAACGCCTGAAATGTCCTAATAATCGACGTTGTTCAAAAAGGAGCACTTCCAGCCTTTCCCGCTCTTCGGGCGAAGCCGAGAGAGCCTGCTTGAACACCTGCACCAGAAGAAGGGAAATGCGCTCGGAGAAAAGCGCCCGGTCCTTGGGTGGAAGGGCAGCACTATACGCGTCCAGCATCTGCGCAATGCCCACATAATCATGCGCCCTTCTGGGACTGGGCGTAGTCATGATGGACCCTTCCCTGCTGTAGGCATAATAGCCGATGGCCCCGGCGAAGGAAACCCTTTGGGCAAGATAAAAAGCAACTGGCGTAAACGCTTCATCCTCATGCAAATAACCAGGTAAAAAAGAAAGCTTGTTCTCCTGAAGGAAGCCGCGCCTGAAAAGATGGAAGGGTGCGCATACCGAATGCATCCAGCCGCGGCGCATCACCGCTTTACCGGTGTAAACCGTCCGGGTCTTCTCCCCGGAGAATTCACAGCGGAGGGGGGTCCCGCCGGTTATGCGGCATCGGCCCAGAACCAGGATATCCAGCCGCTCTTTTTCGCAGCGCTCCAGGAAAGGCCCCAGGCAGGAAAGCGCAATGGCATCGTCCGAATCCACAAACCAAAGATAGTCTCCCAGGGCCTTTTCCATGCCCGCATTACGGGCCCGGCTAAGGCCTCCGTTTTGCTGCGAAAAAATCCTAATGTTCGAATGCGCATCGGCCCATTTCTGCGCCACGGAAAGGGAGGCATCCGTAGAGCCGTCGTTGATGAGCACAATTTCATAATCGGTGGGCGGGATCTCCTGTGCAAGGCAGGATTCCAGGCACCGGTCCAGGTACTTTTCTACGTTGTAAACGGGTATGACAATGGAAAGCCTCATCCTTTTTCTCCCGTCAGTGCAGCACAGAACTGCCGCAAATACTCCTCTTTCCGGAAGCGAGAAGACGCCTCCAGGGCACTGGCCGATAAGCGCTCCCGCAGCGAAGGGTCGGAGGCTACGCGGAGGCAGGCTTCGCAAAGCGCAGCCTCATCCGGCGGAACCAGGATGCCGGCCCCTTCCAAGAGTTCCGGGACACCTCCCACAGCGGTGGCCACTACCGGAAGTCCCAGGCAGAGCGCCTCTCCCAGCACCATGGGATAACCTTCCGTATCAGAAGTGGAGATCAGGAAGTGGGCCGCCTTCATATACGGATACGGATTGAGCTGATATCCAAGGAATTGCACTTGCTCCCTAAGGCCCAGGGAACGTGCCAGACGCTCCAGTTCCGGCCGCTTTTTCCCATCGCCCAGAAGCCATAAATCACAGGGAACGCCTTCCTCCTTCATGCGCGCAAGCACCCTCAAAAGCCGGTCAAAACGCTTGGCCTCAACCAGGCGCCCAACGGCCACCAGGGTGCAGCGTTTAGGGGCCAAAGAGAGGGAGTCCTGCGCCTTTTGAAGGAGCGCTTCGCGGTCAAAATAATTGTGCACTACACGAACGTCTCCCCTGAGCGGCAGGAAACCAAGGAAACTGTTTTTGGCCCCTTCGGACACAAAAACCGTGGTGTCCATGGCCCGGTAAAAGGCTTTTTCGGCTGCTTCGGAAATGAAATACCGCCCCGACCAGTGGTTCTTCCCAAAATCCGTATGCACCCAGCTTACATGGCGCCGGGCACAGGGCAGGAGGCCCTGATGTAACTGGGCCGAATGGCCTTCCAGATAAGAAAGTGCTACGTCATATCGGCCTTGCCCCAGCACACGGGAAGCCCGGCGCCAGTTAAGGGCCATGATGGGGCGGCGCAAAAAAGGGAAGGCGTAGAAGAGGCGGCGAAGGGCAAAACTGTGGTAAATATCCCGGAAACAGCGCACATCCAGCCACGGAAGGACCCGGGAGAGCGCCTCAGCGCCCGCTTTATCCGCGCTGAGCAGCGTTATCTTCCACGGCTGCCCTTCCAGCAGGCGAAGGGTGGAGGCCAGCATGGTCTCTGCTCCCCCGCCCCTGAGGTGATTCATGATGATAAGGACACTTTCCATAGTTTCGGCCTTCAAATTTAAGAATATTATTTATATTTGCATGAGGAATCATGGACAGCCAATGAAAGAAATTGAAATAGATGAGTTCCGGGACATTCTGGTGGACATTACGGAAAAAATCCATCAGTTCTGCTCCCAGCGCGGGCTCCGGTATTTTATCGGCTACGGCAGCCTCATCGGCGCCGTGCGGCACAAAGGCTTCATTCCCTGGGACGACGACATCGACCTGGGCATGCCCCGTCCCGATTATGAGATTTTCCTGAAAACCTTCAACGGGACTTTTGCCGACACGGAGGTGATTGCCCCGGAAATCAACCCCCATTTCTACATGCCTTTTGCCAACGTTTACCGCAAGGGAACGCTGCTGAAAGAGGAAATTGCCACCCATCACGGTTTTCCGGTGGGGGTGAAAGTGGACCTCTTCCCCATTGACGGGGCGCCCGCCGATGACGCACAGTACCGGAAACGCCGCTCGCGCATAGACCAGTGGATTCGCATCCTGTTTTACAAAAATGTGCTGTTAAGCCACCGATGGAAAAAGGATAAAGTGCTGTGGTTCAAAACCCTGGTATGGAAAATAGCCATCTCTCCGCTCTCCATTCCCTACATCCAGCGCCGCATCCGTGCCCTGGCTACGGCCAACGATTTTGAAAGCTCGGAATATGCCGACAAACTCTCGTTCCCCAATCCGGGCAACACCCGCGTGAAAAGAAGCGTTTTCGAGCATTACATTGACGTTGAATTCGAGGGACACGTTTTCAAGGCCCCGCGCGATTATGACGTGTACCAGAAAGCCATCTACGGAGACTACCTTAGCCTGCCGCCCGTTTCCCAGAGGGTCCGCTACCACGGTTTCCACGCCTGGTGGCTCTAATGCATAAGAGTATGGTAGACAAAGACTTCTGTTTAAGCAGCTACATAGCCTTCCGCTATATCTGGAAAGACGGCGCAGACTTTGCCGAGGGTTTCCGGCACTGCAATTATCCCCCCATCCCGGAGAAGGAGCGCATCCCTGTGAAAAGCGCAGAAGACATGGACCGGGAAATCCGGGCTCAGTTTGAGCAGCTGTACCGCAAGTACCAACACATTGGCATCCTGCTCTCCGGCGGAATGGACAGCGCCAACCTGGCCGCTTACCTGAGGCCCGGCAGCCATGCCTACACCTTTACCACCCGGGAGAGCAGCGTCTTTGACCAGGATGTGCAGCGGGCGCAGTCCTACTGCCGGAAATGGGACTTGGAGCACCACCTGATTGAGATTTCCTTCCAGGACTATGAGCAGTTTACCCCCGCGGTAATCCGGCACAAATTCGCGCCGGTGCATTCCATTGAGCCCCAAATCCTGAAAGCGGCCCTGGAGGCCAAAAAGGACGGCGTACAGCTGATGATTGTGGGAGAAAGCGCCGACCTTATCTTCGGGGGCATGGACAAACTCATTGCGCCGGAGTGGACGCTGGATGCCTTTGAGCGCCGATACACTTTCCTGGAACCGTCGCTGGTGCTGAAAAACCCGGTGGACATGCACCCGCTGTTTGAGCACTACAGAAAAGGCGCAGAAGGCATAGACCACCTGCGCTTCATGGACGAAGTCTTTGCCATTGAGAGCAGCAGTTCCTACCTGAATGCCTTTGGAACGGCCTGGCTCCCCTATTACGACCCTTACGCCCGCTTGGTGATGGCCGATCCGCTGGATATGGAGCGGGTGCGCAGCGGAGAGCCCAAGTACCTGGTAAGGAATCTGTTTGCCCTGAAGTATCCCGGAACGCCCATCCCGGAAAAGATTCCCATGCCAAGGCCCGTAGATGCGGTTTTCGCCCATTGGAACGGCCCCACCCGCCCCGAGTTCCGCAGCGACATTCCCATGGAGCGGCTCAGCGGCAACCAAAAATGGCAACTTTGGTGCGCAGAGCTGTTCCTGAATATGCTGGACGGCGCTATTTAAGGTCTTCCAGGTTGTGTCCCCGGACCATCTCCAGGGCTTTCTGGATCTGGCTGGAGGAGACGCCGCGGGTGTAGGGGAAATAGACAATCCGGATGCCGGCATCGGCGAACTCTTTTTCGTAGTCCTTCCATTTTTCGGTGCCGTACCAATCGTCGCCCACAAAGAGGAACTTGGCTCCCAGTTTCTTACAGGCCGACAGTTTGTCCATGTCGTACTGGGGAACGGCGGCATCCACATATTTGCAGGAGCGGACAAGTTCTATGCGGTCTTCGAAGGGAATCATGGCCTTTTTCCCTTTATAGGCCACCAGTTCGTCCACCGTAACGCCCACGATGAGCTTGTCACACATGCCCTTGGCATTTTTGAACAGATTCAGATGACCCACATGGAAAAGGTCAAAAACCCCGGTTGTATATCCGATTATCATAGCTTGGGTTGTTTAATTCGTTTGGCAATGGCCTGGTTCAGGGCCGTCCGCTCCCCCTCCGTAGTACCCAGGAAATACACCGCCGCGGCGGTGGCGGCAAAGGCGCCCAAGACCACCTCCAGCATCCGGGCCGTAGAAGGCGCCTGGAAAAAATACAGGGCCAGCGGCAGCAGGACGGCCACGGCGCTCACTTTCAAAACCGGCAGCAGGGTGTCCGTCCAGATTTTCCGGAGCGGCAGGCCGGTCTGGATACAGGTAAAAACCACGCGCTCCACCAGCACCCCGAAAGCGGCACCCGCCAGCAGCCAATAGGCCGACACCGGCGAAGCATGGAGTTTGAACGCCAGGTAAGTGAGCGGGAGGGCCAGAATATTGGTGGCCGATACCACAATCTCATACGTTTTCACCTTTCCGGTAGCAAACACGGCCGTGACAAAAGGCGTTCCCACCGCCACAAAAAGCGAATACAGCAGGGCCACGCGCACAAAGGCCACCGTGTGCTCCGGCACTTTTCCCAGCCACAGATGCAGCAGGGCGGACGTTTCCAGCAGGATGGGCAGCGCAAAGAAAAGGAAGAGATAGTAAGAATACTTGGCCCCCTTGCAGGTAAGTTCATGCATATAGGCATGGTTTCCGGAGGCATAGTTCTTGTTAATCTGCGGGTTAATGGCGGTTGTAATGTTGTTGATAAAGCGGGTGAGGTTACCCTCCAGCTTCACGGTCACATCCCGCGCCGCATTCACTTTTACGCCAAAGAAGAGGTTGAAAAGCAGGTTGATTCCCTGGGCATTGGCCACACTGGCGGCATTCCCCAGGAAAGTCCAGCCGGCAAACGCCCCCATCTCCCGCACAATGGGACGGGAAACACCTTTGAAGGAGAAGCGGCATTCGGGAAAATACCTTCGCGCATACACGCCGTACAGCACGCGCACCACAAGGGCCGTTCCAAGCATCAAAACAGCGTAGAGCTTCAGCTTATCGGCCCCCGCGTAGCGCGTGGTCAGGGCCGCCCCCAGCTGCAGCAAGGCTTCGGCAATGCTGATATAGGCGAAAGCTTCCATCTTCTCATGGGCAATGATGGCGGCGTTATAAGGCACCGAGAGCATGTTCACCACAAACATGAGGATGGAGCACTGCAGCACCCAATTGGCGGCCGGCAAGCGGCCGGGAGGAATGTTCATCCGGGCATTGAGGAACCAGTAGCCCAAGACCTCGGCCAGCACAAACACCAGCAGGGCGGTCACTAGCTGAATGAAAACGGTGGTGGAAAACACCGCACCCATGCGGCCGTCCTTCTTCCCCATTTCCGTAGAGAGGAAACGGCTGATGGCCGATGAAAGCGAGCCCGTGAGCACGCTGAAAAGGGCCACCACACCGCCCACGGCACCATAAGTGCCGAAGTCATCCTCACCCAAGGCCCCCAGCACTACCCGGGAGGTGTACAGGCCCACCAGGATAATGACCAGGGTTCGGAAATACAGTGCGGCCGTATTCCTTGCGATCCTTCTGCTTTTATCCGATATTTTTATACTGTTATTCAGGCTTATAGCTGTCTTTCAGGGCTGTGGTCTTGTTAAAGACCGGATGTTCCGGCGTGGAGTCTTTGTCGGCCACATAATAGCCGGTGCGCTCAAACTGGACGGGAATGCCGGAGGCGTCTTCCAGGAGGGCAGGCTCGGCGAAACCCTTGCCGATAATGAGGCTGTCGGGGTTCAGGAAATCCTTGTAGTCCTTGTCCTGAGGCACCTGGGACATGTCGGCCAGGGTGAAGAGGCGGTCGTAATTGCGGAGCTCCAGCTCCTTGGCATGTGCGGCCGACACCCAGTGAATGGTGCCCTTGACGCTGCGGTATTCCGGAGAAGGATCGTAGGTGCACCTGAGTTCCACCACTTCCCCGTTCTCGTCCTTCACTACCTCGTTGCACTTCACGATATAGGTGTATTTGAGGCGAACTTCGCCGTCGGGCCTCAGGCGGAAGAACTTCTTGGGGGCATCCTCCATGAAATCGGCCCGGTCAATGAGGAGGTCTCCGGTGAAGGGAACGCGGCGTTTGGCACCCTCCGGATCGGCGGGATTGAGCGGGCAGTCAAACCACTCCACCTTGCCCTGAGGCCAGTTGGTGATGGTGAGCTTCACGGGGTCCTGGACCACCATATAGCGGTTGCTGCGCTCGTTGAGGTCTTGGCGCACACACCATTCCAGCAGCTGGATATCCATGAGCTGGTCCCGCTTGGACACGCCAATCTTGTCGCAGAACATCCGGAGCGCCTTGGCGGTGTAGCCTCTTCTGCGCACACCGCAAAGCGTGGGCATGCGGGGGTCGTCCCAACCGCTCACCAGGCCCTTCTGCACCAGCTCCAGGAGCTTGCGCTTGGACATAAGGGTGTAGGTGAGGTTCAGGCGGGCAAACTCGTACTGATGGGAAGGGAATATGCCCAGGGTCTCAATGAACCAGTCGTAGAGGGGCCGATGGACATCGAATTCCAGGGTACAGATGCTGTGGGTGATATGCTCAATGGAGTCGCACTGGCCATGGGTATAGTCATACATGGGATAGATGCACCATTTGTCACCGGTGCGG
Source organism: Bacteroidales bacterium (assembly GCA_017934185.1). Classification (GTDB taxonomy): domain Bacteria; phylum Bacteroidota; class Bacteroidia; order Bacteroidales; family UBA932; genus Cryptobacteroides. The sequence continues at coordinate 2,867 of JAGBJY010000056.1, read as the reverse complement.
TGATGATGGGCAAACTTGATGCGGTACAGCAGCGGATCCCGGAACATCATGTTGGGATGGGCCATATCTATCTTGGCGCGGAGCACTTTCTCCCCTTCCGCGTACTTGCCGGCCTTCATCTCGCGGAAGAGTTTGAGGTTCTCTTCCGGGGTACGGTCCCGGTAGGGGCTGTTGGTGCCAGGCTTGTCCACGGTACCGCGGCCCAGGCGGATTTCCTCCTGCGTCTGGTCGTCCACATAGGCAAGGCCGCGCTTGATAAGTTCCTCGGCCCACGCATAGAGCTGGTCAAAATAGTCCGATGCGTACAGCTCCTTGTCCCACTGGAAACCCAGCCACTGGATGTCCTCCTTGATGGAATCCACGTATTCGGTGTCTTCTTTGGTAGGGTTGGTGTCGTCGTAGCGGAGATTGGTCTTTCCGCCGTATTTCTGCGCCAGGCCGAAGTTCAGGCATATACTCTTGGCGTGTCCCAGATGCAGGTAGCCGTTGGGCTCCGGAGGGAAACGGGTCATGATACTGTCTACTTTGCCATCGGCCAGATCTTTTTCGATGATCTCTTCCAGGAAATTCAGTTTTCTCTCTTCCATAATGCTTTTTTAATCTTCCAAAGATACGAATTTTTTACCATATTAACTCCGTTAAAAATATTTTTCGTATTTTTGCGCCATTGAAAGACTACTTAAACCTATATAAAATGGGACTTTTACACGCCAGACTGGCCAAATATGACCTTCCCCAGAAAATGATGGAAAAGGGAATCTATCCCTATTTCCGCCAGATTACCAGCAAACAGGGCACCGAAGTAACCATGGACGGTAAGCCAATCATGATGTTCGGTTCCAATGCCTATACAGGACTCACCGGAGACCCCCGCGTCATTGCCGCAGGGGTGGCCGCACTGGAAAAATACGGTTCCGGATGCGCCGGTTCCCGTTTCCTCAACGGTACGCTGGACATCCATGTTCAGTTGGAGAAAGAGTTGGCCGATTTTGTGGGCAAGGACGAAGCCCTGGTATTCTCTACCGGTTTCACCGTGAACAGCGGCGTCATTCCCCAGCTGCTCACCAAAGACGATTTCATTATCTGCGACGACCGTGACCACGCTTCCATCGTGGATGGCCGGCGCCTCTCTTTCGCCAAAGGCCTTCACTACAAGCACAACGATATGAAGGACCTGGAAAGGTGCCTGCGCCGTTGCCCCCGCAATGCCGTGAAGCTCATTGTGGTGGATGGTGTATTCTCCATGGAGGGAGACCTTGCCAAACTTCCGGAAATTGTGGAACTCAAGCATAAGTACGACAACGTGGCCATCATGGTGGACGAAGCCCACGGCCTGGGCGTTTTCGGCCATCAGGGACGCGGCGTGTGCAACCACTTCCACCTGACCAAGGAGATTGACCTCATCATGGGCACCTTCTCCAAGAGCCTGGCCGCCATCGGCGGTTTCATTGCGGCCGACAAAGTCATCATCAATTACCTGCGCCACACCGCCCGTACGTATATTTTCCAGGCTTCGGACACCCCTGCCGCAACGGCATCGGCCCTGGAGGCCCTTCACATTATCCAGAAAGAGCCGGAGCGCATTACCGCCCTTTGGGATGTAACCAATTATGCGTTAAGGCGTTTCAGGGAAGAAGGCTTTGAGATTGGGGAAACCGAAAGCCCCATTATCCCGCTGTATGTACGCGACCTGGAAAAAACCTTCATTGTGACCAAACGGGCCTTCGACGAAGGCGTATTCATCAACTCCGTCATTCCGCCGGCATGCGCCCCGCAGGATACGCTCATCCGCTTCTCGCTCATGGCCACACACACCCGCGAGCAGGTAGACCGGGCCGTGAACGCCCTAACCAAGGTGTTCAAGGAAGAAGGGATTATTGCTTGATGTCCAGCTGTTCGTAAACGGAGTTGTTGCTCTTGTATTCGGGCACAATCTCCTTCATCTTGCGCACAGTGTCCATATTGTTGTAGAGCTTGGCCAGGGCCACCAATTCATCGATGGCTTTGGCCACTTCTTCGTAATCGTACTCCCGCACCTGGGCAATACGGATTTTCTCATGGAAGGTGGGCTTGGTGTTCTCCATCTCGCTCAGGACTTCCTCGTACAGTTTTTCGCCTTCACGAAGGCCCGTGAATTCAATTTTCACGTTCTGGGCACCGGAGAGGGCAATCATGCGTTTGGCCAGGTCGGCAATTTTCACCGGAGCGCCCATGTCGAAGACGAAGATTTCGCCGCCATCACCCTTGGTACCGGCTTCCAGCACCAGTTTGCAGGCTTCCGGAATGAGCATGAAGAAACGGACAATGCGTTCGTCGGTCACCGTAACCGGGCCGCCGTTTTTGATTTGTTCCTTGAAAAGCGGAATCACGGAACCGTTGGAGCCCAGCACATTGCCAAAGCGGGTGGTCACAAACTGCGTATACTCTTTGCGGTCGCCTTTCTGCGAGAGCGACTCCATCTTGAGCTTGCGGTCCAGGCTTTGGACGTAAATTTCACAGATGCGCTTGCTGCAGCCCATCACGTTGGTGGGATTCACGGCTTTGTCCGTTGAAATCATCACAAACTTCTTGGCACCGTACTTGACGCTGAGGTCGGCAATGATTTTGGTGCCGTAGATGTTGTTCAGCACCGCTTCGGAAGGATTGTCCTCCATCATGGGCACATGCTTGTAGGCGGCGGCATGGAACACATAGTCCGGCCTGAAGCTCTTGAAAATATACTCCATCCTCGTCCGGCGGCTTATGCTTGTCACCACGGCCTCAAACTCCACGTCGGGGAAGAAATGGTTTATGATTTTGTCGGCGGCGGCCTGGTATTTGTTGGTGGCTACGGCGAGTTTCACCCCTTTCTCCCTCAGCTCGGCGAG
>JAGBJY010000055.1 GCA_017934185.1 Bacteroidales bacterium | reverse complement strand
GTAGTTAATTACTTGCAACGACGTCGAATCGATTTATCGCATCGGAAAGCAATTCAAATCGTGAACAAGCAAAAACGTTAGTAAAACATTAAATATTAATAAGTTATAAAATCAACGCGTTAAATTAACGCATCACTAGTATTTTCATAACAACAATTAATTGCAAAAATGGTTTAATCGCTTTATCTTTGCAAAGTCATAATGAATGAACAAGATTCTGTGTAGGACTGTTTCCTTCGGCGAGGGCTTGTTCATTCTTTTTTTTACAAAAGCGTCAAAGAGCTAAAAACTGGCAAGCGGGCGTCCGGTCAGGGGCGCCCGCCTGAAAAATTATTTGGCAAATGTGAGCTTGGGGTATTCCCCGTTCACATCCAACGTGACAGTATAGGTGCCTGCATCGGCCACAGTGATATTATCACCGTTGAAGGTGAGTTTATCTTTGTCGCCGCCCAGATTGTAATCCCAACTGCTGTTGAAACGGACTTTCACCTGAGCATTAGCCTCAAGGGTGACAGATGCGCTGTAAGTGTAGTTTGTGGCATCATAAGTCATTTCCACCTCATTGGCATCCCAATTGGAGAAACTGCCCAAAACCGTTACCTTAGTAACCTTGAGCGCTTCAGCCTTCTCATTAGGCAGGTCTACTTTCCAGAAATAAGCGCCTTCGGCAATGGACATATTGGCATCTCCGCTAAGGGTATAAGCTTTTTGGTCTTCGGTAGTACCACCTATCCAGCTACCGTCATGTACAAACTTAAAGTTTATACCGGTGCCATACATGGTAAGCAGCCCCTGATAAACGCCATTAGCTCCCATCAGATGCGGATTCTTGTCTCCATCATTACCCCACTGATGGCCGGAGTAACTGCCGGGGACAGCAATTTCTTCCTTATACTTAGGCGCTTCCCCCTCGCCTTCAAAGCTACCGGTTCCGGTATTGAAGTCAAGAACGATGGTCTGAGCGGCCTGCACTTTTTCGCAATCGCTGTGGATTTCATCACCCTCACGGTAAAGAATCTTCCCTTCCTTGACCACAAACTCACGGGACCACCAAGGGGAAGTAGCAATTGTAGAAGACACATACATGCGGGGAATACCACCGGCCTTGGCCGCAATCTTCAGCTTGCCGTTTTCTTCAGTGAACAGATTGCTCTCTACACCCTCGGTCCAACCGCCAAACACATCTCCGATACCATACACTTTGGCTCTCTCCATATGCAGTTTTTCAGCTTTGAAGTCGACATGAACCAGGTACACGCCAGACTCTTCCACCTTACAGTTACCACCGTCAATGGTAAAGCCATCATTGTTGGCAAGTGCATTGAAATCGTCTCCGTTCCAACCCAGGGCGCTGTTGAACTTGAACGTCTTGCCGGCCGTGAAATAACGGATGGCATAGAACTGACCCTCAGCATCGGAATCCGGAAGGGCATGAATTACACGAGTGAGTTTGACGACACCGTCTGAAGACCAGGTCCAGTTACCAAACTCCTCTCCGATCATGTACAACTGCTCGGGGAATTTCACTTCCGTAATGAGCACTTCCTTGGTGGCAGGAGTAAACTGGACTTTATACTTGCCGGCAGCAATGATGATATCCTTACCGGGCTGTTCTGCCGTAAAGGCCGCTCCAATAGTGGGGGTGAAGCCCTCGCTTACACCGTAGCAGTTTTCATCAGCCCAAGAATAGTCGTAGCGAATCTTAAAGCCGCCGTCGACGCTAACCACTGGGCTGGTCCAGACACCGCCTTCACCTTCGGTCATGAGAACGTCAGTCTTCCAGTCATCACCGTTAATCTTGCCGATGAGGGCATATGCAGCCACGTGCTCTGCAATAAGCAGGGTCTTATCGGCATAGTTGAGCGTGATGTCAAAATGACCGGTCTTAGGAATACGGATGTTATTATCGCCATATTCAAAAGCCACACCCAATTCAGGAGAATAGACATCGTAAGGATTACCTGCATCAAGCGTGCTGGTAGCATTGGCTTCCGGACCGCCGGCCTTAGTTGCCCAATCGTGATCGGCACGTACCAGGAACTCATCACCTTCGGTCATGGCAATACTGCGCACAACCCAAATGTCGCCGGTGGTATTCTCAAGTTCGATATCCTTATCCCAATTGCTTCCGCCAACGGTTCCGATAATAGACCAAGCTTCCGGTTTGGGCTCTTCAGGCTCAGGGACAACAATAATCGAGCTAATCTTCAGGCCGCAAGCCTCGGTGACCCAGGCAATATTCTGATCGGGGGTCACAAACAGGTCGTAGACACCTTTTACGCCCACCTTGATATTCGCTCCGCCGCCTGTTACCTCGAACTCATTGCCGATTCCGCCAAACTCACCGCCCAGGTTCACGCCCCAGTCGGCATCTTTACGATACTTAAACTCATCGGCCGCATCCAGTTGGATGGCAAATGCCACGGAAGTGGTGCCGTCGGTCATCATAGCAAAGTCTTTGTCCCAGTTGCTGCCATAGAGTGACAGGCCGCCGATGACAGACCAGGCGCTTACCTCAGTGTATTCCGGATACGGGTCATAGGCTTCAGCAACGGTAGCCGTTCCATCCGTAGGATTCAGGAAGAGGTCATAGACACCATCTTTTTCAATCTTGATATTGGCACCTCCCTGGGTCACGGAGAATTCTGCTCCCACAGAAACCATATCACCACCCATATTCACATCCCAGGCCTGATCCTTGCGGAATTTCAATTCATCCCCCGCTTTCAGGGTAACGTGCGCCGCCACATGATTAGTACCATCGGTCCACATGTTCAGGTCCTTATCCCAGGAAATGCCATAAGCAGCGATAGCACCGGTCACGCCCCAAGGGCTATCCTCGTCATACCCTTCATAAGGGCTGCCTTGAGGGAGATAGAACTCAAAGGAATAAGGGATGGTGGCTTCCGAATCAAGGCAACCGCCGTTGAGTGTGGAACTTACAGAACCGCGTACAAGGAATTCTGCCGTACACTGCTGCCCATCTTCCAGACCATACGCACTCGCGCTCATCAGGGTCATGAAAGTCTTCGCTTTCAGGGTGAGTGTGTTAGTAGTGGTATCATCCTTGGCTCCCAGGTTAACGTCCAATTTCTTTCCGTTGAGGGAAGTCAGAATCAGCCCATGGTAAACAAGTTTGCGGTTTACAGCGTCATTGCCGTAATAAAATTGTGCAGGTGTATATTCAACCACAATCTCCTCTTCGGTATCGCTGGACACCAGTACGGGATTCACGCCCTTGGAGGGATTGAGGGTGATTCTCTCTTCTTCCTTTAAACAACTTACTGCAGACAAGAGAAGAAGCCCTGCCGTAATAACAGATAATATCTTTTTCATAATGCGCATCTATTAATAACCAGGGTTCTGTTCAAGATTGGGATTCACAGAACGGTCGCTTTCAAGAATCGGGTAAACGTAACGGTTCTGGTCAGTATCAAAGATTCCCAGACGGATTTCATCCTGACGACGCTGGCCTTCCCAAAGATATTCGGCTGCCTTGTCTTTAAGGATGTATTCCACTGTCATGGAAGAGCCGGGGGCACTCAGGCCGGCACGGTTGCGCAGGGCCTGGATATAGCCTATGGCCGTGGCATCAGTAGTGGTTCCGCCATTCAGGCGGGCGTCAGATTCGGCATAGATGTAGTACATCTCCGGCAGGCGGAAAATGGCGAAGTCGGCACTGGAGAATTTCCATGCAGGATTCTCTTCTCCTCCACGGGGAATTACCGTCCCTTTGGAATCGATTTTGGCCCACTTCCAGCAGTGCCAGCCCGTATCAGGATTCGTAGAATCATAAGCGGCCGCCTCTGCACCGGAATTATAGAGCATCAGACGCTTGTCGCTGGCAGCAGGATTATACCCCAGTGTGGAGCCGTCACCCGCAAAGTTTGCGCCGGAAAGTTCAAAATTCTCCTCCACGAACTCCGGATTGATGTGATAACCGTTCCACACTTCAGCGGACACATAATCAAAATCAGAAACGCCAAGATAATCCGATACTACCTTGTTCATCCCATCGGTAAATGCACCGGATGAAAGGGTTGTGGTTCCACCCCAGCTGCGGCAATTATTGGTATCATATTCAATGGCGAAGATAAATTCATCGGCAGAGCAAGTCTCACCATTATCCTGCATAAAGAGTTCACGGTAATTCGGATGAAGGCTGTAACCATTGCTGATAACCTTCTGCGCTGCCGTCTTGGCATCGGCCCAACGGGCGGTACCGGTATAAACCTCCGCATTCAGATACAGGCGGGCAAGAAGAGCCCAGGCCGCATCCTTCGTGGGACGGGGATACTGGACAGCGCCCTTTGCAGGCATGTCAGAATCATCGGCCGTCAATTCCTTTAACTGACCTTCAATCCATTCGCAAAGAGCGGCACGGCCAATCTGCTTAGGAAGTTCACCGCCAATGTTTTCTTCAAGGGCAAAGGGCGGGTTTCCGAAACAGTCAAGAAGGATATAGTAGTAAAGGGCACGATGGAACTTTGCCTCGGCGCGATATTGATGCACCTTGTCGGCAAATCCGGTATGTCCGCGCAGTTCCAGCTTGGCATCAGTGGTCTGCAGAAGGAACTCGTTGGCAAGTGCAATTCCCTTCATACAACGCGTATAAACAGCGATGAGGGCGTTGTTGTCGGCATTGGACCAGGTATGGGCTGCAAGGTCGGGGATATATGAGTCGTTGTTCCAACCGATATCCAAAGACCCGGTAGGGAGGTCATTCAGGACCAGCCACTGACGAAGGAGTTCGCTCTGGCCGGCATCATCGAAAGCAAGATCTGAGGAACCGGGGTCATTCTGACTCACAAAGCAATAATAAGCATTGATATACGACAGGCCTTTCAGGTAGCTGGCTTCATCATCATAGGCAGCTTCAGAAGTGGCGTCATAATCGTTCAAAGGCAGGGTATCCAACTGCTTGAGGCAGGAAGAAACCATGAAAGCCGAAAGGGCAATAAGAGAAATATATAGTTTTTTCATTTTCTTCCCAATTAGAAATTAATGTTCAAGCGTACGGTGTACAGACGAGGACGCGGGATAAAGTTGGTATCCACACCGTCCGGTGAAGTGAGTTCCGGATCAAGACCGGAATAACGGGTAAAGGTGCATACGTTCTGTACGGAACCGGCCACACGGATAGAATCCATCCAGGCGTTTCCAATCTTGAAAGTATAACCGACATTGATATCATCAATCTTGAAGAAAGAGGCATTTTCCAGCCAGAGGTCAGAATAAGCCTGTTCCGTTTTCATGGTACCAATCCAGGTGGGATACAAGAAGGTCTTGTTCAGATTGCTCAGGTAGCCCTTGGAAGCTTCATCGGTAAGACCGGAAGAAGTCGCATAGCCCTTACGGACTTTATTCAACGCATAATTGCCAACAGAGCCATGTCCGTTGATGGAGAAATCCCAATTCTTATAGCGGAGATTGGTATTCAAACCATAATACATCCAGGGGTTCGGGCTCTTGCCTGTGAGATAACGGTCATCTTCAGAAAGGACACCGTTTCCACTCTCATCATAGAGAGCATTATAAATAGGTTCGCCGTTCTGCTCGTAGACCTGACGATACAGGAAGAAGGTATAAGGGGCATAACCGGTCTTGTAAACCGAGCTGTAACCCTCATTGGAGCCCATGGTTCCGCCCACATGTACGGAATATGTCTTTTCATCACCGGCCTGGAGGAGTTTGGTAATCTTGATATCCTGGAAGGTTACATTGCCTCCAATACTCCAGTGCCAGTCACGGGTCTCGACGGGAACTACATTCAGGTTAACTTCTATACCCTTGTTCAGGATACTGCCCACATTGCTGAGCACACGGTTGGAGAAGTTGGTACCCAGCGGGGCGCTTACATTGTTGAGCAAATCGAAAGTGGTACGGTAATAAGCCTCAACGCTACCGGACACACGCTCCTTGAGGAAGGAGAAATCCACACCCACATTGATGGTTTCTGTGGTTTCCCACTTCAGGTTAGGATTGTAGGCCTGAGGAGTCATGGTAGGATAGAAGGCATCACCCATATTGTACTTCATGTACTGGGAAGTGCTGAAGGTATAACGTGCCAAATACGGGTAATAGTCCGCTCCGATATCCTGTTGACCGGTACGGCCCCAACCCACACGGAGTTTTAAAGCGTCAATGGCCTGAACATCCTTCAGGAAGGCTTCATTCTTCACATTCCAAGCGAAGGCCGCGGAAGGGAAGAAGCCCCAACGGTTATTCGGGCTGAAACGGGAAGAGGCATCGGCACGAAGCGTAGCAGTGAGCATATAGCGGCCAAGAATGCTGTAATTGACACGTCCGAAGAAGGATTTCAAGTAATACTCACGTTTATTGTTCTGCCAAGGCTCATAAACGCTGGCTTCACTGAAACGGGGCAGACGGTTGAGCCAGCTGGCCCAAGCATCGTCACGATAGTTGTGCTGGGTGGAATAACCTGCCATTACGTCCAGATTGGACCAGTTCCAATCATGGGAATAATCCAGATATGCTTCCAAAACGGTGTTGGAGGCAAAGTTGGAGTATTTATTTGCAAGGTCCGGGCTGGAAGCCAAAGCATTGCGGGAACCAATCTGATTGTAGGTGGCACCGCTTGTATTGGCCACATCATAACCGAAGTTCACATTTACACGGAGATCTTCGAAACCATGAATCTTGTAGTCCACCTGCACATTGCCGATAGAACGGACAGCATGTCCATTGTTGAAATATTCATACATGTTGGACAGCGGGTTGGAGCCGGCCATGGTATTGGGGTCACCACTGGCACCATACCAGTTCCAATAACGTCCATCGGCCATATAAATGGGCTTGGTAGGGTCAAAGGCAAGCGCACTGCCGATAGGATTGGAGGCCCAGGAAGTGAACTGATAGATAGCCTTTGCGTTCAAATTCACGGACAGGTGATTGTCAAAGAACTTAGGGGAGAGGCTGACGTCCAGATTATAACGGTCGTTTTCACCCACTTTGACAGTGGCCTGATCAATGTTGAAACCGGCGCTCACACGGGTAGGGATAATTTTACCGCCCATGATAGAAAGGTTGGCATCTACGCCGGAACCAAGACGGTAAACCTCCTTCTGCCAGTCGGTGTTGTATGTAACTCCATTGTAGCCAAGAAGAGGAACAGCCGTAGGATAATTCGCGGTTACGTAGTCTTTGAATTCATCTCCGCTCATGGTGTCGAAGAACTGATAGTTCTGCTTCACGGAATAGCTGGCGTTCAGGGCCACTTTCAGACCCTGAGAAGTACCCTTCTTGGTGGTGATGATAATAACACCGTTGGATGCACGGGAACCGTAAATAGCGGTAGCAGAAGCATCCTTCAGGACGGAATAACTCTCGATATCGTTCGGGTTCACAGAAGCAAGCGGATTGCCCATGCCTGCACCGCCATCTGGCGTAATGGGAACGCCATCGATAACAATCAGAGGGTCGTTGGAAGCGTTCAGGGATGCTGCACCACGGATACGGATGGAAGAAGATTCACCAGGGGAACCGGAGGGCGGCGTCACAAGCAGACCGGCCACCTTACCCATAAGCATCTGTTCCGGAGAATTGATGGCGCCTCTATTGATATCGTCGGCCTTCACCGTAGAGACGGAACCTGTAAGGTCACTCTTCTTCACCGTACCATAACCAATCACCACCACGTCATCGAGGAACTCGGTGTCCTCCAGAAGGGTGATGGTGGCGGGAACGGCCTTGGCCGGGAAGGTTTGGCTGGCGTAACCAATGCAGCTGATCTCCACGATAGCGTCGGCACTGGAAACTTTGAGGAGGTAGTCGCCGTCAAGGCCGGTGGACGTTCCGTTGGACGTCCCCTGCTCAATGACCGTGGCTCCGATCACCGGGCCCATGGCGTCGACTACCACACCTTTAACCTGGTATCCGCCCTGGGCGAATACAGTTGCGCAGGCTGTTACGAGCACTGCGACTACGGTTAAAATCCTTTTCATTTAGTGTGTAGTTGGTTAATATATAAATTGTTACTTGATAAATTTCACGCTCACTGCGCCCAGCACCAGAAAGACTCCGGCTACCAGCAGCATGGCGGGCTGGGAACCTGCCAGCGACAGCACGGCGCCCCCCGTAGCGGCCGCCACAATCTGGGGCAGGCAGATAGTGCAGTTGAAAAGGCCCAGGTAACTTCCCATGTACGGGCTTCCTTCCAGCGCATTGGTAAGCAGGGTGAAAGGCAGGGCCAGCATGGCAGCCCAGGCAAAGCCAATGAGGAAGTAGCTCACAAAGAGGAGGTACTGGTTGTGGATGAACATCACGCTGGCAAAGCCCACGGCACCCACCAGAAGGGAAACCACATAGGCCAGCTTGATGTTTTTGAAGCGGGGAATGAGGGCGGCCCATACGAGGGAGCCCACGGCCTGGACGGCAAAGAGCACGCCCACCCAGTTGCCGGCGGTCTGATAGGCCTCCGAAGCCGTGTCGGCGGTATGCCAGACATTATCGGCAATGGCGCCGTTGGTATAGGTCCACATATACAGGAAGGCGGCCCAACAGAAGAACTGCACCAGGCCCACTGTCCAGAAAGCCTTGGGAGCCTCCAGGAGGAGCTTCACCAGGCCTTTGGACGCCTTGTCACCATCGGCTTTGTTGCCGGAGAGACTATCCGAAGAGGGGGGTGGTAATGCCGTGGAACGCCGCGTACTCCTTGGGCGGCATTTCCTTCACGCGCACAAAAGTATAAAGGACGCAGAGGATGAGGATGGCGGCCCCTACGTAGAAGCTCCAGATTACGGAATCCGGAACCACGCCCTTGGGCGCCGTATTGGCAATGCCGATCCAGGTGAAGAGGATGGGGAAAACATAACCCATGAGGGAACCGGCATTGCAAAGGAAGCTCTGGATGCTGTAGGCCGCCGTTTTCTGCTTTTCATTCACCATGTCTCCCACCATCATCTTGAAGGGCTGCATGGCCACGTTGATGGAGGTGTCCAGGAAGATAAGGGAGAAAAGGCCGAACCACATGGCAGCGTTGAGCCCCAGGAACACCCGGGTGCTGAAGTGCAGGCTGCCCGCATTGGGGAGGAAGAGCATCACCAGCACGGCCACCACGGCTCCCACGATGAGATAGGGTTTGCGGCGTCCCATCCGGGTCCAGGTGCGGTCACTGTATTTGCCGATGAGCGGCTGCACAATCATTCCCATCAGCGGGGGCAGAATCCAGAAGAAGGAAAGTTGGTGCGGATCTGCGCCCAAGGTGGCAAAGATGCGGCTGATATTGGCATTTTGCAGGGCATACGCAATCTGTACGCCGAAAAAGCCGAAGCTCAGGTCCACCAGCTGGCGGAATGTCAAATCTCTTTTAGCAGACATGTTGTTATTAGTTTTAGCCACAGCGGCATCTGCAAAAGTAAGCAATTCCCGGCAAACCCTTTTTATACGCGCGCGGAGAAGCGGCTGAATGGACATAATTTTGCGACGAACGGAATTATTCGTAACTTCGCAGCGGTATGAAAAGCATTTCTTCCCCCTGGTATATCAACGGTTTCGCCCTGCTGCACGCGGCCGCCACGGTGCTCTGTTCCCTTGCCGGGGTGCAGGACTCGCTGGTGCTTACCGCCCTTACCATGGCGCTGGCCGTCATTCTGTGCCGCAAAGAAAAGCTTACGGTGGAGCTTACCCTCATCTCCCTCATTCTGGTAAACATCCTGGGATTCGTGCTGGGCAGCCTGGTGCCGGAGTACCTCATGGCCAACCTGCACCCCGCCCTGCAGCATGCCATCACCACTTTCCTGGTGACGGAGCTGCTGGGCTGGGGCCTTTACAAGTTTGCCCAAACGGTAACCCCATCGGCCGCTGCGGGCTATGAGAGGAACCTCTCCTGGCGCCGAAAGCTGGGATGGCTCATCCTGGGCATTGTGCTGGTTTTCGGTTTCCGGGTGTACATTGAGCTGGCCAACACCGGCAGTCTCTTCGAAGACTCCGGCGTGGCGGGGCTGCTGGTGCTGGTTACCTTCGCCTCCCTGGCCTACATGGTCATTTTTGCCGTGAAAATGCAGCAGGAGGCCTCCCGGCAGCGCACCCGCCGCCACCAGGCGGAATTCAGCTACATGAACCTCAAGAACCAGGTGAATCCGCACTTTCTGTTCAACAGCCTCAACGTGCTGGACGCCATTGTGAACGAGGGCACGCGGGAGGAAGCCAGCGAGTACATCCACCAGATGGCCGCCATCTACCGCTACATGATGCAGCAGGAGGGCAAACGGCTGGTGCCCCTGGCCGATGAACTGGCGTTCGCCCGCAATTATCGGCACCTCATTCAAATCCGCTTTCCGGAGGGGCTGGTCATAGAAGGGAGCATTGACACATCTTCCGGATACATTGTCCCCTGTACCCTCCAGCTTTTGCTGGAAAACGCCACCAAACACAATGCCATCAGTGCCGACAATCCCTTGGTGGTGCGGCTTTCCTCCGACGGGAACAGCATCACCATCCGCAACAACCGCATCCCGCGGATTTCATCGGCCGCGAACTCCAGCGGCATCGGCCTTCAGTACATCCGCAACCAGTACAGGGACATTGCCGATGCAGAGATTATAGTGGAAGAAACGCCTGATTCATTTGCTGTTACGGTGCCCATTTTGGAGAATTTGGAATAAATTTCTAACTTTGCCACCTATGAAGGCCTTTATAATTGAAGACGAAGCCCGCGCCCGCGCGTACATGACCCGGCTGCTGGCCGATAATTTCCCGCAGATAGAGGTAGCAGGGGCCGTGGGGTCGGTGAAAGAATCGCTGGCATGGCTGGGGTCCCACGAGGCTCCGGACGTGATTTTCATGGACGTAGAGCTCTCGGACGGCAGCAGTTTTGAAATCTTCTCCGCCAGGGAACTTCCCTGCCCCGTGGTCATGACCACCGCCTACGACCAGTACGCCATCGAGGCTTTCAAAGTGCATGCGCTGGACTATCTCCTCAAGCCCATCGGCCTGGAGGAACTCAGGCGTGCCATTGCCCGCGTAGAGGCCGGCGAGGCCGTAAAACCCTCGCCCGAAGCGGTGCGGGCCCTCACCCGCCGGGAGAAATTCCTCATCCGCCTGAACGACCGCATTGTGCCCGTTCGCACCGCCGATGCCGCGTACTTCTATTCCGAATCCAAGAACTCCTACATGGTTACCCTGAGCGGCACTTCTTACGTGCTGGACGAGTCGCTGGAAGCCATTGAAGGCAGCCTGGACCCGTCGGCCTTTTTCCGCATTTCCCGCAGCTGCATTATCTCTGAGGGCATTATCGACTCCGTTTCCAAGCTCATGGGCGGCCGCCTGCGCATTGCCCTGAAACCCGGCTTCTCCCCCGCCACCGACATGACCGTCTCCCGCGCCCGCGTGGATGACTTCCTCGCCTGGCTGGAGCGGTAGGGCCCGACCCGATTGTCATGCCCGACCTGATCGGGCATCCCACGCACGTGCCTCCCGCACCTCAATCACTCCCGTACGGGCACCAATTAGGCCGTTTTTGTGCGCGACTGGTAGCGCCGAGCACGAAATCGGCCTTGCTTTGTGCTCGCAGGTATAGGTCGCGCACGAAAACAGCGGTTTTGGTGCGCGGCAACAGCGAGACAATGCAATAAGCTGGTAAAGTTACAGGCGAAGCATCGCCTCGCAGGCGGCCAGGAGGTCCTGGAAGGTCTCCTCAAAGTCGCCGGTGTACCAAGGGTCGGCCACATCCCGGCCGATGCCGGTGTAGGACATCATGAGGTGGATTTTTCCGGCCGGGTCTTCCGGGATAATCCAGCGGATGAGGCGAAGGTTGGAGGCATCCATGCAAATGATGCGGTCGAAGCGGTCATAATCGGCCGATGTCACCTGCCGGGCGCGTTTTCCCGGATCAAACCACACCCCGTGTTGCGTCAGACAGCGTTTGGCGGGCGGGTAGATGGGGTTGCCAATCTCTTCGGTGGATACTGCGGCCGACTCAATGAAATACCCCGTCAGGCCCTTGGCTTGAACCAGGGCTTTCAGGATAAATTCGGCCATGGGAGAACGGCAGATATTTCCGTGGCAGACAAAGAGGACCCGCATCACTCAGCACAGCTTTCGTCCTGGCAGAGGGCCTTCTTTTTCAGGGGATCGGCCGAGACATTGAGGGCTTTGGCCACTTTCTGGGCCACCACCGTGGAGAGCTGGACTTTGCCATCGGCCCCTATGAGATACAGGGAGGGAATCCACTTGACGTGATACAGTTCCGCCACCTTGGAATCTTTCTTTCCGGCGGCATCAAACAGCTGAACACCAGGCAGATAGTTTTCCCTGACAAAGTTCACCAGGGTGTCAAAGTTGCGGTCGAAGGACACGGACACAAAGGCCACTTTGGCAGGGTCTGCAGCGGCGTGCATGGCCTTGAGTTCGGGCACCTCGGCGCGGCAGTCCGGGCACCAGGAGGCCCAGAATACAAGCACCACCTGGCGGCCACGGAAATCGCTCAGTTTCACCGGGTTCCCCTGAATGTCATTGAGGGTGAAATCCGGAGCATCGACACCGGTCTTAAGCAGTTCTGTTGCATATTGGAGGTCCGGGTCTTCCTCCGGTTGGGTCTGCGCTGCCAGGCCAAAACCAACCAGCAGGGCAGCGACAAGGCTTATGAGCTTTTTCATCGTTCGTTTTGTTTTACGTTTTCAAAGGTAGCCATTTTCTGCCGACTTGCCAAATGTCTTCCGACAAAGCTGCAGCCGGGAACTTGTTCCAAGACTGTTTTTGTGCTCGCTCAGCAACTACGAGCACAAAACAAGGCCGATTTGTGCGCGGGTGCCCGAAAATGAAGCGTCCGCGCACCAGGAAGGTCCGATTTGTGCTCGGAGGTGCCAGTCGCGCACCAAATCGACATAATGGGTGCGCGGAGATGCCGAAGGGAGTCAATCAAGGGGGCAAGCGAAGGGCGCCAAAGCCATCGGCCAGGGAATTTTGGCATTTTGCGGGAGAAAGCGTATCTTTGTAAGTTATGAAGAACATCCGCAACTTTTGCATCATTGCGCATATAGACCACGGGAAATCTACGCTGGCCGACCGCCTGCTGGAGCTTACCCGTACCCTCACGGACCGGGAAATGGAAAACCAGGTGCTGGACGACATGGACCTGGAGCGGGAGAAAGGCATCACCATCAAGAGCCACGCCATCCAGATGGATTACGCCCGTGACGGCCAGGTTTATCGCCTGAACCTCATCGACACCCCCGGCCACGTGGATTTCAGCTACGAGGTGTCCCGCAGCATTGCTTCCTGCGAGGGAGCCCTGCTGGTGGTGGACGCATCGCAAGGCATTCAGGCCCAGACCATTTCCAATCTGTATCAGGCCATTGACCATGGGCTGGAGATTATTCCGGTGCTCAATAAGATTGATATGGACAGCGCCCAGCCGGAAGTGGTAACGGACCAAATCACCGACCTTCTGGGCTGTGATCCGGAGGATGTGCTGCGTGTCAGTGCCCGCACCGGGCAAGGCGTTCAGGCGGTGCTGGATGCCATTGTGGACAAGATTCCCTGCCCCAAAGGAGAACCGGAAGCTCCGCTGCAGGCGCTCATTTTTGACTCTGTCTTCAATCCTTTCCGCGGCATCATCGCTTACTTCAAGGTGGTGAACGGCACCCTCCGGAAGGGCGACAAAGTGAAATTCTTCTCTACCGGCAACGAGTACGAGGCCGAAGAAGTGGGATCCCTCAAACTCAAGCTGAACCCCACCGGAGAGGTGCGTGCCGGAGACGTGGGCTATATCATCACGGGCATCAAGGCGGCTGTGGAAGTGAAGGTGGGTGACACCATCACCCACGTGGAACGCCCTTGCAGTGAAGCCATTGCGGGTTTTGAAGAAGTGAAGCCGATGGTGTTCGCCGGCCTGTATCCGGTAGATGCCTCCAAGTTTGAGGAACTGCGCGCCACCCTGGAGAAGTTCCAGCTGAACGACGCCTCCTTCACCTACGAGCCGGAGAGTTCCCTGGCCCTGGGCTTTGGCTTCCGCTGCGGCTTCCTGGGCCTGCTGCACCTGGAAATTGTGCAGGAGCGCCTGTTCCGGGAGTTCAACATGGACGTGATTACCACCGTGCCCAACGTGTCGTACAAGGTGTACACCACCAAGGGCGAGGTAGTGGACGTACACAACCCCAGCGGCCTGCCATCGGCCTCCGTGATAGACCACATTGAAGAGCCCTATATCCGCGCCCAGATTATCTCCAAGGCCGATTTTTACGGTCCCATCATGAAACTGTGCATGGACAAGCGTGGGACGCTCATCGGCCAGCATTACATTACCACGGACCGCGTGGAACTGAACTACGACCTGCCGCTCAGCGAGGTGGTTTTTGACTTCTACGACAAGCTCAAGTCCATCTCCAAGGGCTACGCTTCCTTCGATTATCACGTGACGGATTTCCGCCCTGCGCGGCTGGTGAAGCTGGATATCCTTCTGAACGGAGACCCGGCCGATGCCCTCTCCACCCTCATCCATGAAGACCACGCCTACGACTTCGGCCGGAAGATTTGCCTCAAACTCAAAGACCTCATTCCCCGCCAGCAGTTTGACATTGCCGTGCAGGCGGCCATCGGCGCCAAGATCATTGCCCGCGAAACCGTGCGGCAGGTGCGTAAAGACGTGACTGCCAAGTGCTACGGCGGCGACGTCACCCGTAAGCGCAAGCTGCTGGAAAAGCAGAAAGAAGGCAAGAAGCGCATGCGCCAGATTGGCACTGTGCAAGTGCCGCAGAGCGCCTTTATGGCAGTGCTGAAATTAGACTAGGATGAACATCAAAGCTGCAGTTAAATCCATGAGACTGAGAACCTTGCCGCTTTCTGCAGGCGGGGGCCTCCTGGGCATTCTCCTTGCCGTGGCCAACTGGAAGGTGGACCTCTGGACCGCCGTCCTTATTGTGCTCACCACCGCGAGCCTTCAAATCCTTTCCAACCTCTCCAACGAGCTGGGCGACGTCCTCCGCGGCACCGACACCGCCGATCGCCAGGGCCCGCAGTACGGCCTGAACGGCGGCGAAATGACGGTGGCCGAAATGAAGCGGCTCATCGGCTGCTTTGTGGTGCTGTGCATGGTGTTTGGGGCCCTCATGACCTGGCGGGCTTTCGGTACCCTCTGGGACCTTACCCCCATTCTGGTCCTGATGCTGGGTGCGGCCGCCATCATGGGCGCCATGAAATACACCCTGGGAAGCAATCCCTATGGCTACAGGGCCAAAGGCGACTTTTACGTTTTCCTCTTTTTCGGCCTTGTGGCGGTGCTGGGGGCCTATTTTGTGTGCACCCAAGGGCTGGGGCTCCACTGGAAGTTGCTCCTGCCGGCATCGGCCGTGGGCTGTTTCAGCGTGGGGGTGTTGAACGTGAACAACATCCGTGACATGAAAACCGACGCCGCCAACCGCGTCACGGTGGCCATCAAACTGGGGGAACGCCGCGCCAAGATTTACCAGACGGTGCTCATCGGCCTGGGATGGGTGCTCATGACCGTCTACTGCCTCCTATGCTGGCCCAGCCTCTGGCACTGGCTGTGGGTGGTGACCCTGCCGCTGTACATTATCCATCTCAGAGGCGTCTGGCAGCGTCACGACCGAGAGCTGGACCCCATGCTGCCGCTGCTGGTGATGTCCACCTTCCTCCTTTGCCTTCTGATGGGACTTGGGTTCTGCGTGTATCTTTGGCTTTAATGGCACAACTTGTGCAATAAAGCCATCGGCATGACAGACAACGAGCGCATATTCAACCAGATAGTGCAGGACAACAGCGAGAAGCTGTACTGGCACGTGCGCCGTTTTGTGAACAGCCATGAGGATGCCGACGACCTGCTGCAGGAGATTTTCCTCAAGATTTGGCAGGCGCTCCCCACCTTCCGCGGGGAGGCCAAACACTCCACCTGGGCCTGGCGCATCGCCACCAACGAAACCCTGAACTGGCTGCGTCGGGAGCGGGTAAGGGCCGCCCTCCGCTTCAGCTCCATCGACGCGGAGATGGAACGCAAAATCCTGGCCGATCCCTATTTCAACGGCACGGCCGCCCAGCGGGAACTGGCCAAGGCCGTAGCCAAACTGCCGGAGAAGCAGCGCCAGGTGTTCATCATGCGCTGGTGGGACGAACTCAGTTATGAAGAAATTTCGGCTATCACCGGCACTTCCGTAGGGGCCCTCAAGGCCACTTACCACATCGCACAAGAGAAAATCAGGGAATCAGTGAAGCAATACGAGTAAATTTTATTATCTTTGCGTATTATTGACTAAACTAATACCAACTAATACGCAAATTATGAAAAAATTTACCCTGATTGCCGTACTGCTCACAGTATGCGCAAGTCTGTTTGCCCAGGAAGAAAAAGAAAAGGAAGTGAAGAAGGGCTGGAGCTTTGGCCTTCTCCCTACGGCCACTTATTCCGTTGACAACGGTTTCCAGGCCGGCGCCTTTGGCGACGTCTATTATTATGGTGACGGCTCCACTTATCCCGATCCCCTCCATAAAATCAGCTGGGAAGGCTCCTATTTCACCCACAGCCACCGTATGCGTTTTTACCTGGCATACGACTCCAAGTATCTTATCCCCAAAATGCGTGTAAACGCTTCCGTTACTTATGTAGGAGACCCCCTGTACACCTTCTGGGGCTATAACGGACCGGCAGCCGTCCAGAATTATGATGTCTGGTCCAGCAGGAAGCTCACCCTGGCCAACGGCAACAACGTGAACTACTATGGCATGAGCCGCGACATGCTCCGTGTACTGGCCAACTTCCAGGGCCAGATTGTCCCGCACCTGAACTGGGCCGCAGGCGTCAATTTCTGGTGGTGGAGACTTGGCAACATGCGCGACAACGGCGTGGTCATCAACAAGGAAACCAAGCAGAAGAGCTATTACGACACCGACCTCACCCTGTTTGACACCTACAAGGCGCTGGGCCTTGTGAAGGACTCTGAGGCCAACGGCGGCCTGGCCCTTGAAGTCAACGCCGGACTTGTCTATGACACCCGTGACATTGAAGCCGCTCCCAGCAAGGGTATCTGGGCCGAGGCCTACCTCAACGGCAACCTCCTCCAGCAGAAGTACCTCAAGGCCTGCGTTTACTTCCGTCATTACATTGACATTCCCATCCACATTCCCGCCGGAGACCCTGTGTTCGCATACCGCCTGGCCTGGCAGCAGACCATTGCCGGTGAAACACCGTTCTACATGATCCAGAACGTGCCGCTCCTGGTTCAGCGCAACATGATTTCCGAGGGCTTCGGCTCTTCCAACACCATCCGCGGCCTGCGTGAAAACCGTATCCTGGCCGAGGGCATGGCATGGGCCAACCTGGAACTCCGCGTCAAGCTTGTGAACTTCAAGCTCTTCAACCAGTTCTTCTACATTGCCCTGAACCCGTTCTTCGACGCAGGTATCATCACCAAGGGGTACCGCACGGCCGAACTTGCCAATGTACTGAACGACAATAAACTCTACGACCTCAAGCTCGAAAACCCGCTTCTGGGCCAGAGCTCTTCGCTCATCTATGATGCCTCCAACATCAACAAACTCATCTACAGCGCAGGTGCCGGTCTGAAGATAGCCATGAACCAGAACTTCATCATATCGGCCGAACTTGCCAAGTGCTTCACTCCGGGTCTGGACGCCGGTCTGTGGATTGGCATCGGCATCAACTATCAGTTCTAATGCCCTATGAGAAAGCTTCTTAACATGGCCGCCATCGGCCTCATGGCCCTGAGCCTCAATTCCTGCCTTGCCGGCAAGTTCATGGCCCATTATGCCATCACCCCCTCCGTACACGGGGAGGCCGATATCGAGCGCACCCGCCACAAGGCCGATTCCCTGATGCCCGGCAGCACCCAGTGGTACGACAACCTCAAAGCCCAGGGCGTCCTGAAAGACCATTGGATTACCAATGACGAAGGCCTCAAGCTGCACGCCTGCTCCGTGCCCGCCGCAGACCCCGCAAACGCCCAGGGTACCGCTATCGTGGTCCACGGTTACGGCGACAACCACTATGTGTTCCTCTATCTGGTACGCATGTACCGGGACCAGTTCAACTACAACGTCCTGTTCCCGGACCTCCAGTATCACGGCTACTCAGAGGGCGACGAAATCCAGATGGGCTGGAAAGACCGCCTGGATGTAATGAAATGGATTGAGGTGGCCCACGGCCTCTTCAAGGACGACTTTATGGTCCTGCACGGCGTATCCATGGGCGCCGCCACCGTCATGATGACCAGCGGCGAAGCCCTTCCGGATTACGTGAAGTGCTTCGTGGAAGACTGCGGATACTGCTCGGTGACCGACCAGTTCAAGAAGAACCTGGACGACATGTCCAAGCTCCTTCCCAACGCCATCATTACCAGCGCCGGCATTGTTTCCGGAAAAGAGTTCGGCTGGAAGTTCAAGGATGCCGACTGCCGCCCGCAGCTGGCCAAGTGCGTAAAGCCCATGCTGTTTATCCACGGAGACGCCGACGACTTTGTCCCGTTTGAGCACCTCTGGGAGAACTACAATGCCAAGAAGCAGGGCTATAAGGAGTACTGGGTGGCCCCCGGCGCCGTCCATGCCAATTCCTACGCCAAATACCCTGAGGAGTACACCTACAAGGTGTCCAACTTCCTCAAGACGGTCCGTAACATGATTGCCGTGGGGAACTACCCGGAAGGCGCACCCTGTGGATATGTCAAATAGTATGGTTAACAAGTACATTCTAGCCCTGGATCAAGGAACCAGCTCCTCCAGGGCTATTGTTTTTGACCACGAGGGCCGCATTTGCTCCGTGGCGCAGCAGGAGTTCACGCAGCACTTCCCCCAGCCCGGCTGGGTGGAGCACGACCCCAACGAAATCTGGGGCTCGGAGGCTGCCGTCATTGCCGAAGCCATCTCCAAGATGGGCATCGGCGGCCCGGACATTGCCGGTATCGGCATCACCAACCAGCGGGAAACCACCATCGTGTGGGACGCAGAAACCGGCCAGCCCGTGTACAACGCCATCGTGTGGCAGGACCGCCGTACATCGGCCTATTGCGACCAGTTAAAGGCCGATGGCTGGGTGGAGAAAATCCGCGAAAAGACCGGCCTTATCATCGACGCCTATTTCTCCGGCACCAAGATTAAATGGATTCTGGACAACGTGGAAGGGGCCCGCGAGAAAGCCGAGGCCGGGAAACTGCGCTTTGGCACCGTGGACAGCTATCTGGTGTGGAAGCTCACCCGCGGCGAGGTGCACATCACCGACGTCTCCAACGCTTCCCGCACCATGCTCTTCAACATCAACACTTTACAGTGGGACAAGGAGCTGCTGCAACTGCTGAGCATCCCGGAAAGTATGATGCCGTCCGTGCGTTCCTCCTCGGAGGTGTACGGCCACACCAAGACCACCATCTTTGCGCATGAAGTGCCCATCGCCGGCATTGCCGGAGACCAGCAGGCCGCCCTCTTCGGGCAGATGTGCACGGAGCCCGGCGCCGTGAAAAACACCTACGGCACGGGATGCTTCCTCCTGATGAACACCGGAGAGAAGCCCATCCTTTCCCGCAACAACCTCCTCACTACCATTGCCTGGAAGATCGGCGACACCGTGAATTACGCCCTGGAAGGCTCCATCTTCGTGGGCGGCAGCGTGGTGCAGTGGCTCCGCGACGGCCTGGGCATCATCCGGAGTTCCTCCGAGATTGAGGCTCTGGCAGCCAGCGTTCCGGATAGTGGCGGCGTGTACTTTGTCCCCGCCCTCACCGGCATGGGCGCCCCCTACTGGGACCAGTACGCCCACGGGGTTATCTGCGGCATCACCCGCGGCACCACGGCGGCCCACATTGCCCGTGCAGCCCTGGAAGGCATCGCTTTCCAGACCATGGACATTGTAGGGGCCATGGAAAAAGACGCCGGCGTGCGCCTGGCCGAACTCAAAGTGGACGGCGGTGCTTCCCGCAACAACCTCATGATGCAGTTCCAGGCCGATATCCTGGGCTCCCAGGTCATCCGTCCGGAGGTCACCGAAACCACCGCCATGGGCGCCGCCTACCTGGCAGGCCTGGCCGTTGGCTACTGGAACTCCTTAGACGAAATCAAGCAGCAGTGGAAGGCCGAAAGAACTTTCTCTCCTACCACCGAAGACATGGCCCCCGCCAAAGCCGGCTGGGCCGATGCCATTGGACGCACCGTAAATAAGTAATTATGAACCAATACATTTTTGAATTTATCGGCACGCTGGTGCTGGTGCTTCTGGGCGACGGCGTGTGCGCCGCCACCTCCCTCAATAAATCCAAGGCCAAAGGCGCAGGCTGGGTGGTCATCGCCCTGGGCTGGGGCCTGGCCGTGATGATGGGTGTGCTCATTGCAGGCCCCGTTTCCGGAGCCCATCTGAACCCCGCCGTCACCCTGGGTCTTGCCATTGCCGGCACCTTCCCCTGGGCTTCCGTCTGCGGCTACATTGTGGCCCAGATGCTGGGCGGTTTTGTGGGCGCCTCCCTGGTCTGGGTGTTCTACAAAGACCATTACAAAGCTACGGCCAGTGAGCCCGACACCATCCTGGGCACCTTCTGCACGGCCCCGGCCATTGCCAATCCCTACCGCAACTTCCTCTGCGAAGTCATTGCCACCTGCCTCCTGGTGTTTGTAATTCTGGCCCTGGGCTTCAGCGGAAACGCCTTCCAGGTGGGTCCTGTGACGGCCCAGACCGGCGCCATCGGCTCCTGGCCCGTGACCTGCCTTATCATGTCAATCGGCATGTCCCTGGGCGGAACCACCGGTTATGCCCTGAACCCGGCCCGCGACCTGAGCCCCCGCTGCGCCCACGCCGTGCTGCCCATTGAAGGCAAGCGCGACAGCATGTGGAGCTACAGCTGGGTACCAGTATGCGGCCCCCTTGTGGGAGCCGCAATCGCTGCAGGACTGTATCTGCTGGTATTCTAGTACTTGCGGACCAGCTTTATCAGGCGGTCCGGATAATTGGAGATGATGGCATCGACGCCGCAGGAAACCATGCGGGCGATGTCATCTTCTTTATCTACCGTCCAGGGAACCACCTTGATGCCCAGGGCATGGCAGTAGGCCACGTTCTCGCGGGTAATCACCTCATGGTTGGGGCTCCACCAGCGGGGCGTAAAGGAAATCTGGGAAAGGATGGCAGCGATCTCTGTCTCGTCCTCCGTAAGGTAAGAGAGCTCTACCTGGGGATACTTTGCGTGGATGTACTCCAGGGCCCGCACATCGAAGGTCTGCACCACCAGGCGGTCTCCCAAATGCTTGGAAAGAAGCAGCTCCATGCACTTGTCGCAGAACTCCTTATAGTCCGGCCATAGCGTGCCCTCGCCCGCTCCGGTGCGGGATTTTATCTCGATATTGTAACGGAAAGGCGACAGGCCGTTCTCGCGGGCATACTGCTCCGTGAAGTCAATGAGGTCGGTGGCCAGCGGCTTGTGCTCAGAGACCTTTTTCTGCGTGGGCCAGCGGTCTACAAAACGAAGCCCCACATCGTACTTGGCAATGCTGTCATAGGGCATGGTGTACAGGTACTCCTTGGGGTCTTCCTTCTGCACCAGGGTGCTGTCCGGACGCATGGAATAGCGCGGGTGGAAGTAATTGTCGTGCGACACCACCACCTTCTTGTCGGCACTGAGCTGAAGGTCGAACTCCAGGGTGTTCACGTGCAGGTCCATGGCGTTACGCATGGAAGAGAAGGTGTTCTCCGGCATGAGGCCGGCTCCGCCCCGGTGCGCCTGAAGGTCAATGTAGCTGTTTCTGAGGTCGAAGGTATGGCTCCAGCTGCGGCCGTCCGGGGCCAGTACCGTCATGGTCACCGTCTGGGCATACTGGGAAGGCGTAGCCACAAAATAGTGGCGCTGGGCGTTGGGGCGTTTGTAGCCCGGAATCTTGGAGAAGTCGCCCTGGTAAACGCCCAGAATCTCTTTGCCGTAACTGGTGGAATAGTCGCTCTGGCGCTCCAGGGAGCCCATTTCGCGCCCGTCCTCCGTCCAGGTGCAGGTCCAGCTGTCATCGGCCCCCCAGGCATTGGCCAGTACGCTGTTGGGGTGGCGGAAAGCCTGGTCCATGCCCACAAACTCTACCTGGAAGTCGTCCGGATAGTCCAGGTTGTGCCAGCGCCAGCTGCGCACGCCGCCCACGGAAGAAATAATCTCGTAACCGCGCGGGGAACCGTCCCGGCACCAGTCGGTGGCCCACCAGGCTCCGCCGATGGCGGCGGCGTTGTTGTCTACCACCGTGTCGCTCACCCGCACCTTGTTCATGATGTGCGTGTGGCCGGAAAGGATGTCCACGGTGTATCCTTCCAGGAGGGCGAGCAGCCGGGCCGCCCCTTCAATATCGTTGGACTTGTTTTCGTGCACGAAACGGATGGGGCTGTGCTGCGCAACATAAAGGTGGGTGCCTTTGGGAACGTACTTCAAAAGGCCTTCCACAAAGCCCAGCGCCTCTTCTGAATAGCCCTCCGTATAATTATTGGAGCTCTTTTCCGCATCATCGGTGCCGTTTCCCTTGAAAAGGATGTCGTTAAGGCCGATAACAAGGTCCTTCCCAAGCCAAAAGGCGTAATTATAAGGGCCGAAAGCCGCTTCGTACCCTGCTCCGGCGGCAATGCCGTCCAGATTCTGGATAAAATCATGGTTGCCGATAACGGCGTAGAACGGGATGCCGGTGGTGGCAATGCCCTCTTTATAGGAGTCAAACACCCAGTGCTTGTTCCAGGCAATGTCGCCCAGGGCAATGCCCACGGTCTGGCGCTGGGCGCTGAAGCGGCGCGCCATGCCGCGAAGGTCGCCCAGGGGGCGCCCCAGGAAGCGTTTCAGGTGCTTTTTGTTCTGCATCTGGGGGTCGGAGACGGAAAAGAGGGTGTAATCGTCTCCCTCCGAGAACTTATTCAGCGCAAAATCAAAGCTTTTTGTCCCTTTGATGGGCAGATAGAACTGCGGGGCGCCCGTGGAAAAATCGGCCACATAGCCCGAAGGGGTGATGACAAAGACAAAGCGGGCGTCTTTGTGCGTGTTCAGGGAGAAACGGCCGTCGGCCCCGGTTTTGGTGAAGCGATAACCGTCACTTACCACTACTCCGGAAAGCGGAGCACCTTCGGAGGATACGCGTCCTTTTACCTTTTTTGCCTCAACGGGCACCATGGCCAGACAAAGGGCCAGAAGAAGAACTAACTTTTTCATATTACTGGATTCCATATTTTCTTAAAATGGCCGACACGGCGCCCTGGATGGATTGGGCCCACAGCGTATAGCCATAATCGCCCGGATGGATGCCGTCCACGGAGGTTTCATGGCTGGGCGAGGTGGCACTGGGGCAGATGTAGTAAACGTCCGGATAACGGTGCATGGCCTCATTCATCAGGCTGTCTGCCAGCGCAATGCGGGAGCTCTCCTTATGGGCCGATGCGGTGTTGAAATTGCGGTTTTCGCGGTAAATGGTGCGCTGGAAAATGAGCGGCTTGCCCGGATGGGCCTTTGTCATGCGCTCGATGAAGGGGAAAAGGCGCTCCTTGATCGTGGCCTCCGAAGGGTTGGAGAAGGTGTCAAAGAGGAAGGCGTCAACATCGGCCGCTTCCAGGGCGGCAGCAAAGTAGGGCTGCATTTTGCAGTTGCCGCTGCAGCCGAGGCTCAGCAGTTGCAGCCCCGTTGCCCGGCTCAGCTGGGCCGGATAGGTCATGCCGCCGCGGGAGGTGCTGGTGCCATGGGTGAAGCTGGAGCCAAAAATGCCGATGCGGTGGCGGAAAGGCAGGGGCAGGGCCTCCACGGTGGCGTTTTCCTCCACCCCCACTTCCACCGAAAGGGGCTCGCTGAAAAGCGGCAGGTACAGAAGGCACTCATGCGGGCTGCCGTCCAAATCGGCCACCACCGTTACCTCGCTCTCCTTCTTGTTCTGCCCGGCGGCACCGGCCCAGAGCCACTGCCCGTCCTTTTTGATATAAAGGTCATAGCCGTAGGCGCTGATGCCCGTGGTGTTCACCGGCGTCTGCATCTGGCCAAAAAGCGTCCGTACGCGAATGACGGCACTGTTGGTGCTAAAGGCCACCGCAATGCCGGCGGATTCCCGCACCTGCAGGTTCTCTGCCTTGGTGAAGCCTTTGAAGCGGCAAGTATCCAGCCGATGATAAGGATTGGGGGTGTCCGGGAAAAGCTTTCCCACAAGGGTAAGGGAGGAAGCCTGAACGTATTTGTACTGCTGCGCCTGCAAAGAAAAGACGCATAGAAAACACAAGAATACGCAGAAGTAGAACCGTTTTATCATCATTTTTTAAAAATCTGATTCAAAGTTAGTAAAAAAACGCTAACTTTGATTTGAAATTTGTAACACATGAGACTAATAAGCCATTG
The DNA here is from genome assembly GCA_017934185.1 of Bacteroidales bacterium. GTDB lineage: Bacteria > Bacteroidota > Bacteroidia > Bacteroidales > UBA932 > Cryptobacteroides. The sequence continues at coordinate 32,144 of JAGBJY010000055.1, read as the reverse complement.
GGCATTCCGGGTGTTCCTGGGTATTTCACTACTGCTGGCTGCATCCTGCGGAAACAAGGAATCGCAGCCCGAAGAGTTTAACGTTTCTGGGATTGTGCTCCCCTCCTCTGTGGAAGGAGTTGCCGGAGAGCCCCTCTCTTTTTCGGTCCTGGGCGGGCATGGGCCTGCTGCGTCTGACCAGGTGGTCCTGACCGGCAGCAAATCGTGGAGCATTGACATCCTGTCAGCCTCGGAGAAATCCTTTTCCTTCCTGCTTCCGAAGGATGCCGTAACCGGCAATTACAGCCTTTCCGTCAAAAGGAATAGCCAGACCAAGGCCGTAGGGTCTTTCCGCCTGATTGTCAAAAGCGGGGACAGCATTGACCCGAAGGGCAGCAGCGTTTATGGTCAGGTGCTCTGTGACGGCCGGCCCGTTGCTGGTGTGGTCGTGAGCGACGGTGTGCTCACCACCCTTACGGGGGAGGACGGCATATACCGGCTGGGCTCGGAAAAGTACCACGGATACGTGTTCATGAGTGTTCCCTCCGGCTACGAACCCCTTTCAGAGGGCATCCTTCCCCGGATTTTCGTAACCCTCGAAGCCGATAAGACCGTCCCCGAAAGGGCCGATTTCGCTCTGGTGAAGGCCGACGGCCAGGAAAACCATACCATGATCATGCTGGGAGACATCCATCTGGCCAACCGCGTCACCGGAGACCTCAACCAGTTCGACGTCTTCGTGAAAGACCTCAACGCCTTTTCGGCCTCCCTCTCCGGAAAAGTCTACGGGGCCACGCTGGGGGACATGACCTGGGATTATTACTGGCTGGCCAATAACTTCGGCTATCAGCAGTACCTGAACAAGGCCAATGGCATCCGGGGACTTACGGTGTATCACACCATCGGCAACCACGACCATAGCATGTTCGAGGTGGGTGACTTCAATACGGTGAAGGAATACAAGAAACTCATCGGCCCCACCTACTATTCCTTCAATATCGGGAAGGTGCACTATGTGGTTCTGGACGATGTGGAATGCACCAATGCCGCCAGCGCAACGGAAACGGACGACAATGGCAATGCTGGTTACAAGCGAACATACAGGGCCAACCTGGTGCAGCAGCAGATGGACTGGCTTCGGAAAGACCTTTCCTACGTTTCCAAGGATACGCCGCTGGTCATCACCATGCACATTCCGCTTTACAAGCCCGACGGAACTTACCGGATGCTCACCAGCTCGGCCGTAGCGCTGGAAGCTCTCCTGAAAGAGTATTCCCAGGTGCATCTTTACACGGCCCACACACATACCACTTATCATGTGGACCACCAGGCTACGGACCACATCTTTGAGCACAACGCGGGCTCCATCTGCGGCACGTGGTGGTGGAGCGCATCGGAAACTCCAGGCGTTCATATCGGCCAGGACGGCTCTCCCGGCGGCTACACAGTCCTGGACGTGAAAGGAAATACGCTTTCCTGGCAGTACAAGGCCACCGGTAGCAACCCGGATTACCAGTTCCGCAGCTACGACCGCAACGGTATTCTTCTTACACCTGAGAAGTATGTTCCGGCTTATCAGGCCCGCCAGCCTGAGTTCGTGCCCGGTCTCTGGGGCACTTCCGACACGGCCAATGAGGTTTATCTAAACGTCTGGAACTACGACCCTTCCTGGAAGGTGGAGGTAAGCGAGAACGAAACTCCTCTGGAGGTGTCCTACGTCAGCGTCAAAGATCCCCTGCATCTCATTGCCTATACGGCAAAACGCCTGAACAAGGGCAAAGATGCCGGTTTTGCCACGACGGACGACACGCATCATATGTTCAAGGTTACGGCCTCATCGGCCACCAGTACCCTGGACATCAAGGTCACAGACCGCTTCGGGAATGTTTATACGGAAAGTATGAAGCGGCCCAAGGCCTTCGATACGAAAACCTATGCTAAATAACCAATATCATTAACCAACTTACCTATGTTTAAGTCTTTTATCAGCAAAGCGGTTCTTGTTGCCGTGTCGATGCTGCTTGGGGCGACGTTGTCTGCCCAGGCACAGAGCTCGGTGCGCGGAACCGTATTTGACACCAGCCGCGCGGCGGGACTCCCGGGCGCGACGGTGAGTGTGAAAGGCGGATCGGCCCACGCCATCACGGATCTGGATGGCAAGTTCAGCATCCGTGCAGCCGAGGGAGATGTCCTCCTTTTCCAGTTTATGGGCTATGCCGACCAGGAAGTCACCGTGGGTAAATCCCAGGTGTACGAAGTGGTCCTCCAGCCTGACAACGAATTCCTTACGGAATCCGTCGTAACCGCCCTGGGCCTCACCCGTGAGAAGCGCTCCCTGGGTTATGCCGTCACCGATGTGAGCGGCGAAGCCCTCAACCAGTCCCAGTCCAGCAACTGGCTGGGCGGCCTGGAAGGCAAGGTGCCGGGCGTGCAGTTCAACAAGGCTTCCGGCCCCATGAGTTCCACCCGCGTGATTGTCCGCGGAGATCCGTCCCTGTCCGGAGATGGCACGGCCCTTTTTGTGGTGGACGGCGTTCCCATCAACTCCGGTATGATTGCCAATGCTTCCGGCTCCAACTATACCAGCCAGGACAACCCCATCGATTTCGGTGACAACGGTTCAGACCTGAATCCCGACGACATCGAATCCATCACCGTCTTGAAAGGTGCCGCCGCAACCGCTCTGTATGGGTCCCGTGCGGGTAACGGTGCTATCATCATCACCACCAAGAGCGGATCGGCCGCCAAGGGAATCGGCGTAACCTACAGTACCCGCTTCACGTATGACACGCCCAGTTACTGGCCTGATTTTCAGACCACTTATGGTCCCGGATCCGATCTGGGTCTGGACGAGTATGTGCTCTGGGGCAACAACCCCGAAGGGCTGGGACGCCATTACAGCCGTACCTCTTTCGGTGAGGCGTATTCGGCCGATAAGCTCCGCTACCAGTGGAACAGCGTAGATTGGGCCACGGGAGAGATGAAGCGCACGCCGTTCGTGTATGCCGACGACTGGTACACCGGCCTTTTCCGCAACGGTTACACCTGGGACAACGCCCTGTCGGTGGAAGGCGGAAACGGAAACGGCACCAGTTTCCGCCTGTCGGCCTCCACGTCCAAGAACGAATGGATTCTGCCCAATACCGGTTATACCCGAAATTCCATCACCTTCTCGTTCAAAACTCCCGTGAGCAAGATCATCGACTTCAACGCCAAGGTGAACTATTACATGACGGATTCGGACAACCTCCCCTCCGCCGCTTACTCCAACAACGGCGTCATGTACCAGTTGGTGTGGAACCGCACCAATGTGCCCATGAGCGCCTATGCCGATGAGTATTTCAACGGCCGCTGGAACAAGGAATCTTTCAGTAACCCGAAGAATTACCTGATCGGCCAGGAAGAATATTACAACCCGTACCGCGTTCTGTACGAGATGACCAACACCCAGGACAAGGACCGCGTTTTCGGCAATGCCGGCTTCCATGTGAACCTGTGGAAGAACAAACTCACCCTGGACCTGAAATCCGGCCTGGACATCGTGAACGAATTCCGCACCCAGCGCAAACCCTATTACACCTATAATTATCCTCAGGGATGGTACCGTGAGCAGACTAACTACGTAGCCGAGTTCAATACGGACTTCCTGCTGAAGTATTCCGACAGTTTCTTCTCTGACCGCCTCACCCTCATGGCAGCCGTCGGCGGCAACAACATGACCTATCACCGCCGCAGCCACAAATACACGATTGACCGCTTGGATGTGGAAGGCATCTACAATCCGTCCAACTACCCCGCGGAGACCCTCCCCGACGAGAGTTTCTACCGCTCCAACAAGGTGGTGAACAGCCTCTACGGCATGCTGTCCCTGGGCTGGATGGATATGGTTTATCTGGATGTGACCGGCCGGAATGACTGGACCTCCACCCTGTCCCCGGAGAACCGTTCCTACTTCTATCCGTCCGTGAGCGCCTCCGTGATGCTGGACCGTCTTGCCCGGATGGACTCCTGGGCTCCCGCCGTGAACATGCTTAAGCTCAGGGCGTCCTGGGCCAAGGTGGGCAAGGACACCAGCCCTTATGCCGTGTCCTACAGCTACACCACTACGGCTTTCCCCGGCGGTTACCGCCCCGCGGCTACCATCCCGGATTATTACCTTCGCCCGGAAATGGTCTCCACCTGGGAAATCGGCCTGGAAGGCAAATTCCTTGAGAACCGCATCGGCTTTGATGTGGCCTTGTACAAGTCCAATGTGACGGACCAGATTTACGACCGCCCTGTGGACTATATGACCGGAGCCAAGTACTATACCTCCAATATCGGCCTCATCTCCAACCGTGGTTTAGAACTGTCTGTGAATTTTGTTCCGGTAAAAACGCGGGATTGGAAATGGACGGTGGCCATGAATGCCTCCAGCTCCAAGAGTGTTCTGGAAAGCATGTACGACGGTTGGGACAATGCACAGCCCCATCAGACCGATATGGGAACCACCATTGGCAGCCGCCTGTTCATCTACAATTACGTAGGACAGCCGATGGGACAGCTCTGGGGCAAGGGCCTCACCCTGGCTCCGGAAGGATCCTATTACCTGAATGCAGCCGGAGAAAAGGTGGATTGCTCCGGTGCCACGGTCATCAATGCCACCACCGGTCTTCCGTCCATGTCGGACGACCTCCGTTACCTGGGTAACGTGAATCCCGACTGGCTGGCCGGCCTTTCCACCTCCCTGAAGTGGAAGAACCTCACCCTCAATGCCACCTTCTCGGCCCAGCTGGGAGGCAAGACTTATTCGGTGACGGCGGCCTGCCTGGGATACCAGGGAAAACTCAAGAACACCCTGGAGGGGCGTCCGGATGGCCTTATCGCGGAGGGCGTCAATTTTGTGGAAACGGATGCCGAAGGCAATAATGTCTATTCCGTGAACCAGACGGTTACCAGCAACATCCAGAGTTACTACGCAGACCTTCAGGCCAACCGTTACAATTTTGCGGAGTATATTTATGACACCTCCTTCCTCAAACTCAAGGAAGTGCGCCTGAATTACGATTTCCCCGCAGCCCTTATCAAGAAGACCCGTATCCTGCAAGGGGTTTCCGTGGGCGCCTATGCCACCAACCTCTTCTGCATCACCAACTATCCTTTCTACGATCCTGAAGTGACCGGCGTAAACGGGGCCAACGCCCAGCGCGGTATCGAATCCGGCTCGTTCCCCATGTGCCGCTCCTATGGCTTCAACCTTAAAGTGAAATTCTAAAGCGCCATGAAAACACTGAAATTATTTACGTCCGCTCTCTTGTACGTCCTGGTGATTTCCTGCACGAAGGATTTCGACAAAATCAATACCAATCCCAATAAAATAGAATATGGGTCGGCGCAGGCTTCTTCCCTGCTGGAGCCTCTGCTTTATGGTATAGGCATCAATACCCAGTATCAGCCCTGGTACTTCGCCAGCGAACTGGTGCAGGTGACGGCCTTTACTTCCGGAAAAACCTCCCAGATTCACCAGTACCAGATAACCGACGGCAACTGGCAGAGCCAGTGGGACAACTTTGCCCGTTTCGGCGCCGATGCCGACCACATGATCCACCAGGCTATCAACCAGGGGGACAAGTACTACGAAGCCCTGGGGCTTATCCTGAAAGTGTACGAACTTTCCCAGCTGTCGGCCCTGTTCGGAGATATTCCTTACAAGGAAGCTTATCAGCAGGCAGCCAACACCGCCCCCGCCTTTGATTCCCAGGCCCTTCTGGCCCAGGAGTTCATCGCCGACCTGGACAGCGCCGCCGTTATCCTCAAACGTCGTCCCACTCCCTCCAAGAAGGGGATGGACGGAATGTACTCCGATAATCTCACCCGCTGGATCAAGTTCGCCAATTCTCTGAAGATGCGCATCCTTTGCCGCATGTCCGGTATTGATGACAGCTATTGGAACCAGATCCAGACCATCGTGGACAATCCCGGAGTGTATCCCGTTTTTGCAGATAATGCCGACAACGCTACCGTTCCGTTCCAGGATGTGGATCCTTACCGCTCCTACTGGGGACAGAACAACACCACGGAGTCTACCTTTACCGGCCATCGCATCTGCAAGGCCATGATTGACATGATGGTAGAGTTCAACGACGCCGGCAACGCGGTCTTTGAAGACCCCCGCCTTCCCATCTTTGCCACCCAGAAGAACAATGCCTGGAAAGGCTCCATGGGCGGTGTAATGACCGACGACTTCAAAGCCTGGGACAGCAATTCGGCCGTTCCCAACTTCCAGGTCATCTGCCGTTCCGCCATGCCCGGCTTCCTGATGGACTATTCTGAAGTTCTCTTCATCCTGGCCGAAGGTGTCCAGAAAGGGAAACTTACGGTTCCCGGCCAGACGGCCAAGAGTCTCTATGAGGCGGCCGTAAAGGCCAGCATCGACAAGTGGGCTCCTCTGGGACAATATGCCAGCAAGCCCGTGGTGGTGCGCGCGAGCGAGGTGAATGGCCTTCTGGCCGGCTCCCTGGGTTCCTATGACAAGGCGGCCGCTCAGGACGGAACCAGCCGCTACGAAAACGCCGAAGAGCTCATCGCCTGCCAGAAATTCATTTCCCTGTACTTCTGTGGTTATGAGGTGTTCAACGAGTGGCGCCGCACAGAGTATCCCCAGTTCACTACTGCTAACGGAACCCTGGCCAACGATTACGAGGTACCCACCCGCTACGGCTATCCTAACTATACCGTAGCCTCCAACCGTACCCATGTGACCGAGGCCCTGGAAAGGATGGGCGGTGCAAACAACATGCATACGGCCCTGGACTGGTCCTATAAGAAACTGCACGGCGGCGTCCACCGCAACCCCAATCCGCTGGAAAACGCCAATTAAAAAGTGAGCCATCATGAAAAGAAATATTACCTATATAACAGCCATCCTTTCCCTGGTCGCCTGTCTTCTGCCGGGCTGCCGGGTGAAGGAGGACGATTTTGTGATTGACGGAGAGCCCCGCTTCAGCGTCACCATCAAATCCTATGAGATGGTGAAAGACGGGAATAAGGATGTGGAGAAGGAAACCGTTGAGGTAGAGAACGCCACATCTGTCCAATATGCTATGGAACTGGGCTCTGACGCTTACTCCGCTGCCTTTGCTACTACCAGTCATGTAGGCAAAGCCACCCGTTTCCATCTCAACACCAACATGAAATGGAAGGTGGTTCCTGCCGGTGACGAATCTTACGATTGGATTTATCCTTTCCCTGACAGCGGAGAAAAAGAGGGGGTATTCTTTTTCAAGAGCACCCGCAACATCAGCCTTACAGAGCAGCGTGAGGCATACTTCAACCTTCTGGTAGACCGCGGCTCAGGTTACGAGCCGGTGGAAGGCATGATTACCGTCAAACAGGTGGCCAGTGCCCCGTTCATAGAGTTGAGCGATGCCAAGTTCAGTGCCGGCGCTACGGCCCAGAACCTGAAGTTGCGCGTCCTGGCCAATGTGGACTGGACTTATGAACTGCAGCCCATGGAGGATTATGGAACGGCCGATATCCAATGGATCACCGACAACTCCGTCCACGAGGCCACCAAGCAGATTGATACCTTGAAGCTCAGACTTGCGGCCAATGAAGGCGGACTTCGCGGAGCCAATATCGTCATCAGCTATACCCAGGACGGAGCCCAAAAGAAGGAGTTGATTCCCATCACCCAGTACCCGGCCGTTGAGGCCGAGCTGGAAGGCTTCCCGGTGAAGTGGCAGGTGAGAATCAATCCCAACACCTATGCCGCCACTTTCCCGGCCAACGGAACCATCGAGCCCGTGAGCGGGAATGGTTATATCCACTATAACAATGCTGCGGGCCTATCCGCTGATTCGGCAGGAAAGTGCCTGCTGGACGTGTCCGACAACTCGCCCCGCGTAACCGGCCCCTGGCCAGGGGACTACTGTGAATTCGTAGCCTCTACACCGGTATCGGCCGGAACCATCATCAAACTCACCTTTGCCACCCGCGTTTCCAAGACAGGTCCCAAACACTGGCGTCTTGAATTCCGTGACGGAGAACAGTGGAAAGTAGCAGGGAAGGAACTATCAGATCCGGCCGCCAAGGGCGCCGGCGACGAACTGGTCCGTTATACCCATACCATGGCAGACGACGGTTCCACCAACATCAAGGTGGAAGGCGTAGCCCTGTATGAAAATAATACCGATCAGGTGGAATTCCGCTTCATATGCGCATCCCGTGAACAGGCATCCGGTGCCGGACCTCTGGCCGCACCCAACGGCGGTACCTGGCGCTTGTCTGTAGATTCGTCCAATAATGCCGACGATGAGTTCCAGCCCACGATCAGCTGCATCGCAGCCGGTACCGAAACGCTCAAGCCTGCCGCCCTGGTGGTCAAGGAAAGCTATCTTCTGTTTAACGGTCTCAAGCCCGCCCAGAAAGTGCTCCATATCTCTTCCGACCAAGATGTAACCCTGTCTTCCGAGCAGGGATGGATCCATTTTGAAAAGGCAACGGCAGAGGCCGCAGAATCCATTGAGATGGCGGTTACGGTGGATGAAAGCAAGTCCTCCGAGAATCGGGAGGGCCTGATTGTCGTTAAATCCGGTATTACCCGCAAGGAGATTCCCGTTATCCAGGGAGCCGCCGGACAGGAGCTGGATCCGTTTGTGAGCCTCGCTTCCGGCAATGTCCTTAAAGTGGATGCTGATCAAGGAAAGGCCGATGTGAAGGTGCAGGCCAATGTAGAAGTGAGCTTTGAAACCGCGGACGCCTGGATTAACGTAGCCCCGGCCGAGACCAAAGCCATGGTGGAGTGGACCAATTTCGTAGTGAGCTACGAAGCCAACGAGAGCGAGGCACCCCGCACCGGCACCATCCGCTTCTTCAACGAAGAGAAGAACGTGGAAGCTGTCCTTACCGTTGAGCAGGCCGGCAAGGAAGTTATCCTTGATAACACGCTTATCCAGTGGGGCTTTGATGCCACGCTTATGGACCAATACAAGGACGCTTTTGAAAAGGACAACGCCTTCAAGGCTAATATCGCCGGCTCCGGCGTACTCTCCTGGCACAACCTGCCGGAAAATGTAGCAGCCGATACAGGAAACAAGAAGAGTCAGGTAATCGGCGGCACCGGCCAGCCTTACGTAACCGGCGCATGGCCCGGTGACTACTGGCTGTTCACCTTCCCGGTGAAAGATGTGGCCAAGGGCTCGGTTATCAGCTTCTCTGCCCTGTCTAAGGTTTCCGGCACGGGCCACCGTTTCTGGAGGATGGATTACTCTATCGATGGAAACAACTGGTATCCTGCCGCCGAACTCAAGACCGAGACGCTCACCGGAACGGAGGCCAAATACACCCATGAGTTTGCCACTACTTCCGACACCAAGGTAGAGGCCAGCATCACGGCTCCTATTGCCATCCCTGAAGCTACGGTGCAGATCCGCTTCACCTGCGTGGCCAACTGGCAGCAGAAGGGTGGCGCCCTGGCGGCACCCAACGGCGGCACCCACCGCTGGGCGGGAGGTAAAGACGACGGTCCGAAGATCACCATTGCTGAACCTGAGCCTCCCGTGAGCGCTCTGCCCATCAAATGGTCCTTCGGGGATCCCTCTGCGCTTACGGCTGGTGTAGATTACGGCATCACCTGGCCCAATGTGTACCTCTATGCCGATGACGGCGTATCCCGTCTGGACCTGGTGCGTCCCGGCGAACGAAGCGCCCCTACCACACTTACTTTCAGCACGGAAGGCAACTTTACCCGTATCCTCTCCACCGGTGTTGGTTTAGGCGACTACTGGCTCTTCACTCTTCCTGTGAAGGACCAGCAGGCAGGAACATACAGCATCTCCTACAAGGCGACATCGTCCAATGCGGGGCCCAAGTTCTTCCTGTTGGAATATTCCCTGGACCAGACCACCTGGTATCCTATACAGGCACAAAAGGGGACTTTCCAGGTGAAAGATAAACCCGAAACAGCCCGCGAAGTAACCTATACTTACATGATCAGCGGAAACAATGTCACCTGCGAAGTGAATGCCAGCATGAAGGCTCCCGCCCTCTCCGGTCGCCAGGTCATTTACGTAAGGGCCAGAGTGAGCGACAACCTTTGCTGCAACTTGAGCAAAGAGCTTAACGGCCTGGAACATGGTGGAACCACCCGAATCGGTGGAGGAATTGACATCACGTTCACTGCCGATTAAGTAAACGCTCCTCGCTAAGATAGCGCCTGGTGCCCCGGCTTTCCGGACACCGGGCGCTTTCGTTTTGGCCCTTCGCCTTCCCCTCCGCGCACCCAAACGGCCATTTCCGTGCGCGGGTTTGTCGGCCGAGCACCGGCAAGGCCGATTTCGTGCGCGGGGTCATCGACCGAGCACGGAAAGGACGGTTTTGGTGCGCAGCATAATCCCCACCGCGAATTATTGCATTTCCCGCGCAAATTGTCTAAATTTGTGTACTATTACTAATACCATGAATCCTGACGAATTCGACGTTATCATCATTGGCGGCGGCATTACGGGGGCCGGGACGCAGCGGGACTGCGCCATGCGGGGCCTCAGGACGCTGCTCATTGAAAAATCCGATATCGCAACGGGTGCAACGGGCCGGAACCACGGTCTGCTGCACTCCGGGGCCCGGTATGCGGTGAACGACCCCGAATCGGCCCGCGAATGCATTGAGGAGAATATGATCCTCAGGCGCATCGCCGCGCATTGCATCGACGAGACGGACGGCCTTTTCATCACCCTCCCGGAAGACGACCTTGCCTACCAGCAAACCTTCGTGCAGTCTTGCCAGGCGGCCGGTATCAATGCCGAAATCATCGACCCGGACCTGGCCCGGCGGCTGGAGCCTTCGGTGAACCCCGCCCTCATCGGCGCGGTGAAGGTGCCGGACGGCAGCGTGGACCCCTTCCGCCTGTGCGCTGCCAATATGCTGGATGCCAAGCTGCGCGGAGGGCAGGTGCGCCTGCACACGGACGTAACCGGATTCATCCGCGAGGGGGACACCATCAAGGGGGTGCATACCCGCAGCCGCGCTACCGGCGAGGAGAAAGACTACTACGCTTCAGTGGTGGTAAACGCCGGCGGCATCTGGGGGCACAATATCGCCCAGATGGCCGGCGTGCAGGTGGGCATGTTCCCTGCCAAAGGCGCCCTCCTCATCTTTGCCCACCGGGTGAACAACATGGTAATCAACCGCTGCCGAAAGCCTTCCAATGCCGATATTCTGGTACCCGGGGACACGGTATGCATCATCGGCACCACCTCTACACGCATTCCGTTTGAAGAGTGCGACGAGGTAGCCGTAACCCCCGACGAGGTGAACCTGCTCATCAGCGAGGGGTCCCTCCTGGCACCGTCCCTTTCCTCCACCCGCATCCTCAGGGCTTACGCCGGGGTGCGTCCGTTGGTGAGTGCCGACAACGACCCTTCCGGCCGCAACATCTCCCGCGGCATCGTGTGCCTGGACCATGAGACCCGTGACGGCCTCAAGGGCTTTGTCACCATTACCGGCGGTAAGCTCATGACTTACAGGCTCATGGCCGAAATGGCCACGGACTGCGTTTGCCGCAAACTGGGCGTGGACAAGGCTTGCGAAACGGCCACCACTCCCCTTCCCGGCTCCGAGGAACGATCCTACGAAGCCGTGGCCCAGAAAATCTGGGAATCCCCTTCCACTGCACAGAAGGCGGCCGCTGCCCGCATGGGCACCCGTGCCTCCCGCATCCGCACCGGCGACCGCCGCGACGAAGCCCTCATCTGCGAGTGCGAAGAAGTGTCGGTGGGCGAAATCAATGCCGCCATTGAGCGTATGGAAGTGAGCACCCTCACAGACCTTCGCCGCCGCACCCGCGTGGGCATGGGCACCTGCCAGGGCGAGTTCTGCGCCTGCCGGGCCGCCGGCCTCCTGGCCAAAGCCCACGGCTGCATAGCGCGCGAGCGGGCCGACCTCAACGACTTCCTCCAGGAGCGCTGGAAGGGCAATTTCCCCATCGGCTGGGGCGATACCCTCCGCGAAGCGGAATATACGCAGTGGGTTTATAAACACGTTTTGGGCGTATGAAGTTTGACACAATAATTATTGGCGGAGGCCTTGCCGGCATGGTCGCAGGCATCGCCCTCCAGAAGGCCGGACAGAAAACGGCCATCATCTCTACCGGACAGAATGCCCTGCATTTCTTCTCCGGCACCTTCGAGAGCCTTCAGGAGCCCACTCCGCGCATCAAGGAGCTCATCGAAGAGGCCGGCATCCGCCTGCATTACGGGCAGGGCGTACGGCTGATGCCCATGGGCACTTTCCAGCCATCGGCCCTTTGCCTGGAGGATGTGGATATTTTCCCGGACGCGCATTTTGGCCGACGGGTGCTTATTGTGAACTTCATGGGCTACCACGACTTCTTCTCCTCCTTCCTCTCCGAAGGGCTGGAGAAGCAGGGCATGGAATGCCGGATACGCTTTTTGAACCTGCCGGAGATGGAGCAGCTGCTCCAGAGCCCCAGCGAAATGCGCTCGGTGCAGATTGCCCGCACCATGGACCGCATCTGGGAGAAGGTGGTGCAGGAAATCCGCGTGCTCCTCAAAGACGACGACACCGTAGTGCTTCCGCAGGTTTTCGGCCTCAAGGACCCTTCCGTTCCCGGCCGCATCCGCCAGGGCATCCCCGCCAAGGTGGTGTTTGCCGGCACCCTGCCGCCGTCTGTTCCCGGCGTGAGAACCCAGATGCAGCTTCGCAAACGCTACGAAGTGCTGGGCGGGACCTACCTCATGGGCGACGAAGCCCTTGAGGCCCACGTCCATAACGGCATGGTGCACAGCATTGTGACACGCAACCTGGACAGCCACTACCTGGAGGCCGATAACTTTGTGCTGTCTACCGGCAGCTTCTTCTCCAAGGGCCTCCGTTCCAATCCGGAGCGCATCTGGGAGCCCGTTTTCGGCCTGGATGTGGAATACCCCGAAGACCGCAACGGATGGTACAGCCCCAGCTTTGCCGATGACCAGCCCTATATGGGCTACGGCGTAAAGACCGACGCCCGGCTTCACGGCGTGGCCGATGGGGAGCCGCTGAAAAACCTCTATGCCGCCGGTTCCATCCTGGGTGTCACCCACCCGGAATTGGGCAGCGCCGCCGGCCTGGCCATCCGGAGCGCCCTTGCCGTAGCCGATGCCATCCTCTGTCATTCTGAGCGAAGCGAAGAATCTAATTGAAGCTCGTTATGAAACTACAGGAATATACCCAGAGCCGCGCCAACTTTGAAGAATGCATGAAGTGCACCGTGTGCACAGCCTACTGCCCTGTGCTGCAGGTGAATCCGCTGTACCCCGGTCCCAAGCAGGCCGGTCCGGACGGCGAGCGCCTGCGCCTGAAAGACCCCTACTTCTTCAATTACGCACTCAAATACTGCCTCAACTGCAAGCGCTGTGAGGTAGCCTGCCCTTCCGGCGTGCACGTGGCCGATCTTATCCAGACCGCCCGCATCAAATACGACAAGTCCAACCCCAAGCTCAGGGACCGTATCCTGGCCTCCACAGACTTCATGGGCAAGATGGTGCGCCCCGTAGCCCCCATCGCCAATGTGGCAACGGGCCTGGGCATTACCAAGACGGTCCTGGATGCCACCTTGAAAATAGACCATCGGCGTCAGTTCCCCGCCTACAGCGGACGCAGTTTTGAGGGCTGGCTTAAACGCCGGGCCAAAGAACAGGCCGCTTTCCCGGAGCAGGTGGCGTATTTCCACGGCTGCTATGTGAATTACAATTACCCCCAGTTGGGCAAAGACCTGGTGAAGGTGATGAACGCCCTGGGCATTGGCGTACAGCTGCTGGACAAGGAAAAATGCTGCGGCATTGCCATGATTACCAACGGCATGTCCAAAGAGGCAACCAAACACGCCAACCACAACGTGGCGGTGCTCCAAAAAGCCGTGGATGCCGGGCTAAAGGTGGTCACCACCTCCTCTACCTGCGTCTTTACCATCCGGGATGAATACCCCGGCGTGCTGGGCGTGGACAATGCGGCCGTGCACGACGCCATTTTCATGGCTACCCGACTCATCTACGAAAAGCTGGAAAAAGGCGCCACACTAAAATTCAAGGCCGATTATCATAAAAAAATCGCCTACCATACCCCCTGCCACATGGAGAAGCTGGGCTGGGGCGTGTTCTCGGAGAATCTCATGCGCATGATTCCGGGCGTGGAATTCACGGTGCTGGACTCTGCCTGCTGCGGCATTGCCGGCACTTACGGCTTCAAGAAAGAGAATTACGAAGCCTCCCAGGCCATTGGCGCGCCGCTCTTTGCCCAGATTCAGAGCGTGAATCCGGACATCGTGGCCTGCGACTGCGAAACCTGCAAATGGCAAATTGAAATGAGCACCGGCTACAAGGTGATGAACCCCATCAGTATCCTCGCCGAAGCTTTGGCCGATTGACAAAGTGTCATTCTGAACGAAGTGAAGAATCTAAATTGATGATAATATGCTAAAATTCTTACAGCAACCTCCCTATCTTCCGGCGCAGACCGGCCCCGAGGCCGATGCCAAGTACAAGCGCATGCGTCTGCAGGTATTCCTGGGCGCCTTCATCGGCTATGCCGGTTTTTACCTTGTGCGCAAAAACCTGTCCATGGCCATTCCCGCCATGGCTCCGCTGGGCTTTGAGAAAACGGAACTGGGCTTTGTCCTGGGCCTGAACGCCGCCGCCTATGCCCTGTCCAAATTCCTGATGGGCAGTGTGAGCGACCGTTCCAACGCCCGCGTGTTCCTGCCGCTGGGCCTTATCCTCACGGCCATTTCCATGTGCTTCATGATTGTTCCCATCCAGCTGATTGGGGCCGACCATAAGGCCCTGGCCATCCTGGTAATGGGGGTCCTCAACTTCCTGGTGGGCTGGTTCAACGGCATGGGCTGGCCTCCTTGCGGCCGCGTGATGACGCACTGGTTCTCGGTGAGTGAGCGGGGCACCATGATGAGCATCTGGAACTGCGCCCATAATGTGGGTGGTGCCCTGGTGGGCCCCATGGCCACCTACGGCGCCATCTGGTTCGGCAGCTGGTTCTACGGCGCCCATGAGGAGCTGTACTTTCTCATCGGCACCTTTGCCTTCCCTGCCGCCGTGGCCGTTTTCATCGCCCTGCTGGCCTACATTCTCCTTCGCGACACCCCGCAGTCCTGCGGCCTCCCTTCGGTAGAAGCCTGGCGCAACGACTATCCCAAGAACTACTCCGAAAAGCATGAGGAGACCCTTACCACCCGCGAAATCTTCTTCCAGTATGTCCTGAACAACAAGTTCCTCTGGTATATTGCCCTGGCCAATGCCTTCGTTTACATGGTGCGTTACGGTTGTCTGGACTGGGCCCCCACCATCCTCACAGAAAAGGGAATTGACCTCAAGAGCGCCGGCTGGGCGTACTTTGCCTATGAATTTGCTGCCATCCCGGGAACCCTCCTCTGCGGCTGGCTGTCCGACAAACTCTTCCACGGCAAGCGGGCCCTCCCCACCATGCTCTTCATGGGCCTGGTGCTGGTGTTTGTGCTGCTGTACTGGGCGTTCATTGACAATCTTACGGTAGTCATCATCAGCCTCATCGGCATCGGCTTCTTCATTTACGGTCCCGTGATGCTCATCGGCGTCCAGGCCCTGGACCTGGCCCCCAAGAATGCCGCCGGAACGGCTGCCGGCCTCACCGGCTTCTTCGGCTACTTCCTGGGAACCTTTATCCTCGCGAACACCGTCATCGGCTGGGTGGCACAGCAGTTCGGCTGGAGCTGGACCTTCCTCCTGCTGGTGGGCGCCTGCCTGCTGGCCATCTTCTTCATGGGCCTTACCCTCAAGGAAGAGCGGAGGGGATGAACATAGCAGATAATCTGCCATACTTAACATAAAATACCAATGTTTGGCAAATTATCTACTGGATATTTTGCCAGGTTGCGTATTTTTTGTACATTTGTGGCAACTTATCCAATGATATTATGCATAACTTAATCGGAAGACAATACGAAGTTGAAGAGTTGGAACGCATCTACAGAAGCGGACGGCCGGAATTTGTTGTCATTTATGGAAGACGCCGCGTGGGAAAAACTTTCCTGGTAACTCAAGCACTGAAAGGAAGGATATCTTTCCATCATACGGGCATTTTTCCGGAAGAAGGCGAAAAGAATCCGAAACAGATACAATTGGAGAGTTTTTACTTCTCTCTATTAAGTCACGGTATGGAGGGAATTCAAAAGCCAAAAAGCTGGATGGAGGCCTTTTACTATCTTGAACAACTGTTGATACAAAAGGATAACGGCTCCCGCCAAGTCGTTTTTCTGGATGAATTACCCTGGATGGATACGCCAAAGTCCGGCTTTCTTTCTGCATTTGAAGGATTCTGGAATGGCTGGTGCA
The DNA here is from genome assembly GCA_017934185.1 of Bacteroidales bacterium. GTDB lineage: Bacteria > Bacteroidota > Bacteroidia > Bacteroidales > UBA932 > Cryptobacteroides. The sequence goes on along the minus strand of JAGBJY010000055.1, from coordinate 15,807 downwards.
GTGATCATGACAATATAATGTTGGTTGTATGCGGCAGTGCCACTTCCTGGATTCTTGACAATATATCTCATAATGAAGGAGGATTATACGGAAGATCAACCCAAGAAATAAAACTTTCCCCTTTCACGCTTGGTAATTGCGAAGAATACTTTGAACATGAAGGTATTGAGCTTTCACGCTACGACATTGTGCAGACTTATATGGTATTTGGCGGAATTCCTTACTACCTGAGGCAATTCAGAAAGGGCCTTAGTTTCGAGGGTAATACGGACAGTATACTCTTCGGTCCGAGACCAAAACTCAACGATGAATTCAACAAGCTGTTTCGCGCAATCTTTAGGAATTCTGAAGATTGTAAGAAGATTATCCGCTTCCTGGCAACCCGGCATAGCGGATTCACAAGGGAAGATATTTCCAAGGCGACAGGTATTCCTTATGGTGGGGGGTTATCAGACACACTGTCAGCGCTTGCGGAAAGCGACTTCATTCTCAGATATACGCCTTACGGGGAGAAGGGTGCGGTGGAACGGTATAAACTGATTGATAATTTCTGCTTGTTCTGGATAAAGTATGTCGAGCCCCAAAAAGAGGATGAAAGTTTCATGTCGGACTCCATAACTTCCGATATAATGAGAAGTTGGAGGGGTATTGCTTTCGAAGAAGTGTGTTGGCAGCACATTCCACAAATAAAGAGAGCTTTGGGAATTGATGGAGTGAAGACAAAAACATCGGCATGGAATGTTAAAGGCGACGACAATAATGATGGTGCTCAGATTGACCTTCTAATTTCACGGGCGGACAACATAGTCAATCTCTGTGAAATGAAATTCTCCGGGGATTCATACGTAATTGACAAAGAAGAAAATTTAAGAATCAGAAAAAGGCTGGATTCTATAGGGAAGACACTCTCCCCGAAGCAGAGGACCCACTTTACCATGGTTACCACTTATGGCGTCGCTTATGGAAAGTACAGCGGTATTGTTCAGAAGCAAGTGATAATGGACCAATTATTTTCTCACTCATTTTAAACTTTCGCGCTGAGCAGGTGTCAAAGAAGGCAGTTATGACAAAGAAAACAGACATATCCACTCCCAACGGTTATTTCCAGGACCTCCAGGAAAGGCTCCAGGCCATCCCCGGCAAACCCCAGCGCGTTACTATGGTGCAGAGGGTCTCGCCGTGGATTGCTTATGCTGCCTCCCTGGCGGTGCTGGTAGCCATGGGGAACTTCATCTTCAGGAAGGCTGCAGCGCCTGAGGAAGAAAGCAACTGGGATTACATCGCTTACCTGAGCCAGTCCCTGGATCCGGACGGACTCATAGAGCTGGTGGAGCCCACGGAGCTTTCAGAAGAGGAGATTGTCAGTTTCCTTCTGGCAGAAAACGTTTCCGTTGAACAATTAGAAAACATGGATTATGAAGAAAGTTATTAGTGTACTCCTTGCCTTCACTCTGGTGGGTGTCATGGCATTTGCGCAGGGCCAGAAAGGCCACGCCAAGAAAAATGGTAACAAAAACGACTGGCGCGAAAAGGTGCGCGCCGAGCAAGTGGCCTTCATAACCTCCGAACTTGACCTTACAGAAGCCGAAGCCCAAGCCTTCTGGCCCGTTTACAATGAGGTGCAGGCCAAGCGCCGCGAAGCCTTCAAGGCCAGCGCCGATGCCTTCAAGGCCCTTCAGGAAGGGGCCGACGGGGAAAACGCCGCCGCCCTGCTGGACGCCTACCTGTCCTCCAAGAAGGCCGGGGAAGCCTTTGAGGCCGATGCCGTGAAGAGCTACAAGAAAGTCCTTCCGGTGAACAAGGTAGCCAAGCTGATCCTGGCCGAAGAGAAGTTCCGCCATCAGCAAATCGGCAAACTGGGCAAGGGCCAGGGCGGCCCGCAGGGACCCGGACGTCCCGGTGGACGCGGCGGCAACAAGCCCGCTCCCGTACCGGAAGCCTAATCGGCCCTTCGTCACTTTATCTGCCAGGTTCTTCGCCTGGCATTTTTCGTCGGGGTGATGTGACTCGAACACACGACCCTCTGCTCCCAAAGCAGATGCGCTAGCCAACTGCGCCACACCCCGAAAAGGGACTGCAAATGTAAGCTAATTTTTGTATCTTTGCAACTATGGTAATCGATGCAAAAGGGATAAAAAAGCATTTCGGGCCGCTGGAGGTGCTGAAAGGCGTAGATTTTTGTGTGGAAAAAGGAGAGGTGGTGGCCATCACCGGGGCTTCCGGAGCGGGAAAATCTACCTTGTTGCAGATTTTGGGCACGCTTTCCACCCCCGATGCAGGGACGCTCACCATTGACGGAGCCCAGCCTTTCGGACTGAGCAGCAGGGATTTATCGGCCTTTCGCAACAAGCAGATAGGCTTTGTGTTCCAGGCACACCACCTGCTGCCGGAATTCACGGCGCTGGAGAACGTGATGATTCCCGCCCTCATTGGCGGCAGCGGCACTTCCGAAGCCAAAAAACGCGCGCTGGAGCTGCTGGAGACCGTGGGCCTGTCCCAGCGCAGCACGCACAAACCCTCGGAACTCTCCGGCGGTGAACAGCAGCGCGTAGCCATTGCCCGCGCCCTCATGCAGCGGCCGGCCATCCTCCTGGCCGATGAACCCACCGGCAACCTGGACAGCCGCACCAAAGAAGAAATCCACCGCCTGTTTTTCAGCCTGCGGGACGCCCTGGGGCAGACCATTGTCCTGGTCACGCACGACCCTGCCCTGGCCGCCCTATGCGACCGTACCTGCCAAATGAAGGATGGTGTTTTCCTTTGATTTTTTTCTTTGAAATACCAATAAGATTGCGTATTTTTGCATTCTTAAAGCTAAAACCTTTTAACCATGTACCTCTTAGGTTACGACATAGGGAGTTCCTCCGTGAAGGGGTCCGTAGTGGATGCCCAGACGGGAAAGACCGTTGCTTTTGCCTCCTTCCCGGAGCATGAGGCGCCCATCATCTCCAAAAAGGCCGGTTGGGCCGAGCAAGAGCCCCGCATGTGGTGGGGAGACCTTAAAGTAGTAACCCAGAGGCTCTTACAAGAGGTGGACGCGGCCGATATCAAGGCCATCGGCATTTCCTATCAGATGCACGGCCTGGTGTGCGTGGACAAAGACCGCAACGTGCTTCGGCCCTCCATTATCTGGTGCGATTCCCGTGCAGTCCCTTACGGACAGAAGGCACAGGAAATTTTGGGAGAACAGTGGTGCCTGGAGCACCTGCTGAACGCTCCCGGCAACTTCACCGCCGCCAAACTGGCCTGGATCAAGGACAACGAAGCGGAACTGTACCGCCGCATCTGGAAAATCATGCTCCCCGGCGACTACATTGCCATGCGCCTCACAGACACCGTCTGCACCACGGTGAGCGGCCTCTCCGAGGGCATTTTCTGGGATTTCCAGGCCGATGCCCCTTCGGCCGAACTGCTCGCCGCCTTCGGCTTTGACGAAAGCATCCTGGCGCAGCGCCGCCCCACCTTCGGCGTGCAGGGCACCGTTTCCCGCAAAGCCGCCGAAGAGCTGGGCCTCAAGGAAGGCACGCCCGTGACCTACCGCGCCGGCGACCAGCCCAATAATGCGTTGAGCCTTGGCGTGTTCAACCCTGGAGAAATCGCTTCCACAGCCGGCACCTCCGGCGTGGTATACGGCATCATCGACCAGGTGAACTATGACCCTAAGTCCCGCGTGAACACCTTTGCCCATGTGAACCACAGCGCCGCGGATCCGCGCCTGGGGGTGCTTCTGTGCATCAACGGTACCGGCATCCTGAACTCCTGGATGCGCCGTAACGTAGCCCCCGAAGGCATCTCCTACCCCCAGATGAACACGCTGGCCCAAAAAGTTCCCATCGGCTCGGAGGGCATTTCCATCCTGCCTTTCGGCAACGGCGCCGAGCGCATGCTCCGGAACCAGGACTGCGGATGCAGCATCCACGGCGTGAACTTCAATCTGCATGGCAAAGCGGAGCTGCTGCGCGCGGCGCAGGAGGGCATTGTGTTCTCCTTCCAGTACGGCATAGAAATCATGGAGCAGATGGGCCTCAAAGTGGACAAAATTCACGCCGGAGAGGCCAACATGTTCCAGAGCAAGCTGTTCCGGGACACGCTTGCGGGCGTGAGCGGAGCCACCATCGAGCTTTACAACACCGAAGGCTCGGCCGGAGCCGCCAAGGGAGCGGGTATCGGTGCAGGCATTTATAAGAATGCGGCCGAGGCTTTTACCACCCTTGAGCGGCTGGAGGTGGTCCTGCCGGACCATCAGGAGGCCTATCGGGAAGCCTACGAACGTTGGAAATCATATTTAACACTATAATTTATGGCAAAAGAGTATTTTCCTCAAATCGGAAAGATTCCCTTTGAAGGAACCCAGAGCAAGAATCCCCTTGCTTTCCATTATTATGACGCCACCCGCGTAGTCATGGGCAAACCCATGAAGGAGTGGCTCAAATTTGCCATGGCCTGGTGGCACACGCTGGGCCAGGCCTCCGGCGACCCCTTCGGCGGACAAACCCGCTCCTACGAATGGGACAAGGGCGAATGCCCCTATTGCCGCGCGAAAGCCAAGGCCGATGCCGGCTTCGAGATTATGCAGAAACTGGGCATCGAGTACTTCTGCTTCCATGATGTGGACCTGGTGGAAGACTGCGGCGACATTGCCGAGTACGAGGCCCGCATGAAGGACATCACGGATTACCTGCTGGTGAAGATGCAGGAAACCGGCATCAAGAACCTTTGGGGAACCGCCAATGTGTTTGGAAACAAGCGCTATATGAACGGCGCCGCCACCAACCCGCAGTTTGACGTGGTGGCCCGTGCTGCCGTACAGATCAAAAGCGCCCTGGACGCCACCATCAAGCTGGGCGGCGCCAACTATGTGTTCTGGGGCGGCCGTGAAGGATATTACACCCTTCTGAACACCCAGATGCAGCGGGAGACGGACCACCTGGCCAAGCTCCTCACCGCCGCCCGCGACTATGCCCGCGCCAAGGGTTTCAAGGGCACCTTCCTCATCGAGCCCAAGCCCATGGAGCCCACCAAGCACCAGTATGACGTTGATACCGAGACGGTTATCGGCTTCCTGCGTGCCAACGGACTGGATAAGGACTTCAAGGTGAACATTGAGGTGAACCATGCAACGCTTGCCGGCCACACCTTCGAGCATGAGCTCACCGTGGCCCGTGAGAACGGCTTCCTGGGCTCTATCGACGCCAACCGCGGCGACGCCCAGAACGGCTGGGACACCGACCAGTTCCCGGTAGATGCCTATGACCTCACCCAGGCCATGATGCAGGTGCTCCTCAACGGCGGTTTCGGAAACGGCGGCACCAACTTTGACGCCAAGCTCCGCCGCTCTTCCACCGATCCGGAAGATATCTTCATTGCCCACATCAGCGCCATGGATGCCATGGCCCACGCCCTGCTGAATGCCGCCGCCGTGCTGGAAGAGAGCCCGCTGTGCCAGATGGTGAAGGAGCGCTACGCCAGCTTTGACAGCGGTCTTGGCAAGAAATTCGAGGAAGGCAAAGCCACGCTCGAAGAGCTCTACGACTACGCAAAAGCCGCCGGTGAGCCCACCGTAGCCTCCGGCAAGCAGGAACTCTACGAGACCCTGCTGAACCTCTACGCAAAATAAAACAGGCGCTTATAAAAGACCGTCCGGGATGCTCAGCGTGAGTGTCCCGGATTTTTCATCCAGGCCGAGGACAAGGTCTTCGTGAAAAGGAAGAAGGACCTCCGTTCCGTCCGGGCGGCGGACCCAGAGACAGGTGTTGCCGGGGATGTCTTCGTAGTCGGAAACCGTTCCCACGAGGGTGCCGTCGGCGTCCCGGACGGTCCAGCCGGTGAGGTCTTCATCGGCTTCTTCCTCGAAATAGTCGGCAAAAAGGGCCTTGCCGCACACTTCTTCGGCGTCTTTCAGGGAATGGATGCCGGTTAAAGTGACTATGGCCCTGGAGGTGCCCCTGCGGGTAAAAGACTCAAAAAAGAAGGGAACCGGCAGCCCATCGAATTCGATGAACACCGGTTCCTGAAGGTCAAGATCCTCAAGGTCGATGTCGGGGAAGCTTACAAGCACGCCGCCATCTTTCCCATTGGATTTGAGAACCTGGCCGATGCGCTGCATTTACTCTGCAGGCGTCTCAACAGGTTCGGCGGTTGCAGCCTGGGCAGCAGCTTCCTCGGCGGCCTTGCGGGCAGCTTCTTCGGCCTCTGCTTTCTTGGCGGCAATAGCCTTGGCACGGGCCTCATTCACCTCTGCCTCATGCTTTTTGGCACTCTGGGCAGCAGCGATAGCCTCGTTCTTGATGCCAGCCTTCTTGGCAGCAATCTTTTCGTCGCGCTGGGCTTTCCAGGCAGCGAATTTTGCGTCGGCGGCAGCCTCGGTGAGAGCACCCTTGGCTACACCCTCGGAGAGGTGCTTGCGAAGGAGAACGCCCTCATAGGAGAGGATACGGCGGGCAGTAAGGGTGGGCTGGGCACCTACCTTGAGCCAAGCCAGGGCCTTTTCACCGTTAAGGACGATGGTGGCAGGGTTGGTGTTGGGGTTGTAGGAGCCAAGCTGCTCGATGAATTTACCGTCGCGCGGTGCGCGGGAATCGGCCACAACAATGTGGAAGAATGCGAAATTCTTCTTACCGTGGCGCTGAAGTCTGATTTTAACAGCCATTGTGAATCTGTATTAATTTGTTAAACGTATTGCCCCAACTCGTGGGAGCCTGCAAAGATACGCAATTTTTTTGTATCTTCGCAAAAATTTTCAGGGCCGATGCAAGAATTGCCCATCGGCCGGGTTTATCAAGAAATTTTTGATGACTATGAAGAAAGTCTTTTCGCTCCTTGCAGGAGTTTTTCTGTGCGCCTCAATCTGGGCGCAGGGTCCGCATCACATCAATGTGTATATAGGCGGCTTCAATGCAGAATACCAGGAAACCCGTACAGAAAGCTATACATCAGACCTTTACAGCATGTACGAGCCTCATTACCAGATTAACAGCGGCCCCACCGCTACCGTAGAGTACAATTTCGCGGTGCTGCCCTGGCTGGAGGTGGGCGCCCAGGCCAATTACGCCCATCTGAACACCCTCACGTGGCGCACCGTCAACGGCATCCAGACAGATCCCAAACAGTCCAAGGAGATCTTCTCCGTGCTGCCGGAAGCCAAGTTCCGCATTCCCAGTCCCCGCCATTTCCGCCTGTACGGAAAAGCCGCAGCCGGCATCATCATCAATGCCGGAGCGTACACGGGAGCACCCGTCCAGTTTGCTTGGGACCTGGTTCCCATCGGCTGTGAATGGGGCGGACAACGGGTATATGGCACCGCCGAATTGTGCTATGGCAATATTATCCGCGGCGGAAGAATTGGTATTGGTTTCAGATTTTAAGCGCTATGAAAAAGTTTGGTCTTATCCTTTTGACACTCACCGCCTTGGCCGCTTGCTCCAAGGGCAGATACGAAGACTATGACACCCTGGGCGGACACACCTACATCACCGGCGGGTCCGTTGGCCGCAGTTATATGATGAGCATTGCCGATGACCTGATGGCCGGCGTTCTGGACGAGATGGTCCTGGCCCGTGAAACCCAGAAGAGCGGCGCCACTGCCAGTTCCCATTTTAAGATAAACGGAAACTTCAATGCGCCCGGTTCAGAATGGAGCGTTTACTCCGAAACCAGCCTTTTCAAAGGCCTGACCATCCGCTGCGCGGAGGAGAATTTCTGGGGCATTTCCTATGAAGGGGACTTCCCCATTTACGGCGTGTTTTATCCTACCACTTTCACCATGACCGCCACGCTGGAGGAAAGCGGAGCGTGGAAGTTGTTCCTTAACGGTGCACGCGAGGAGAGGGGCGGCTACCACTGCACTTTTGAAACCCGCGCCGGGCAGAATTCCGACTCCCGCATGGTGTTCCAAAACACTTTAGGCACAGGCGTTTCCGGCTGGAACCGCATCAAAGGAGACCTCTTCCTCACGGTTTACAAGAACAAAGAGGTTGTGGATGTTTCCCGCCTTTCCTTCAACGGAACGCCCTCCCAGGCCACATACACCCGCGGTCTTTAAAAAAGTGACAAAAAGTTTTGGGAATTCGAAGAAACTCCCTATCTTTGCAGTCCCAAAACTCATGCGGGTGTGGTGAAATGGTAGACACGCCACTTTGAGGGGGTGGTGGGCATTAGCCCGTGGAAGTTCGACTCTTCTCACCCGCACAGCACGACGGCCTCTTGCAGGCCGTCGTTTTTTTGCGTACCTTTACGTCAAACTAATAACGCAAATGAAACGAATCATGCTCGCAGCAGCCATTTCCGCCACTCTGTCTTTATCGGCCCAGGAAAAAATAACCCGCGTGGAGCCCCTTTCCTGGTGGGTGGGAATGAAAACCGAATTACAGCTTCTGGTACAGGGCCCCGGCATTGGCCACTACCAGGTTGCCGTCGAAGGCGGCAAGGGCGTGTCGGTGAAGGCCGTCCATGAGGCCGACAGCCCCAATTATCTCTTTGTAGATGTGAACATCAGCCCCAAAGCCAAGCCCGGCACCTACACCCTGGTGTTCACCAAGGAGGCCGATGTCATCCGTCGGCCCTATGAAATTGCCGCACGGGAAACGGCGCCGCGGGAAAGTTTCTCCACCGCCGACCTTATCTACCTCATCATGCCGGACCGTTTTGCCGATGGAGACCCTTCCATTGACTCCACCGCCGTCACCAGGGAGGGAGTGAACCGCCGGCAGCACAGCGCCCGCCACGGCGGAGACCTGCAGGGCATCATAGACCACCTGGACTATGTGGCCGACCTGGGCGCCACCGCTGTTTGGTGCACGCCGCTGCTTCTGGACAACGACCGCCGCGGCTCTTACCACGGATACGCCTGTGCAGATTACTACCATATTGACCCCCGCTACGGCAGCAATGAGCTGTACCGCGAATATGTGCGGAAGGCCCACGCAAAAGGCCTCAAGGTGGTGATGGACGTAGTGACCAACCACTCCTCGCTGGAGCACTGGTGGATGCAGGACCTTCCGTTCAAGGACTGGGTGCACCGGCATGAGCCCTACCTGAACACCAACCACCAGATGTCCATTGCCCTGGACCCCAACGCCTCCAAGGCCGACAGGGCCGTCATGGAAGAAGGCTGGTTTGTGCGCAGCATGCCGGACATGAACCTGGGTAATCCCTTCCTTCTCAAATATTTCCAGCTGTGGGCCCTCTGGTGGGTGGAGTACTCCGGATTGGACGGCTACCGCGTAGACACCTGGTACTACAATGAGAAAGAGCCCATGTCTGAGTGGGCAAAGGCCGTTACCCACGAGTATCCCTGGCTGAACATTGTGGGGGAAAACTGGAGCTATCTGCCCGATTTTGTAGCCTATTGGCAAAAAGACCATCCCAATGCCGACGGCTTTAACTCCAACCTTCCCACCATCATGGACTTCCCGCTTCAGGAAGGCATCTGGAAAGCCCTGGAGCCCAAGGGAAACATCCTTTCCGTGTACAATGCCCTAAGCCACGACTTCCAGTACAAGGACCTGAGCCACATGATGATTTTCCTGTCCAACCACGACATGGCCCGCATTGGCGACGCCTTTGGACAGGACCCGCGGAAGATGAAGCTGGCCTATACCCTCCTTGCCACCCTTCGCGGCATTCCGCAACTTTTCTACGGCGACGAGATGATGCTCTCAACCGGCAACCCCAAACGCGAAGACGGCAAACTCCGCATGGACTTCCCGGGCGGCTGGAAGGCCGATGCCGTGAATCTGTTCACCGCCAAGGGCCGGTCGGCCGCCCAAAAGGACGACAACTATGCCTATGCGGCAGAGCTCCACGACTACGCCCGCACCCTCTTTAGGTGGCGGAAGGGTAAAACCGTGATTCACAGCGGTAAAACCCTGCATTTCCTGCCGGAAGACAACACCTACGGCTACTTCCGCTACAACGACGAGGAAGTGGTGTTTGTGTACATCAACAACTCCGGTAAGCCGCAGAAGGTATCCTGGAGCCGTTTCAAGGAAATGACCGAAGGCCTTGCCATCGGCCGGAATGTCCTTACCGGCGAAGCCATTCAGGTGGACGACAACACCGAAGTGGCGCCGCTCACCGCCCTGATTGTAGAATTTAATCGATAAGCCCATGAAAACAAGACTTGCTCTTTTGGCACTCCTCCTCATGATGGGAGTAATGCTCAACGCCCAGAATCCCGTTGCCAAAAAACAGGCCCAAGTGGTGTGCGGGAATGCCCGTTTCACCGTGCTCACCGACCGCCTCATCCGCATGGAGTGGTCTCCCTCCGGGGAATTCGAAGACCACGCCACGCTGGCCATTGTGAACCGTAACCTCCCGGTACCCATCTATTCGGTGCGCCGCAGCGGAAACGCCGTCACCCTCAAAACGCAGGCCCTCAGCCTGAGCTACAGCGGCGACGGCGCTTTTTCGGCCGATAACCTCAAAGCCAGCTTCCGCCTGGGCGGAAAAACCGTCACCTGGACGCCCGGGGCCGATGCATCGGGGAACCTCATGGGCACCGCCCGTACCCTGGACGGCTGCGCAGGTCCGGAGAAGATCAATTTCAGCGACCCTCTGGAGCAAGGCATCCTGTCCCGCGACGGCTGGGCCGTTGTGGACGAGAGCCGCCGGCACATTTTTGTAAAAGACGACTCCGACTGGGGCGAATGGGTGGCCGAGCGGCCCGTCAAAGACGGCCAGGACCTCTACCTTTTCGCCTATGGCCACGACTACAAGGCCGCCCTGGCCGACTATGCCAAGGTCTCCGGCAGCATCCCCCTTCCCCCCAAGTATGTCTTCGGTTACTGGTGGAGCCGCTATTGGGCCTACACCGACGATGAATTTCTGGCCCTGGGCCACGAATTCCGCTCCCGGAAACTTCCCATCGACATCATGGTCATTGACATGGACTGGCACGAAACTTGGCCCGGCGCCCAGCACCGCGGCCTCAGGGACGACCATGGCGAAGGCCTGGGATGGACCGGGTACACCTGGAACCAGGACCTTATCGGCGATCCGGAAGGATTCTTAAGCGAGGTGCACAGCATGCAGCTGAAAACCTCCCTGAACCTGCATCCGGCCGTGGGCATTATCCCCCGTGAAAAAGTGTACAGCGCCTTTGTAAAGGATTATCTGTCCCGCACCTCAGATTACGACGGCCCCGAGGGCTACGTGTACAAGGGCGGCGAGCAGGTTTGGAACGGCCCCGCCAAGCCCGGCTACCACGCCTCTGTCCCCTACCGCATGGACCAGCAGGCCTGGGCCGATGCCTACTTCAACTCCGTTATCCATCCCCTGGAGGCCCAGGGCGTAGATTTCTGGTGGCTGGACTGGCAGCAGTACAAGGAAAGCCGCTATGTGCCGGGCCTTAGCAACACGTTCTGGATTAACCACACGTTCTTCAATGACAAAGTGCGCCGCTCCCGCAGCCTGGCCCGGGAAGACGCCCCCCGTCCCATGATTTACCACCGCTGGGGCGGCCTGGGAAGCCACCGTTACCAGCTGGGCTTCTCCGGCGACACACACATCAAATGGGAAGTGCTGGGCTACCTGCCGGAATTCACGGCAACGGCGTCCAATGTGCTCTACGGCTACTGGGGGCATGACCTGGGCGGACACTTCATGCCCGGAGAAGAGAAACCTACTGAGCCCGAGCTCTTTACCCGCTGGCTGCAATATGGCGTATTTTCCCCCATCTTCAAGACGCACAGCACTTCGTCGGCCCTGTTTGAACGCCGGATATGGATGTTCCCGGACCATTACGAGTACATGAAGGCGGCGCTGGAACTGCGTTATGCCCTCACCCCTTACATCTATGACATGGCCCGCCAGGCCTACGAGACCGGCATCTCCCTCTGCCGCCCGCTCTACTACGAGTTCCCGGAAGAGGAAAAAGCCTACACCTGGAAGCAGGAGTACTTCTTCGGGGACAACATCCTCGCCGCCACCGTATGCGAGCCTGTTGGGGCCGATGGCTATGCCCGGCGCAGTGTCTGGCTGCCTGCCGGCTGCCAGTGGTATGACATGGCGCACAAGGAGCTCCTGAAACCAGGCATTCACCAGCTCAAGTATACCCTTGGTGAGAATGCCTGGTTTGTGAAGGCCGGCGCCATCCTTCCCCTGGCCCGCAAAGGTATCCAAAATCTTCAGGAGCCTTCCAACGAGTGGCGCATTTTCATTGCTCCCGGCAGCGGGAAAAGTACGTACTGCCACTATGAAGACGATGGCGTAAGCCAGGCCTATCCGGAGCAGTTTGCCACTACCCTAATTAGCAAAAACGCCACTGCAGGCGGCCTAACCGTAGAAATCGGTCCCCGGAAAGGCAGCTACAAAGACATGCCGCAAACCCGGAAACTGTCCCTGGTCCTGGGAGGGGTGAAGCGCTGCCCCTCGGCCACCCTTGCCGGTGAAGCCCTCCCCTGCACCTACGACGACGCCTCCCGTGAGGCCGTGATTGACCTGCCGGAAGGCGCTGCAGATGTCGCTTTAAAGCTTGTGGTGCGGTATTAGTACCTTTATCGGCTGCCGCCACCGAAACCGCCGCCCGAGAAGCCGCCTCCGCCGCCAAAGGACGTGTGGCCACCGCCACCCGAAACGCTGCCGGCTTTGGCCGCGGCATTGGAGATGGCCCGGGTGCTCATATTGTTGGCCAGGTGCATGGTGTACCAAAGCGTAGTGGTGTCCATGCCCACCGACTCGGACAATTGCTGGAATTCGGCCGGATAGAGCTTCTTGAACTGTCCGGCCACTTTTTCGGCGATGCCAAAGAGCTGGGCATAGACCAGATAGTCTTTCCAGAGCTTCACTTCCACGGCTTCGCGCTGCTCTGACAGCGTGAAATCTTTCAGGAAGTTCTGGAATTCAATGAGATGGCAGGCCTCTAGAGCGCCCTGCTCCGTGCAGCGGCCTTCGCCCATAAAGTAGCCTTTGTTTTTGAACCAGGTTTTGCCTCGGGCAAGGGCCCTCTCCGGCCAGGCCACCATCTTCTGGTAGTTTTTGGTGCTCCACTTTTCAAATTCGTTCTTTTCCAGCAGCAGATTCTCTCCGCTGGCACTGCGGGCCATCTGGAACAGGTCTTCCTCCACATCATCGGCCGAAAAATGCTCGGCCTTGAAGGCCAGATTGGCCCGTTTGGAAGACTTGGGATCCGGCTGCACGCTTACGTAGCCGTCCATAATCCAGCGCAGGAAGTAGGCGCCGATGAGGTTCTGCGGTGAGGAGTTGGCCACAAAACGCCGGCCTTTGGTAAGGAGGTACTGTGCCGCCATGAGGTTCCCCTCCAGCGGAATATCGCGGTACCAGCCGTCCACCTTGGTTTTGCCAAAAATCTTTTTGTTCCACTTGTATCCCCGGGCCGATGCAACGGCAATGTAGAGGGCCCCCACTATGGTGAGCAGGAAGGCGGCAAAACACAGCATGCCGATAAGGGCGCCAATCCAGTCATCGTCTTCCCCGTAGGAACTGCCTTCCAAGGCTTTGTCCAGGAAGCCCTGGAAGTCTCCGCCGCGGGTGACCGCCGGCGAAAACATCCCCTGATTGAACTTGACAAGCGCTATGAGTTTGCTGCTGCGGGAGAAACTCTCGGACGATTCGGCCACCACTTTCCCGTCCACGACGTTGATGTCGCCATAGAAGCCGAACCCCCAGACGCGCGTATTGTCGGAAGTCCAGGCAGGGCCGTCGAAAGCCGGTTGGATGGTCACTTTGGCATGCTCGGGAGCAGCCACCAGGCCGGGATTCACGAACATGAAATTGAAGGCGTCGGCATCGTCCAGGGCCTGTACCAGGCCGGTGACATGGAACTTGGCAGTCCAGCGGTGATCTCCGTATTCTCCCAGCCCCCAGCAGAGTTCCACCCCGTCATGCTTGCGGACAATGCCGCATTTGCCGGTCTTCCATTCCCGGGAACGGTCCACGTCCCACCGGTCTCCCAGGCTTTGGAAGGCCGCACCGTTTTCCCAGACCTGAAGGTCCGAAACGGTCATGGGCCCCAGGTTGCCGACGGGAATATACCACTCCGTTCCGGAAACCACCTGGACATCCCACTGCTGGGTAATCCAGGCGCTTCCGTCCCTGTCTACGTCCACCGTGACGTCAATATCACGGATGCGCTGTGCCGCAGCCCCCAGGGAGAGCACAGCGGCCAGCGCAAAACAAAGTAAACGCTTCATTCTTAAATGACAGGATAGTCTTTCTTCGTTACATCCTCGGCCAGATAGTCACGCCTGGCAAAACCCAGCATGCCCGCAATGAGGGAAGTGGGGAACACGCGTACCTGCTGGTTGAAGCGGGTGACGGTGTCGTTGAAAGTCATGCGGGACAGGCGTACGTTTTCTTCGTAGCTCTTGATATCGGCCTGGGTCTGCTGGTAATTGGCGCTGGCCTTGAGGTCCGGGTAGGCTTCGGCCACAGCGATGAGTTTGGCGCTCAGTTCGCGGAGTACTTCCTCGTTGGCATTGATTTCGGCCGCAGTGGGTGCCGGAGATGAGGTAATTTTGCGGGCATCCACAATCTTCTGGAGGGTATCGGCCTCATAGCCTGCATACTCGCGGGTGAGTTTGATGAGGGCCTGCAGGGCATCGTAACGGCTGATTTGCTGCACGTTGATTTGCTTCAGGGCATTGTTGCAAATTTCGTCGGCCTTCACCAGCTTGTTGTTCACGGAAATAGCCCACATGGCAATGAGGGCAATAACGGCAATTACAATAATCCAAGTCATAGTTTTAACTGTTTATCCATACAAATATCCGAAAAATGCGTAAATTTGGCAACAGAAACAGAAAAATTTACCATGAAAACGAACACTCAATTCAAGAACGACGCCCTGGCCGCCCTCAAAGGCAACTGGGGAAAAGCCGTACTGGCTACGCTGGTATACTTTATCATTGCCGCTTTCGTTGCCGGCCCCTCTACATGGACCAGCATTCAGATGCAGGACTATATGAAGGAGAATGTGGGCTCCTATGCCTCCATCCGCACCGCACAGGCCATGCTGGCCGACCCTGCCTACCAGACCCTTCAAAGCCGTATGAGCGGCACTTCCGCTTTCCTCACCCTGCTGGAGATTCTGGTGCTGATTCCCCTCACGGTAGGCTATGCCAACGCCCTGCGCCGCCTGCTGGTGAGCGGAGACAACGACATCCTGAAAAACTCCTTCAAAATAGCGCTGGACGGCTATTGGCACAAGGTGTGGACCATGCTGGTAGTGTTCATCTTCACCACGCTGTGGTCATTTCTACTGATTATTCCTGGCATCATCAAGGCCCTGTCCTATGCCATGACCAAGTACATCATCCAGGACAATCCGGAACTTACGGCCAGTGAATCCATCCACCGCAGCCGCATGATGATGCGAGGCCACAAGTTCGACCTCTTCTGGCTGTACCTGAGCTTCCTCGGCTGGTTCATCCTCGGCCTCTTCACCTTCGGCATCGGCTATTTCTGGCTGGTTCCCTACATGGAAACCGCCGAAGCCTCCTTCTACGAAGAAGTCAAGGCCGATTATGCTCTGAACGGCGGCCTGGACTAAGCCTCCATCGGCCCTGGCGGAACAGCCATCTCGCCGATTTTCAGTCGTTTCCATAAAAACAGTAAGCAATGATTGCTTACTGTTTTTATATAAGCGCCTGATTCACAGAATTTTACGTAAAAACGGTACCGAAATAATTGGTACCGTTTTTATGGAAAGGATGTAAGCGTCTCCGCGATGCCGTAGGCGGCGCATAAAGAAAGCAGGGTCAGACGCCCTGCTCTTTCTTTGTCCACTTGTCGGGGAGAAGGTTCCGGAAGGCTTCCGGTGGCGCTCCGTTTTGCATTTCCGCCACCCTG
>JAGBJY010000054.1 GCA_017934185.1 Bacteroidales bacterium | reverse complement strand
TCCCCTTCCTGGTGGAGAAGATGCGCTCGCTGGGTACGGCAGCCTGCCCGCCCTACCACATTGCCTTCGTGATCGGCGGTACATCGGCCGAAAAGAACCTGCTCACCGTGAAACTGGCCAGCATCAAGTTCTACGACAGCCTGCCCACCACCGGTGACGAAACCGGCCGCGCCTTCCGCGACATCGACCTGGAGGAAAAGCTGCTGAAGGAAGCGCAGAAGATTGGCCTGGGCGCCCAGTTCGGCGGCAAATACCTGGCCCACGACATCCGCGTGGTGCGCCTGCCCCGCCACGGTGCCAGCTGCCCCATCGGCATGGGCGTAAGTTGCAGCGCGGACCGCAACATCAAAAGTAAAATCAATGCCGATGGCGTGTGGATTGAGAAGATGGACTCCAACCCCTCAGAGCTCATTCCTGAAGAGCTGCGCCGTCCCGGTGAAGGCCCCAAGGGCATTGAGATAGACCTTGACAAGGGCATTGACGCCGTGCGCGCAGAACTTACCAAATACGCCGTGGGCACCCGCGTGAACCTGAAGGGAACCATCATCGTGGCCCGCGACATTGCCCACGCCAAACTCAAGGCCCGCCTGGATGCCGGGGAGGAGATGCCTGCCTACTTCAAGGACCATCCCATCCTGTACGCCGGCCCGGCCAAGACACCGGCCGGTTACCCCTGCGGCTCCATGGGCCCCACCACAGCCAACCGCATGGACCCGTATGTGGATGAATTCCAGGACCATGGCGCATCCCTGGTGATGATTGCCAAGGGCAACCGTTCCAAGGTAGTCACGGACGCCTGCCTCAAACACGGAGGCTTCTATCTGGGCACCATCGGCGGTGTGGCTGCCGTGCTGTCCCAGAGCAGCATCCGCAGCATCGAGTGCGTTGAGTACCCCGAACTCGGGATGGAGGCCATCTGGAAAATCACGGTGGAAGACTTCCCGGCCTTCATCCTGGTGGACGACAAAGGCAACGACTTCTTCAAGTCCATCGGCCTGTAAGTCTTTCACTGATTGGCGTTTACAGAAAAGCGGTACCGAAAAAATCGGTACCGTTTTTGCATAAGTGTGTAATAATCAGCAAGATAGCCAACGGCTACTTAAGCAGCTCATGGGAAGCGGTCATGGCCTTGGGATCCAGGGCCTCGTCCAGTTTCTCCTTGGTCATTAGGCCGTGCTGGAGTACCAGGTCGTACACGCTGCGGCCGCTCACCAGGGCTTCCTTGGCCACCTTGGTGGAGTTCTTGTAGCCGATGTAAGGGTTCAGGGCCGTTACAATGCCGATGGAGTTCTTCACCATGTCGTAGCAGTGCTCGGCGTTTACGGTGATGCCGTCCACGCAGAGGGTGCGGAGGGTATCCATCACGTTGATGAGCCAGGTCTGGCTTTCCAGGATGCACTGAACAATCACGGGCTCCATCACGTTCAGCTGCAGCTGGCCGGCTTCGGCGGCAAAAGCCACGGCGGTGTCGTTGCCGATGACCTTGAAACAAACCTGATTGGTGACCTCAGGGATGACGGGGTTCACCTTGCCGGGCATGATGGAAGAACCGGGGGCCATGGCCGGGAGGTTGATCTCGTGCAGGCCGCAGCGGGGACCGGAGGCCATTAGGCGAAGGTCGTTGCAGGTCTTGGACAGTTTCACGGCCAGGCGCTTGAGGGCGGCCGAATAGCTCACGTAAGCGCCGGTATCGGGCGTGGCTTCCACCAGGTCAGGGGCCTTCTCGAAGGTGTCGCCGGTGAATTCACTCATCTTCTTGGTGCACAGCTCGGCAAAACCGGGCACGGCGTTGAGGCCGGTGCCGATGGCGGTGCCGCCCATGTTGATTTCTTTCAGGAGCACGGCGTTGCGCTCCAGGTTGGCCAACTCCTCTTCCAGGTTGTTGGCGAAGGCGTTGAATTCCTGGCCGGAAGTCATGGGAACGGCGTCCTGAAGCTGCGTACGGCCCATTTTAATGATGTCCTTGAACTCTTCGGCCTTGGCGCGGAAGGAGGCAATGAGGTTTTCAAGGGCCTTCTCCACACGCTTATTCATGCGCACGAAGGTGTAGCGGAAAGCGGAAGGATAGGCGTCGTTGGTGCTCTGGGCGCAGTTTACATGGTCGTTGGGGGAGCAGAACTGGTATTCTCCTTTCTGGTGTCCCATCAGTTCCAGGGCACGGTTGGCAATAACCTCGTTGGCATTCATGTTCACTGAGGTACCGGCACCGCCCTGCATCATGTCCACGGGGAACTGGTCATGGAACTTGCCGTCCACAATTTCCTGGCAGGCCTTGACAATGGCATCGGCAATGGTTTTGTCCAGTACGCCCAGCTCGGCGTTGGCACTGGCGGCGGCCATTTTCACATAAGCCATGGCAATGATGTACTCCGGATAGTCGCACATGTGCGTATTGGAGATTTTGTAATTGTTGATGGCACGCTGGGTTTGCACGCCATAGTAGGCATCGGCGGGAACCTGAAGTTCGCCGATGAGGTCGCTCTCGACCCTGAATTTTTTCTCAGACATAGTATAGGATTAATAACATTTGATGCGGTACATAAAGCCCAGTTCAATGCGGTGGGCCATGGCGTTGAGGCCGGTGAGCCCGCTCTCCCGGGTGTAGCTGTAATTCCGCCCCACATAGCAGAGCGAAACGCGGAAGTCCTGGTCTTTCATGGGGTAGTATTCCAGGCAGCCGATCCAGCCCATGGAACGGCGGAATAGCGGCAACTCCTGCGTGCTGGCGGTCTCGTACATATATTTGCCCATGAGGTTGAAACGGGGGGCAAACTGCCAGTTGAGCTTGGTGATGAAGGCATCGTAGCGCACGTTGGTCTGGTAAACGCCGGCCTCTCCGGCATTCAGCAGCCCTGTGGCAATGCGCATGCGGTCCACCTGCTCACGGTTGGTCATGTAGTCAAAGTAAATCTGGAATTTGGGCAGGTTCAGCTTCTGGCCCAGGTACACCAGTACGTCATAGCAGGGGGCCGACAAGTCTTCCTGCAGGCACTGGGTGTAGGCGCCGATGGACCAGCGGGTCTGAATTCTGTCGCCCCAGAAATTACCGTTCCAGTTGAAGAGGTAGCTGAGGGGGTGCTTGGCCGCCGTCAGGGCCTTTCCGGAGGCGGTGCGGGCATTGGCGCCGTATTCATCGGCAAACTTGCCGCTGTAGGAGTTGGTGATGTTGAGGACGAACTCCTGCGAAGGGATGGGGCTGTAAAGCAGGGCCCCGCCCACCAGGAAATTGTCCATGTTGTCCAGCAGGTCGCTGTACTGGTAAATATACATGGGGTTCTCGTCAAACTCGAAACCGCCCCAGTACTGGCACATCTTTCCGCCCTGGATGGTCCAGTGCTCATTGAACTTCCAGCCCACCATCATAATGTCCGTGGCCTTGGCAAAGTTTTCTTCGCTCATGGCACCCTGGGCCTTGTTCAGGCGGTGCCGAAGGCGGTAGCTCAGGCGGCCCCCGAACGTTCCCTTAATCTCCAGCCGCAGCTGTTTGGCGCGGAAGGCCGAATTCCAGTCCCCCAGGCTCTCCTGGAAGGAAGCGGCATAGTTGAGGTACAGGTTAAAGGCGTCCGTTTTCTTTTCCAGTTTAAGCACCCGCTGGGCCAGGGAGGCGTAGTCGCCGTCCGGACCGCCGGTACCGGTATTATGGCCCTGGGCAAAGGCCGGCAGCACGACCGCAAGGGCTAAGAGGAGGGTACAAAATCTTTTCATGACCTTTAATATTCCATAAAGAATTTCTGGATTTCCTGCCAGTCATGGGTTTGGGTGAGGGCCAGCATCAGGAGCACGCGGGCTTTCTGCGGGTTCAGGTCCAGAGCGGCCACAAAGTGGTACTTGGCGTCGTCTACTTCGCTGTTCAGGCAGGTGGGGCCGGTAGGGCAGCGGGAGCTGCGCACAATCTGGATGCCCTGGTTCTGGGCCTTCACGGCCACGTCAAACACATCCTTGTAGAAGTTGCCGTCACCTACGCCGGCCAGCACAATGCCGTCGAATTTGGCATCCACAAAGGCCTGCATGGGCAGCGGGGAAGCATTGGCATAGCCGTAGACAATCCCCACCTTGGGAAGTTTGTCCATTTGGGTCACGTCAAACACGGAGTTCACGGTGTGCTTGTTGTTGGGGGTCTGGAGGATATGGGCTTCGCCGTTATAAACATATCCGATAATGCCGGAGGGGCCGCCTTCGAAGGTGTCGCAGTCAATGGTGTGGGTCTTGATGACGGTCTTGGCGTCCAGCAGCTGGTTGTTCATGCAGCAAAGAACGCCCATGCCCTTAACATTAGGGGAAACGGCGGCGGCCACGGCATTGTACAGGTTGGCGGGACCGTCGGCACTGATGGCGGTGGAAGGACGCATGGACCCGGCCAGAATCACCGGTTTGTCGCTCTTGACGGTAAGGTTCAGGAAGTAAGCGGTTTCCTCCATGGTGTCTGTTCCATGGGTAATGACCACGGCGTCATAGCCTTCTTCATTCAGGAGCACGTTTACGCGTTTGGCTAGCTTGAGCCAGACTTCGTCGTTCATGTCCTGGGAGCCGATGTTTACCAGCTGCTCGCCGCTCACATCGGCCAGGAACAGCATCTGGGGGACGGCATCGATGAGGGTCTGGATGCCCACCTGGCCGGCGGTATAGGCCGATGAAGCCGAGGTGGCGCTTACCCCGGCGATGGTGCCGCCGGTAGCGATGATGCGCACTTTGGGTTTGGCAGAAACGCTCAGGCAAACTGCCAGGGCAGCGACGGCCAGCGTAAAAAGTTTCAAGTGTTTCATAAGCTGTGGTTAGTTATAGAAATTGAATAATCAGATATCCGATACCGATGGATACAAAAGTTGTTATGAATCCGGCCAGCTGGAAGGAGTGGTTCACCACATACTTGCCGATTTTGGTGCTTCCGCTGCGGTCAAAGCCGATGGCAGCCACCTCCGTGGGATAGTTCGGGAGGAAGAAATAGCCGTTCACTGCCGGGAAGAGGGCCAGCAGTACCAGCGGCGGAATGCCCATGGCGAGGCCCACCGGATACAGGGTTTTGACGGTGGCGGCCTGGGAGAAGAGCATGATGCTCATCACAAAGAGCGGAATGGCAAAGAGGATGGGATACTGCGTAAACACGCCGGCCACGCTCCCGAGAATCAGCTCCTTGTTGCCCTCGAAGAAGGTGCTGCCCATCCAGGCTACGCCAAAGATGGATACCATGGCCACCATGCCGGCGCTGAATACGTTGCCTTTCACAGCCACCTTCACATCGGCCTTGCCCACCAGCAGGATGAGGGCGGCGATGGACATCATGATCATCTCAATGGTGGAGTTCATGCTCACGGCCTGGCCGTTAAACTGCGGGCGCAGCTGCGGGAAACTGCCGAAAAGCACCACCAGCACCACTCCCAGGAGGAACACCAGCACGGCCCATTTGGCGCGGGGATTGGCCTCAGTGGGGGAATCGGCGGCCGCCTCTTCCTTCAGGAGGCCTTCCTTCACGCGGCGCAGGTATTCAGGGTCTTCCTCCAGCGGCTTGCCCACGAAGTTCTGGACAAAGGACGCCACCAGGATGGCAATGAGGGAGGCGGGGATGGTGACCATGAGAATCTGGGCCATGCCCACGCCGTGCGCCCCCAGCAGGCTGGTAGAGAGCACGGCGGCGGTAGCGGCCGATACCGGCGACCCGGTGATGCCCAGCGAAGCGGCGATGGTGGCTACACTCAGCGGCCTTTCCGGACGGATTTTGGCCTTGAGGGAAATTTCGGAGATAATGGGCAGCAGGGCATAGCAGGTATGCGCCGTGCCGGCCAGGATGCAGAACAGCCAGGTGGTGAGGGGACCGTAGAAGGTGATGTGGTTGGGGTGCTTCCTGAGGAACTTCGCCGCCACTTCCACCATGTAATCCAGCCCTCCGGCCGCCTGCAGGGCGGCAGAAGCGGTGATGACGGCCACAATAATGAGCATGACGTCTATGGGAATGTTCCCCGGCTCCAGGCCGAAAACGAAGACCAGGATGAACACGCCAATCATGCCATACATGCCAAGGCCGACGGACCCCACGCGGGCTCCAATGAAGATCATTGCCAGGACGATGGCCAGCTGCAGCAGAACCAATGCGGTGGACATTATGTAAAAGTTTGGGTTAGAAACTGGCTTTGAGGGTAAGGATGCGGCGGACGCTTTCATCGATGCGCTCCTCAGTGAGGGCCCCGTCCTCCACGGCCTTCATCACGGCGTCAAAAGCTTCCGGAAGGCTGGCGGGCATGAGGATGATATCGGCCCCGGCCTGCAGGCATTTTACGGCCGATTCGGCGCTGCTGTAGTGCTGGCTGATGGCGCCCATCCCCATGGCATCGGTGATGATTATGCCGTTGTAACCCAGCTCTTTGCGCAGTTTTTCCTGCAGGATGATGGGATTGAGGGTGGCGGGCAGGTTGTTTCCCGTAACGTTTGGCGTGGCAATGTGGGCGGTCATAATCATGCGGGCACCGGCTTTGATGCCGGCCTTGAAGGTGACCATCTCGCACTTGCTAATCTCCTCCCAGGTTTTTTCCGTCTGCACATAGCCGGTGTGGCTGTCTCCCTTGGTGTCCCCGTGGCCCGGGAAGTGTTTGAGGCAGCCCACGATGCCGCTGCTTTCCAGGCCTTCCAGGTATTTGACCACCATGGGCGCGGCCACTTTAGGGTCGTCGGAAAAGGCCCGGTTGCCGATGACGATGTTCTCCGGGTTGGTGTTCACGTCGGCCACCGGGGCAAAATCCATGTCAAAGCCGTATTCCTTGAGGTAGGTGCCGATGGCCTTGCCGGTCTCGTAGGCGTTCTGGGGATTCCCGCTTGCTCCCACCTGGGCGATGGATTCCACGCGGAAGATGTCAAATTTCTCGTTCCCGCCGATACGAGCCACGCGGCCACCTTCTTCGTCGATGGCAATCATCGGCCGGAGGGGCAGTTCGTGGAGGGCGGCGGTGAAGGCCTTCACCTGCTCCGGATTGTCTATATTATGGGAAAAGAGGGTAATTCCGCCCACCGGATACTGCCGGGTGAACGCTTTCATCCCCTCGGTGACTTCCTGCAGGGAGTAGGTATAGATGCCCTGGCCGCTGGCTTCGAATTCCGGGCAGATGGACTCCGGACGGGTATTGAACAACTGCCCCACTTTTTCGCGGAGCGTCATTTGCTGCAATTGTGCTTCTATGGCCTGCTTGTCAATGCTTTGTGCCGGGCTGCCGCTGCTGTTTGCACAAGAAACGGCAACAAGGGCTGCCAGGAAGGGAATGACCAGTTTTTTTATCATAAGTCTTAGTTTTAGCTTTCAAATTTACACATTTTTCGGCAATAAAGCTCTATTTGTTTTGCACCGCACCGGTCTTTTCTGTATTTTTGCATCCGCGTATGGGACAGACTACTCTGGAAAAGGCCATTTATAACCGGACCTCACTGCTGGTGGGGGACCGGGTGATGGAGGTGCTCTCCTCCAAGCGGGTGATTATTTTCGGAGTTGGCGGCGTAGGCAGCTGGTGTGCCGAAGGCCTGGTTCGCTCGGGGGTGACGCAGCTTACCCTCGTGGACTCGGACCGGGTGTGCATTACCAATGTGAACCGGCAGGAGATGGCCACCACCAAAACCATCGGCCAGGTGAAAGTGGAGGCTTTGAAGGCCCGTCTTCTGGAAATCAATCCCAAAGCGCAGATTGAGGCTGTCCAGGATATTTATTCGGAAGAAACGGCCGAAAACTTCCACCTGGGCTCCTATGACTATATAGTGGATGCCATCGATTCCCTCAAAGACAAAGCGTCGTTGATTCTGCGCGCCTGCGAAACCCAGGCCACCTTCTTCTCGGCCATGGGCGCAGCCCTGAAAATGGACCCCACACAGGTGCGTGTGGCCGAATTCTGGGAGGTTCGCGGCTGTCCGCTGGGGGCTGCCCTCCGGAAAAAACTCCGCAAGAACAAGACCCTGCCGGCCAAGAAGTTCCTCTGCGTCTACGACGAAGAAGTGCTGACCAACCTGGGCAAGGCCGCCACTTGCGGCACCAGTGCCTGCCTGTGTCCCAAGGCCGATGGCGGTCCGGGCCGGGAAGACCTGCTGAATCACGAATGGTGCTCTTCCAAAGCGGTCATCAACGGCACTACGGCCCATATCACCGGTATCTTCGGCTTTACGCTTTCCGGCCTTATCATCAAGGATATTTACCGGAAGGCCCTCTCTATCGATTGAGCAAGTCCCTGAGTTTGAGCGGTTCGTTGGTGGTGATGCAGTCCACGCCCAAATCTATGAGGTACTGCATTTCTTCTACCGTATCTACGGTCCACACATTGACGCTCATGCCCAGTTTGTGGGCGCGCTCCACCCAATCTGGGTGTTTGTGGAAGGCAATATAGTGATAATCAATGCCGTTGATGCCCATTGCATGCAGTTCTTCCGGGGCAATATTCCCTTCCAGATACTGATTGGTGAATTCCGGGGCTTCCACCGCCAGCCTTTTGCACATTTCCAGGTCAAAGGAGATGAACATCACCCTGTCCGGCCTGTAGAGATCCCGTTCCTTGAGCGCCCGGATGCAGTGGTCGATGAGCGCATCGGCCTGCTCCCGGCTGCTTTCGGGCTTCAGTTCCAGTACCAGCATGCGCTTGGACAGCTTCCCTTGGTCCAGATAGGCTTCCAGGGTGGGAAGGACCTCGCCGTTGGAAAGCGGCTTCTGCGCAAGTTCCTCATAGGTGGTGGTGTGGATGAGCATGCCGTCTTTAATGTCGTCGTGGTACACCACCGCCACGCCGTCCACGGTCAGGTGCACATCGAATTCGCTGCCCCAGAACCCATAATCCTGGGACATTTTCAGGGAGGCCAGGGAATTCTGCTCATTGGGGACATCCTGGCATTTCCAAAAGCCGCGGTGGGCACAGATGGCGGGCCCGTTCTGGGCCGAGCAGGAGGCAAGGGTCAGCAGTAGCGCAGCCACTGCGGGAACGAAGATTTTCATTGCAGGTAACGGTTTTGGAGGGTTTGCATATCTGCAGGGGTTATGCCAAGGAGGGTTATGATGTACTCCTGGAGGGAGCCCCAGTTTTTGTCTATCATGTCCAGGGTGCGCACGAAGTTGCGCGTGCTCACGCCCATGAAAGCGCGCACAACGTCCTTTTCGTCTTCTCCTCCTCCCAGCTCCTGAACTTCCCGGCACAGGCGGTCTACAAGGGGCTGGTAAATGAGGTTGGAGGTTTCGAAATCGGCCACGATGGTTTCCCTGGAGGCGCCCAGGGCTCCCAGGACGAAGGCCGCGCCCATGCCCGTTCGGTCTTTGCCTTGGGAGCAGTGCCAGAGCACAGCCCCTTCCGGGGTTTCCAGAATCAGGTTCAGGAAGCTGGCATACTGCAGCTGGGAGTATTCGCTAAGAACCAGGGAAGGGTACAGTTCCCGTGCCTTTTTCTGGAAAAGGGGTGTGAAGGAGAGCCTGGCAATGCGCTGGGGAAGGTCCAGCCAGGTTTCGTCGGGGACGGCATCCCCGCTTCGGCGCTCCGCTTCCTGGTCCAGGGTGGGAAGGAGGATGTGCTCTGCCCCTGGAACGGGCTTGTCCGGCTGGGCCGCAGCTTCCATGAGGGAGCGGAAATCGAAAATCCGGCGAAGGTGGTACTTCTGGTTCAGAAGGCGGATATCGGCCTCGGTGGCGTCACTCAGGTGGGCGGTCCGCAGCAAAAGGCCGGGACGGATGGTTTTTCCGCCCACCCGGAGACCTCCCAGGTCCCGTGCGTTGATGATTCCCTCCAGCTGCATTAGCGGCGCACGCTTTGATTAGCCATGGAAATCTTGATCTTGAAGGTGGTGTTGCCCTTGTAGTAGCAAAGGTCCAGGGTGGTTCCGTTGCTTTCGAAGTAGGTGGTACTCAGGTACTTGTCTTTCTTTTTGTTCTTGCACACGGGTTCGCACCAGACAAGGAGATACTCTCCGCTGGTCTTGGACTGGGCGCAGAGGACGGTATAGCCCCGCAGGTTGAACTGGGCCACATTGTAGCTCTTGCCCTTTTCCTTGGAGGCTTTCCTGTAGGCGGCCGCCAGGGAGGATTCTCCGTCCAGCATCCCGAAGCTGAGCTTCGTGGCAGAGGTTTCGGCCTTGGGGTTTTTCTGGAGCCACCAGCGGATGGCGGCATCGGACAGGAGATCTGCCTCCAAAATCTGCTGAAGGGCCGGGTTCTCCTTCTGGCGCGCCAGAAGATACGCTACTTCCGGGGTGAGGGTGAGCCCCTCCATGCCCTCCGGGCTTTCTCCCTCTATGGTGAGGGGGTCTTCCCTGAGCACCTTTCCGTAAAACATGGCCTGGTTCAGGATGTCTTCTTCCGGAAGGTACAGAATATCAACATATTCGGCCTCTGTAGCAAGGCGGTTCAGATAGGCAAAACTAAGGTATTGCCTGCGGCCGATGGGGCTTTCCCAGGAGAGGGGTTTAAGCAGCTCCGTGGGGGCCGAAACCTCTTGATGGAGCGAATAGACGGGAATCTGCGTGCTCCCCACAAGAACGCCTTCCGGGGTTAACACCCTTACGGTGAGGTCTTTGTCCAGGGCCAGGATATGCTCTACGTTGTCTTTTCTCCAGCCTATGGCGTCCCAGGCATCTCCGGCTTTGGAGAGGGCCTCTTCCCGCGAGATAAGGCTGGTGTTATGCCTCAGGATTCTTTCGCTGGCAAGGCCTGCAAAGGGGGAGTCCGGGTAGGTGAGGGCAAACTCCTTCACGCCCTCTGCGTCTTCCGGGTCCAGGGCAAAATAGAGCAGGGAATCCCTCAGCCGCACCACTTTGGGGGCATACACAGATTCCGGGTATTTCTTAAGGAATTTCTGGGCCGCCTTCACGGACGGTTTCTTAAGGGTTTTCTGGTACAGGGACGTTTCACCCTTGCTCTGGGCCAGGATTCCCAGGGGCAGCAGAAAGGCAAGGACAGTTAGCAGGTATTTTCTCATACCTTGCAAAGATACAATTTTCCTTCCATTCTAGAAGTTCTGGACCGTGACTTTCCCGTCTGTTTTGTTAAACTCTTCGCGGGCGGCGTCATCGGAGGTGACATTAGACAGGAATTCTGTGGTGGTTTCTTCCCAGGACTTATACTTGGGACGCTCGTAGCCGCAGCGTGTGCAGCGGTCATAGCGGTATGTCACCCGGTATGCCTGGTAGGTGTAGTCTACGGAGGAGTGATGCTCCCTGTCTTTTTTCCATCGGGTGGTAGTGCGTACCAGGTTGGAGTTGTGCTGGATGGTTTCCCGGCGGTAGGTTTGCATGGTCATCTGGTGGCAGTGGGGGCAGCGGTCATTTTCGGCATTTTCCGACTTCAGCCGCATGAGGCCGATACCCGCAAACAGAAAGACCCACGTCAGGGGCTGGGTTATGCCGGCGAGGTACGTGATTCCTAGCGCCAGCACCAGGTAGATAAGCCCGGAGAGGGAGCTGCTGTTGTCAGTAGTTCTTTTACTGCTGAGATAAGGCAGTATGGCCAGTTTTCTGGCAGCAATATGGGCCGATAGAAGAAACAGGAAAGCGCATATCCAGTTCCAGACCTTTCGGAAGAAAGAGGATAGGAAAAAATGGGGAAGATTGTAAACGGACCACCCTTCCAGGCGCGGGAACAGGAAATACTGCCCGCCCTCGCTCACTTTGGGCGAAAGAGCCCTCAGAAGGCGAAGACGGCCCCGGTCCAGCTTTTTCAGGAAGCCGTGTGCCTTGGTGAAGAACTTGCCCTCCTTATGGGCTTCCAGCCACTTTTCGTTGGCCTCGATGGCGGCTGATGCCGATTCCCGGCAGGGAAGAAGGTACACCAGCGTCTTCTCCATTTTGAGGAAGGAGCTGTCTCCCTCCATCTGCGGCAACTCAATGCGGCCCCTGATGCCGTCCGGCAGCTCCGCCAGGTACTCCCGGCCTTGAACGCAGGCCCTGGGGGACCAGCCGTCCGCTATGTCGTGGCAGGTTCCCAGCACATTCAGGGTGGTGCCGGCCTTGACCTCGCGCCCATCGGCCTCTTCTTCCAGCCCCCGTAGGGTAGCCGATGCCTTGAGGCGAATATCCATCGCTTTCTGAGGCACCGCCTTATCGGCCGGAACCGCTTTGTAGGAAAGAGTTCCCAGAAAAGCCCCGAAAGGGTTGAACGTCATCGCGGCCACAACGGCCCAAAGGACCAGGGATATTAAGCTGCTCTTTTTCATTTTGGTACACTGGCAATTGCCTCGCGGATGTTGGCCTTTACAACACCCCAGTCTGTGTTGTCAAACATCAGCGGCATGGGATTGGATTCCGCATCTTCGAAGTACGCGAGGCTCTTCATGGCAATAAACAGTGAGCCGTCAATTGTCTTGTATTGTAGCATCGGAACTGTTCTATAGGAGTACGGGAAACGGTGCTGATAAATGCGAGGGCACGGGGCTCCAGAGACCGTAGGTTCTTGGTAATGCTAACTATCTTCTCAAGGCCATAGTATTCCACCAGAAGCTTCCAGTCTCCAATTTGGCCATATTCCAACACGCGTTGAACCACATAGGGGGCATTCTCTACCATGTCAATCTGATCTTTGTCAATATCCCAAAAGAGATTGACCGAGAAACCCTGTATGCACTCCTGCCTTGACATATCTTTGCAAATGTAAGAAAAATAAACGAAAAACTCCCTTTGACAGGGAGTTTTGTGCGGGCGAAGGGACTCGAACCCATACGCCTTTCGGCACCAGATCCTAAGTCTGGGTTGTCTACCAATTCCAACACGCCCGCATGGGACTGCAAAGATATACTAATTTTTCACGAATTCCAAACAGGCCCAGTCTTCCCGCGCGGAAGTGCCGGAATGGCTCAGCCCCAGGCCGATGGCAGCCTCTTTGAGCGAAGGGACATCGGCCTCATAGAAGCCGCTTACAAGGAGATGGCCGCCCCGGCGGAGGGAACGAACGTAGGTGGGCAGGTCCTGCAGGATGATGTTGCGGTGGATATTGGCCAGCAGCACATCATAAGAGTTCATCTGGAGGAGGGAAGCGTCGCCGCAGGCGGTTTCCACCCGCGAACCCACTTTGTTCCAGCGGCAATTGCCCCAGGCGCTTCGGGCTGCTACGGCGTCAATATCTACGGCAAACACCTTGCGGGCGCGCATCTTGGCTGCCAGAATGGCCAGGATGGCCGTCCCGCAGCCCATGTCCACCACCGAGCGGCCGCGCAGAAACCCTTCCAGCGCCAGCATCCGCTGCATCATCATAAAAGTGGTATGGTGATAGCCCGTTCCAAAGGCCATCTGCGGGTCTATCCAGATGTTGAAGCGCGTGCGGGGTACGTCTTCGTTGAACGGCGCCTTCACGGTAACCACACCGTCCACCACAATGGGCTCAAACGTCTCTTCCCAGGCCTTGTTCCAGTTCTGCCCCTGCACCAGAGAAGCGGTGAAGGAGGCCGATGGGTATCCGCTCAGGACCGCCTTCACGGCTGAAGGGCGGTACTGGTCTTGCTGGATATAGGCCTTCAGGCAGGGCTCCTCCGTTACAAAGGAGTCAAAAGGCAGGTCTGAGAGCTCTGCCATGAGAATCTCCGCAAGCTCTTCCGAGAAGGGCTCCAGATGAATGGCAACTTCTATGTACGCTTCACTGTTCATCGCGTTTGATTAAAGCCGCTTCCCGCTCCAGGCGCAGGATGGCCTCCTTGAGGGCCTCCCGGTTGGATGTCGCTGTACTTGTCAGATCCTCCAGGCGGGCCTCCATCTGCTCCAGGCTGTCCCGGGAGAACTCGAGCTCGGGCTGGGCGTCGGTATCGGAGGCCAACTGGAGCTCCCGGGCCCTGTTCTCGGCCAGGGCTTTTTCCACGCCCAGTTCAAAGATGTTGTGGATGGCGGCAATGAGGTTGTACTGGACCGTGTCCAGCTGTTTGGTATACACCGGCACCTGCGAGCTCCGGTATTTGGGAACGGCCAGCCCGTAGTGCACATGGTCAAAGTCCGGTCCCCAGGCATTCACCCCGAATTTCACCAGCAGCGGAGACTTGATTACGGAAATGTGGTAGTTGAAATCTTTGTCCAGCGACTGCCGGCCGCTGGCGGCCAGTAAATAACGGTCTACATTAAGGACGAAGGGGAAGATTTCCAGGATGTTATCCTGCACGACGCCCGCTACGGCCATGTTGTCAATATGGGCCTTCTGCCGGTCCTTGAACATGAGCGTGTTGGCCAGCCGGGTGAATTCCTTGCTGTCTTTGAGCGAGAGGTCTTTGCCGGAGATTTTCATGATGCCGTCAATGGAAGGCAGCACCAGGTTCATGGTGGTGTCTATGTCCGAAGTGGCGGCCAGCTCGCAGTCCAACATGCCTGCAAAGGAGGATAGCATGGGCATGAGGGTGTCTACGGCCGGGAAGAGGGTAATCACTTTTTCGGCCGTAATGTCCACCAGGTTCAGGTCGAAGCCCGCTTTGATGTCCTGCTTGGAGCGGGTGGCGTAAAAGCCCTCAAAGAAGATGTCTCCCATGTTGGAAGCGGCCAGGGCGTTGGTAATTTGCAGCGTACGGTCCCGCATGGCCACATCGGCGGCAGCCCAGCTTACCAGAAGGCTGTCATATTTGATGCCGCTGGATTCCAGCGAGAAATCCACCTCCAGGTTGGAAGGGATGACAATAAGCTTGGTAGCAGCGGAATCCGGCAACTGTGCCTCTTTTTCCTCCTCCCCGTCGTAGGTGGAGTAATAGGCATACGCGCGCATGAGCTCGTTGGCATCGATGAAGTTGCTCTGCACATCGGCCTTGAGCTTGAGATGGCTGCGTCCTCGGCCAATCAGCAGGCGCCTCAGGCCCGTCAGGTGCGCCTGGGCGCTCAGGTCGGACTGTCCGGCCTGGACGGTGATATTGTCCAGTTTGAGCTCGTCGTTGTTGAAGGAGCCTTTCACTGCGGAAAGCTCCGTGGGCAGGGGGAAGGACGGCATCCTCACGTGTCCGCCGTCAAGGTCCAGCTGGCCTTCCACGTCCCAGTCGCGCACGTACTGTCTCAAGGAACTGCCCAGGCTGATGCGGATGTCGGCGCCGGCAAAATCGTCCTGCGCTTGCAGGCGGTTGCGGCGGGCCATCCGGAAAAGGGAATCCCTCGGCACGCCGGGATAAACCCGTTGCAGGGAATCCAGGATGTGGTTTCGTCGGGCCGATGAAGCCGGAGTGCTGCGGCGTGCCCCCGAGAGATTGAACTTCAGCGCCCGCAGGCCGTAAAAATCGGCCCCTTTCCGCACCAGGACGCCGCCGCTTTCGGAGCTGAGGCTCAGGCGCGGGGTAGGGCGCTCCTTGGTGGCGGGGGCAATGCGGAAGGTTTCCACGTTGTCGCGCACCCCCAGCCCCAGTCCGTCCTCATCCCGGAGCTGCAGTCCGCCGGCTTTCAGTACGCCCATGAGCGGGGTAAGCTGCCCCGAGCCCTTCAGGATGTCGGCCGAATTCTGGGCCTGCAGCTGAATGCGGCTGCCGCGGACGAACATGTCCTGGTATTGGAGGTTCAGGGTGTCCATATCGGCCTCCAGGGCCAGGATACGGGCGCCTTTGCGGATGTTGTTGTCTATGAGGTTGCCTTGGGTGGAAAGGCGGGCGTTCAGTACGGGAAGGAAAGCCTCCAGCTGGTCCGGGGTGTCCTGGATGCGCAAATCCCTGGCCGTGAGGTTACAGCCGATGGAAGCGGCGCCGATGTGCACCATGTCCAGCTGCGAAAGCCGGGCCTCTCCGCTGATGCGGGCATCCACCGTGCCGGTGCCGCTGATGCCCCTTTCGGCCACG
Organism: Bacteroidales bacterium; assembly: GCA_017934185.1. Taxonomy (GTDB): domain Bacteria; phylum Bacteroidota; class Bacteroidia; order Bacteroidales; family UBA932; genus Cryptobacteroides. Next base: position 16,477 of record JAGBJY010000054.1, on the reverse strand, counting down.
AACACTTTGGTGAGCGAGTCTACGCGGGCCCGGGCGGTACCGCTTACGCTGATGAAGGGATCCTTGCCCAGAACGTCCTCCACGCTGCCTTTCAGCCTGAGTTTGGCGCCCAGGATGTCAATGAGGAGTTGGCTTATCCGGGCGTCCATCACCAGGTTTTCGTCGGTGGTGATGCTGCCGTCCAGGGCAATCTGCCCTTTGCGTCCCAGGCCTTCGTAATCCAGTAGGGCCCGGGGAATGCGGATTTGGGCATTCACAAGGGGCATCTGCCCGTTTCCGTAGCTTCCTTTCGCCTGGGCCGAAAGGCTCAGATGTGCGTCTGTTTCAATCTTTTGCAGGAAGCTAAGGTTGTCTTTGTATTCCCGGATTACGTCTCCTATGGGGCAGTCCTCCACGGCGGCGCGCACGTCCATGTCTATGCTGCCGTCGGAGCGTTTAAGGAGCTTTCCGTCGCCCTTCAGCTCCAGGGCCGATAAGCGCAGGGCCAGGGACTTGATGTCGGCGGCCAGCTCTCCCGCGCCGGCTTCCGGGAAATGGCTGTCCAGTTCTACCCCGATGGGGACTTCCAGGCGGCCGAAGGCTCCCGTTCGGAGCCGCGCCGAAGCCTCTGCGCTCAGTTCCAGGCGGCGCTTTCCGGCGCGCGCCCTGAGGTGCTTCATACGAAGGCTCAGCGTATCGGAGGGAAGGCGTCCGCTCACGAAGAGGGAGTCCATTTCCAGCGTTACGCGGGCCTGTTTCAAGGCATCCGTGTTAATTTTTCCGTCCAGACTGAGCTGCCGCAGCGTAAACAGCCCGTGCAGCGTGTCCACAGGGTCGGTGAACACAATGAAGGGCCTGTCCAGCAGCCTCACCTGGTTCACCTTGATGGTGGGCAGCGGTTTTTTCTCCTTCTCTGAGGTGTCCTTGCCGATGGGGAGAATGTCCCAGTTGGCGGCCGTGGAATCAAAGTAGTGGGCAAAAATCCGGGGGCGGGAGAGCGCCACTTTGTGCACGTGGATGTCGCCTTTGATGAGGGCCATGTAATTGAGCCACAGGTCCAGGGCCTTGAAACTGGCCAGGGTGTCGGTGGCTCCGTCATTCCCGACCTGATCGGGGATTCCGTTTCCGGCCTTTATGAGGTTGAAGCGCCTGCGCGGATCCGGATACAGGCTGTCAAAGCGGGCGTAGCGCTCGTGGGGGTAGGTGATGCTGAAGTTGGACGCCTCTACGTGCAGGTAGGGGAAACTCTTGATGGCGTGCGCCCGAACTTCGTCAAAGTTCAGTGAGCCTTCCACATAATCGGCGGCAAACTTGTTCACAAGGCCCGTGAGTACGGAGGGGCGCATCACAATCTGAAAAGCAACAAGCAGCAGCACCACCAGGACCGCAAGGCCCAGCACCCCATTCCGTATGACCTTCCAGATTTTCACGGCTTAATAAACGTAGTCCTTTACGTCCTGGGCGCTGATGGGATTGCCGCCCAGAATGAGGAGGCGCTCCACCACATTGCGGAGTTCACGGATATTGCCGGGCCAGGAACGCTCTGTAAGGGCGGCGATGGCCTCCGGACTGAACGTCCGCACCGGTTTTCCGCTTTCGGCGCAAATCTGTTCGTTGAAATGGCCAATCAGCAGCGGGATGTCGTCCTTCCGCTCGTCCAGGGGCGGAACGCGGAGCACAATCACGCTCAGGCGGTGGTACAGATCTTCGCGGAAATTGCCTTTGGCAATCTCTTCCTGCAGGTTTTTGTTGGTGGCGGCAATCACGCGGACATCCACGGTAATTTCCTTGTCCCCGCCCACCGGGGTAAGCTTCCGCTCCTGCAGCACGCGCAGCACTTTGGCCTGGGCCGGGAGGGACATGTCGCCAATTTCATCCAGGAAGATGGTGCCGCCATCGGCCTGCTCAAATTTGCCTTTGTGGTCCCGGATGGCCGAGGTGAAAGACCCTTTCTTGTGGCCAAACAGCTCGCTGTCAATGAGTTCTGAAGGGATAGCGGCGCAGTTCACCTCCACGAAGGGCATCATGGAGCGCTCGCTGAGCTGGTAGATACTCTGGGCAACCAGTTCCTTGCCGGAGCCGTTGGGGCCGGTGATGAGCACGCTGGCTCCCGTGGGTGCCACCTTTTCCACCATTTCTTTCAGGTGGGCAATGGGGGCCGATGCGCCCACCATTTCGCGGCCGTAAATCTTCTTTTTCAGAATCTTGGTCTGGGTAACCAGACTGGCTTTGTCCGTGGCGTTTTTCAGGGTAATCAGGATGCGGTTCAGGTCCAGCGGCTTCTCAATGAAATCGTAGGCGCCGGTTTTGATGCATTCCACGGCCGTGGTGATGTCGGCATGGCCGGAAACCATAATCACAGGGGTTTCGATGCCTTCTTCTATGAGTTTGGAAAGCATCTCGGTGCCGTCCATCTGGGGCATCTTGATGTCGCAGAAAATGGCGTCATATTTTTCCTTTTGCGCCTTCTGGAGACCTTCCAGGCCGTTTTCGGCGGTTTCTACCTGGTAATTCTCCATTTCCAGAATCTCCTTGAGCGAATAGCGGATGGCGCGCTCGTCGTCTACAATCAGAACTTTCATTTTATGCAAAGTTGTGAAATACAGCCTGCCGCTACACTCCTGTCGCTTATGCGGCCGGCTGTTTTTCCTGTCTTAATATTATGCAAATATCGTAAAAATTATTTAAATTTGTTGTCCTAACGCATGTCAGTATGACCATACCGGATATCATTATTGCCGTGGACGGCTATTCCTCTACCGGAAAAAGCACCTTTGCCAAGCTTGTGGCCGGGGAATTCGGCTTCCTGTACCTGGACAGCGGCGCCATGTACCGTGGCGTTGCCCTTGCCGCCAAAGAGGCCGGCGCCATCCGGGCCGATGGCAGTGTAGACGAAGCTGCCCTTCAAGCCCTTCTCCCTTCCCTGGAACTGCATTTTGAGCGGAAAGAGGGTGCCACCCGGCTGTTCATGGGATCCCGTGAGGTGGAGGCCCAGATTCGCACCGGGGAAGTGGGGGCCCTCGCAAGCCCGGTGAGCGCATACCCCTTTGTCCGTGCCTGGGTGGATGAACGCCTGCACGCCTTTGCCGCCGGCGGCCGTGTGATTATGGACGGACGGGACATCGGCACCACGGTATTTCCGGATGCCCAGCTTAAGATTTTCATGACCGCAGACCCTATGGTCCGGGCACAGCGCCGGTACGACGAACTCTCTGCCAAGGGTGGTACCGACACCCTGGAAGAAGTGTTCCAGGCCCTGCAGGAGCGGGATTACCGGGATTCTCACCGGGAAACCTCCCCGCTGCGCCAGGCCCCGGATGCTTATGTTCTGGACAACACCCACATGACCCTGCACGAAGAAGTGGTATGGGCCCTGGGCGTGCTGCAGGGCAAGTTCGGCCTCTACGAAACGCCCGGTCTGTCGTGTTAAGCGTAGAAATAGACCCCGGTTCCGGCTTCTGCGGTGGTGTTATCCGTGCCATTTCGCGGGCCGAAGACTACCTTTCCCAAGGTGGCCGTCTATATTCTTTGGGCGACATTGTGCACAATGAGGCCGAACTGAGCAGGCTGGGAAGCCAGGGCCTGGTCACGGTGAATTCCCTGGAGCAGGTGCCCGAAGGCCAAACCGTCCTCATCCGTGCCCACGGGGAACCGCCCGCTACCTATGCTGCCGCCTCTCAGCGTTCCTTGCAGGTCATTGACTGTTCCTGCCCTGTGGTGCTTCAACTGCAGGGGCGCATCCGGCAGGCCTATGCCCGCCTGCACCGCAGCGGCCTTCATGGGCAGGTGATTATCTTCGGCCGGGTGGGTCATGCAGAAGTGCTGGGGCTGCTGGGACAAGTGGACGGAGATGCCCTGGTGGTGGAGAATGCCGCCATGCTCACAGAGGCCCTGGAATCCGGCAAAATAGACCTTTCCCAGCCCGTGGAAATCTTCTCCCAGACCACCAAAAGCCCGCTCGAATACGGGGTTATCTGCCAGATGCTCCGGGATAAGGGTGCGCGGCTCACTGTGCACAATACCATTTGCGGCCAGGTGGCTTCCCGCCACGAGAAGCTGGCGGCCTTTGCCCGGGAGCACGATGTGATAGTCTTTGTTGCCGGGCGCACTTCCTCCAACGGCCGCGCCCTGAGCGACCTTTGCCGCCGGGAAAATCCCCGCACCTACCTGCTGGGCAATGCTTCCGAGATTCAGGCGCAGTGGTTCCACGGCTGCAAAACCGTGGGGGTCTGCGGTGCCACCTCCACCCCCAAATGGCTCCTGGAAGAAGTGGCCGCTGCCATCGCCGCCCTCTCCTAAGTTCCTACGCTTCCTCCAGCGCGCGTCTTCGCCCCCCCCCTTCTTTCTGATATGCCTTGTAAAAATAATGAATAATTATTACTTTTGCATAAATTTCACAAGTATGGCTACAATTTATTTCGAAGAGAAGGGGGAAGAACTTCTCAAAAGGGCGGGTTTATCAAAGGCGGAATTTGCCCGTCGGATGGGTATCAAGAAGCAGAACGTCAACGCGTTATTCAAGACCAAGAACTTGGAAACCATTCACAGGGCCGCTGAAGTTTTTGGAGTGCCCTTTGAACTGTTGGTTTCTTACACCTCCGAGCCGGAGCCGACTGGATGCGTTTTTCCGGAGCCGTCGCCTTATGAGATAGCTTTAACCACCTGGGGGGAAGTGAAGCAAGTCAAAGACTATCAAATGGCCATCCTGCCCTGGGGCGCCACGGAACCCCACAATGGCCATTTGCCCTACTGTACAGACGTGATTCTGGCTACCGCCATTGGACTGGATGTGGCAGCCCGTGCACACGATGCAGGGGTGGAAGTGAGAGTGCTTCCGGGCATTCCGCTGGGCTCTCAGAATCCGGGACAGACCCAACTGCCCTTCTGTTTACATGCCTCCCAGCAAACCCAGATGGCCATTCTTCAGGATATCGTAGCCTCTCTGGAGCGCTGCGGAATCCATCGGCTTCTAATTCTGAACGGCCATGGCGGCAATACTTTCAAAGGCTTAATCCGCGATTTGGCAGTGCAAAAGCCGGATTTTCTGATTGCCCAGAGTGACTGGTTTACTTTTGTTCCGCGCAAAGACTATTTTGAAGAAAAAATTGACGACCATGCAGGGGAGCAGGAGACATCGGTCATGATGTACTACCACCCGGAACTGGTAATGATGGAATATGCTTCTGATGGAGCTTCCAAGCCTTTCGCCATCTCAGGTCTCCGTGAAAAGGTGGGCTGGATTCCCAGAGACTGGGCCAAGATATCGGCCGATACCGGTGTGGGCAATCCGCTTAAATCCTCTCCGGAAAAGGGAAGGAAGTATGCGCAGGTTGTCGTGGAGAAAATCGCTGCGCTGGTAGTAGATTTGTGCACCAAAGAACTATACTAAGGCCTCCTACGCGCAAGGTGTCCCGAAAATCAGGACACCTTGCACGGTTTGTAAGGGGAGCCCCCGTTTATTTCACGCGCTGGCCGTAGCTACGGTCGGTGGTGTTCACGGTAATCACTTCTCCGGTTTCAATGAACAGGGGAACCATGATTTTGGCGCCGGTTTCCAGGGTGACTTCCTTGAGGGCGCTGGTAGAAGCGGTATTGCCCTTCACAGCAGGCTCGCTGTAGGTAACCTCCAGGGTTACGTAGGTGGGAAGCTCGCAGGTGAGGCAGCGTTCCTCAGGCTCGGTCATATACATCATTTCCACGCGCTGTCCTTCCTTCATGAGGTCTGCGTTCTCCACCACGTCGTGGGGGAGGGTAATCTGCTCGTAGGTTTCCTCATGCATGAAGTTGAAGGCCTCACCGTCATCGTACAGGAACTGATAAGGGCGGCGTTCTACACTGATGGTATCCAGTTTGACACCGGCAGTGAAGGTGTTTTCAAGGATGCGGCCGTTTTCCAGGTTGCGGAGTTTGGTCTTTACAAAAGCAGGGCCCTTACCGGGTTTTACGTGCTGGAAGTACACCACAACGCAAGGTTTGCCGTTGAACATAATGTACATTCCGTTCTTCAGATCAGCAGTTGTTGCCATAAAATTGGTTTATTTAGTTAATCGTTAATTCGTAACAACCCACAAAAATAACGATTTGTCACTTTTTCTGCAAATTTTCTTTCTGCAACCTATGCTTTGGGGTATTTCACCGTGAAAGCGGCGCCGCCAAGGGCAAAGGAGCGGCTGTAGGAGATGCTGCCGCCACAATGCTCGGCAATCCTGCGGCAAATGGCAAGGCCCAGGCCGCTCCCGCTGGTCTTGGTGGTGAAGTCCGGGGTGAAAATCTTGTCCTGGTTCTGCTCCGACACCCCCGGCCCGTTGTCTTCCACCACAATCTCATAGAAACCGTCCTCAGAGGCATTCCTCAGCGATACCACCAGGCGTTTGTCGCCCGGATTCTCATCTACGGCCTGGATGGCGTTGGTGATGAGGTTCACCACCACGCGGGTGAGCTGCGGACGCGGGGCTTCCACCCAGGCATCCTGCAGGCCGAAGTACTCGATGCTGATGTCATCCCTGGAATCAAAGAGGTCCACTTCCTGCTGGACCAGGGCATTCAGGTCCAGCCGTTCCGGCTTCTGGTCGTACATCTTGGCGAAGGTAGAGAACTGGTCGGCCGAATCGGCCAGGAGGTCTACGTGATACAGCACCGTCTGGGCCACTTCGTCAAAGCGTTCCTGCCAGAGCGGGTTCCCGGACGCCTTCATGCGGATGAGCATCTGCAGTTGCAGCTTGATGGGGGTGAGCGGGTTCTTGAGGTCGTGCGCTACGCGGCGGGCCATGTCGGTCCAGGCTTTGTCGCGCTCGGCCTGGGTGAGCCTGCGGGAACTCTCGCCCAGGTCCTGCACCATGCGGTTGTAGGCCTGTACCAGCGGCGTGAGCTCATCGTCCTGGTTGTAGATAAGGGGCTCCAGGTGGTCTACGTCCGTAACCGTCATCTTGCGGCGAAGGACGGTAATGGGGCGGAACAGCCGGCTCACCACCTCGAAGGTTACAAAACGGGCCAGCATCAGGAGCAGCAGGAAGATGGTAATGACCGTGGCAATGTGCAGGATGGCTTCCGTTTCCAAGTCGCCGGTGATGTTGGTGAAAGGGGAGGAGATGATGGCCACCATGCGGCCGTCGCTGTTGAGCACCGGTGCATACAGGGCGTAGTAGCTGCGCCGGCCCACCCTTTCGCGGTTCATATAGAAGCGTTTGTGGCCATAGAGGATGTTGTCCATGGCTTTGTCGTCCAGCCTGTGCCCCAGAATCATGCGCTCGTACACCTCCGGGGTGGTGCTCATCACCACTTGTCCGCTGGTGGAGAAGAGCGTAATGTCGCATTTGAGGTTGTTGCCCACCATTTCCACGGCCTGCGCCACTTCACTGGTGCCGATGTCCTCGGGGCCGTCCACCTGCCTGAGGTGCTCCTGCATCATGGACTGCAGCGTATTGATGCGCGCGGTCATGATGCTCTGCATATCGGCATTGTTCCGTTTGTACACAAACCAGACGCTGAAAACCGCCATGGCCACCAGCGTAAGGATGAGCGAGACATAAATGACCAGGCCGATACGCGTCTGGTAATAGGCCCGGCCGCCGGTGCGCCTGCGCCTTCTGGAAAGGGCCGATATGGCCGCGAAGGCAATGATGGAGAACAGGAAGCCTTCCACCACGTAGTACAGCCATTCGGTAGAAGGCCGGGAGATGACAATCACCTCATCCTCAGACACTTCATTGATAAAATGGCAGAAGCCGTCCATGTCGGCATGGCCATTGACGTGTTGCTGGAGACCGCCGGAGAAGACGGTGGGGAAGGGGTACGAGCCCTTGTACTGCACCAGCCGCGTACCGCTGTATTTGGCCCAGGAATAAACGGGCGGAAGGGACACGCGGCCGGGGTCGTTCAGCCCCAGGAGGCTCAGGTAGCCGCGGTCTTCCCGGTTGTGTTTGGACTCTACGGTTACCAGCACGGACGTGGAGCCCACTTTCTGTACGTAATACGTAAAAAGGCCGGTGTATGAAGTTCTTCCGCTGCCGATGGTGCTGTAGAAAAAGTGCGAATTGTCTCCCAGCCTTATTCCGCCCCGGATGCGGTCCAGGAAATTGCCGAATTCCGGCCCTGTCAGGATAACATTGATGTCATAATCCTGGGCAATCCGGCCCATGTAGGTGGTGGAAATACGGCTGCGGATAAGGTCTGAACTGCCTTCCAGGGCCGATAAAACGCCTATCATAGGGTCGGCCGCAATGGCGGCCTCGGCGCTGCGGAGCTGGATTTCCAGGGCAATGTCGCGGTCCATGGCCAGGCGGTTGGCCCAGACGTCCACGCGCTGCTGCTCTTTCCGGAAGCCCAGCGTGGAGGAGATGGTGACAAAGTAAATGCCCACCGCCGCGGCATACAGCAGCCGTTCCGGGTTGTCGAACATGTCGTAGCGGATGCCGGTGAGGGAACGCAGCAGCGGGGACAGCATCTGCAGCAGCAGGGGCAGCGCCAGGGTGAGGGCCAGGAAAGACAAGTACACCAGGCCCGTGTACCGGGTGAGGAGGCTTATCTTGTAGAGCTCCAGATTGATGTTGGAGTTTACCAGGATGCTCTTGAAGCTAAGGTGCAGGTAGGTGCAGGTGCAAACAATAAGGAGGATGCACACCAGGGCCAGCATCAGTTGCAGGCCGCGGCTGTTTCTGCGGCGCGTGGCTTTCAGAAGGGTCCAGCGGACCAGATAATAGTCCAGCACCACCAGGTTGATGGCCAGATTCACGAGCACGACGGCCCCCAGCGAGTACAGGAAGGGACCATCGGCATAAAGGAGCGGCGAGAACAGCTGCGACACCTGTCCCAGGCCCCGGCCATAGAAATACAGCCAGGTAAGGAGGCCCAGCTGGACGGCCTGGACGGCGGCCAGAGCGCCCAGCGAAGGGTGGGAGGACAACAGGAGCAGGGTACCGGCAAGCAGCAGCGCCACCGCCAGCCACAGCAGGGCCGAATGCCGCTGGGAAGGCTCGGCCCGGGTTTCGGCCGTAAGTTTGAAAAGCGGCACGCCATCCACCATCACAGGGGCGCCCACGCTCTCCGACAGCGGCTGCACGGTGTAGCGCTCATCCACGCCGAAGTGCCGGTTGGTGCCGTTGAGGGAGCCCGCCCTGAGTTCGTTCACAATCTCCAGGCCGGCAATCACCTTGCAGCCGTCGCCTTCAACGGCCTTTTCCAGGTACCACTTGGGACCGTGGTTCACAAAGCGGAGGTCTTCGGTGACATCGGCCAGGGGAGAAGAAATCTGGCTGCGGCTGTCGCCCATGCGCTGGAGCAGGGTCCGGGGGCGGATGTCGTCGTTGCGGATGGGAAACTGTCCCACCCAGCTCTGGAGGGTGTCCTCCACGTACCGGTACACCACCATGTCTTCCGGAAGGCCGTCCAGCTGCATCCAGGCATGTTTGTCCCCGTGGAGCCCCTGGTCTATGTAACGGTCCAGCACGCGCATGCGCCGTTCCACTTTGCGGCTCAGGTCGGCGGCGGCCCCGTCCAGATTGGCGCTGCCTCCGCCCGAAAACAGCGAGGCGGCAAAGCACAGCACGGCGGCCGCTATGAGGACCACCGGGGCGTATCGGCGTATGAGGCTGCTTTTATTCATGATGGTAGGGCTCTCCTCTGAGGATGCTGAAAGCCCGGTACAACTGCTCTGCAAAAATAGTGCGCACCATCTGATGGGAGAAGGTCATTTTTGAAAGGGACAGTTTCTCCTGCGCCCTGGCGTACACCTCCGGGGAAAAGCCATAGGCCCCGCCAATCACAAAAACCAGGTTCCTGGCCCCTCCGGAGAGCGTTTTTTCCAGCCAGGCGGCCAGCTCCACCGAGCGCAGCTCCTTGCCATGCTCATCCAGCAGCACCAGGCGGTCTTGCGGGCCCAGCTGCTTCAGGATAAGTTCTCCCTCCTTCTCCTTAATCTGTTCCTGGCTCAAGGCCGATACCTTTTTCAGCTCCGGAATTTCTGTCACCGAAAAGGGAATATAGTGCTTTAACCGGGATGTATACACGTCCAGGCCCTCTTTTACCCACTTGACGTCGGTTTTGCCGATGGTTAACAGCGTGATGTTCACTGTGCAAAAATAGCAATTCGGCGCGGAATTTGCAAGATAAGGGCCGAATGCTCAAAAGGACTCATATACTGCTTACGGCCGCCACGCTGCTTCTGTGCTTTGCGGCCCGGGGGCAGAACAATCGTTTCACTAGTGTGAGTTCGGCGGTGCGCCAGTCCCCGGAGGGGGAGTTCTCGGTGTTCTCTTCCATCACCAAGTACCTGGCGGCCGGTGATGCCGCGTCCCTGTCGGCCTGGTTTGCCGACAACCTGGACATCACCATCATCTCTTCCAGCCGGAACTGCTCCCGCAAACAGGCCCGCGAGATTCTGCGTACCTTCTTTGAAGCCAACACGCCCCGCTCTTTCCAAGTGGCGCACAAGGCCTCGGAGGCCAACCGCAAATACATGATCGGCCTCCTGAATGCCGGCGGGGAACTTTTCCAGGTTACCATCTACGCCACCTCTTCCGGCGGCGACACCTACAAGATTCAGCAGCTCAATATCTCCCGCCAAACCGACGCGTACTAATCGGCCTCCAGCACGAAGACGGCGGAGCTGTACAGGCGGGGAAGGAGGGGATTGAAGCCGCCATTCATGAGGAAGGCGCCTGAGAAGGAGGCGCCGCTGCCCCACCAGCAGCTCTTGTCAACGTTCTGTTCCACCACGCGGTAGCTCCGGGAAGGGTCCAGCCCCTGCAGGCGGAAGGTCTTGCCCCCTACCGTGCGGGGTTCGTAGTGCAGGCAGTAGGTGAACACCACGGCGCGGGACTTGTCCTCCGACACATACATGAGGGCCGAGTAGCTGCCGTCATAGGGGGAAAACAGTCGATAGAGGTCTCCGCCAAACACCAAATCCCGGTATTCCTTGTAGGAGCCGATGCACCTGAGGGCCAGCGCCCGTTCATCGGCCGGGAGGTCCCTCGGTTGCAGCTCCATCCCCAGCCGGCCGGCGCAGGCCATGTCGAAGCGGAATTTCAGCGGCGTCACGTTGCCGCTCTGGTGGTTGGGAACGGCCGATACGTGGGAGGCCATCACGCAGGCGGGGTAGATGAGGGAGGTGCCGTATTGGATGTACGCGCGGGAAAGGGCGTCGGTGTTGTCACTGGTCCATACCTCATTGCAGTAGCGCAGGGAGCCGTAATCGATGCGGCCGCCGCCCGAGGAGCAGCACTGGATGAGCACCTTGGGATACTGCTCCCGGATGCGGCGCATCACGTTGTAAAGTCCCTGGCAATAAGCCACATAGAAGCGGTCTTGCCGGACGCCCAGATAAGGGCTGCCGAAACTCTGGATCACACGGTTGCAGTCCCATTTGATATAGTCAATATTGGGTGCCAGTTGCATGGTGCGGTCAAAAATGCCGAAGACAAAGTCCTGCACGGCGGGGTTGGACAGGTCCAGCACCCACTGGTTCCGGCCCTGGTAGATTTCGCGTCCGGGGCTCTGCACCACCCATTCGGGGTGCTCGCGGGCCAGCACGGAGGCGGGATTCACCATCTCCGGCTCTATCCAGATGCCAAACTTAAGGTCTTTACTGTGAGCGTATTGCGCCAGATAATCAATGCCTTCCGGCAGCTTGGCGGTGTTCACCTCCCAGTCTCCCAGGCCGGCATTGTCCCCGTTGCGCGGGAACTCGTTGCCAAACCAGCCGTCGTCCAGCACAAACATCTCAAGGCCCATTGCGGCGGCATCGTCCATCATGCGGAGGAGCGTCTCTGTGGTGAAGTTGAAATACGCGCCTTCCCAGCTGTTGAGGAGGGTGGGATTCACGGCTCCACCGCCGTAGACGCCGTATTTCCGGGCCCAGCGGTGCAGGTTGCGCGAAGCTTTTCCGGCCCCCTCGGCCGAATAGGTGTAGAGCATCTCAGGGGTCTCAAAACGCTCGCCGGCCTCCAGCGGCCAGGCCGATGCGAAGGGGCTGATGCCCGCCGTCACATTGAGCCGATGGGCATCGTCCTTTTCAAAGCAGAGCCGGAAATTCCCGCTCCAGGCCAGGGCGCCGGCCACCACTTCGCCGGAGGTTTCGCTGAACTCGCGGGTGTTCAGGCTAAGCAGGAACGAGGGATTGTTCCCCTGGGTTGCCTGCGTGCCGCGGCGGCTTTCAATCACCTTCAGGTCGTGCCCCAGCACCTCGCTCTCCGTCTGCATATCGTAGGCCCAGGAGCCGTGGAAATGCGTCAGAAGGTACTCATCGGCATCCAGATAAAGCGAGGAAGATGCGTAATTCAGCAGCTCTACGGGTTTTTTTCCGCCGTTCACCAGGGAGGTGTGCGCAACAATGACATCCTCTTTGGCATAGGCATCGTACACCAAGGTAACTTCCAGCCCCGTCACATAATCCTTAAGGCCGATGGCAGTGCGGGTAAACCCCTCCCCGGCTGTCACCGTATGGCCGGTATAGTAAAGTTCGGTGTTGTGGCTCCCGTCGGCATACTTGACATGCAGGGCAGGGTCGCCGGTGAATCGGCCTCCGGTGGCAGGATAGGTGAGGCCCCGCGCGCCATTGTAGTCCTCCGACGAAGTGTCCTTGGAAAGGAACTGTGCCGCAGCGCCCAGCGGCGCCCCGTAATGCAGGGTATTCAGCTCCCCGTTTTCCTGCACCAAGAGGACAAGGGCCGTATTCTCGGTCTCGATGCCGATGACCTGCCGCTCCACCTTGGGCAGCGGGAAAGTCTCGTGCGTGAACTTCTTTTCTTTTCGGGCCTGGAGAGGCAGCAGGCACAGCAGAAGTGCGGTCAGGAGGGTTATTCGTTTCATGCGTGTCTTTAATACTTTCCTGCAAGGTAAGGAGAATTTTCGGGAAACGGAAAACTTTGTTGAAAAAGTATCAAAAATTGTTTAACTTTGACACAAACATAAAGCTATGACCAAGGTCCTCAGAGAAATTACCCCGCTGTCCGACAAAGACTGCTTCTACATTGTGGAGCGCTATAAAAGCGAGTTCCTGTTTCCCCTGCATTCCCATGAGGAGTACGAGCTCAATTTCATCCAGCACGGGAAAGGTGTGCGCCGGGTGGTGGGGGACAGCATTGAAGAAATTGGAGACTACGAACTTACGCTCATCGGCGGAAACCAGCTGGAGCATGCCTGGGAGCAGGGAAGCTGCACGGCGTCCGACGTGCGGGAAATCACCATCCAGTTCAGTCCTCTGCTCTTCAGCGAAGGCCTGCTAGTGCGTAACCAGTTCAATTCCATCCGGAAAATGCTGGACCGCTCTTCCATGGGGCTCACTTTTTCTACGGATGCCATCATGAAGGTATATTCCCGCCTGGACAGTTTGGGCTCCATGCAGGACCGTTTTGACCAGTTTCTCCACTTCCTCAAAATCCTATACGACCTGTCCCAGGACAAAAGGGCCCGGGCGCTGGCGTCATCGGCCTTCGCCAAAACGGAAGAGGGCTCGGAAAGCCGACGTGTCAGGAAGATAAAAGACTATATTTCAGCTCATTATAACGAAGAAGTGCGCCTGGAAGACCTGGCGTCCCAGGTGGGCATGGCCCCCTCGGCCTTCAGCCGGTTCTTTAAGCAGCATACCGGCAGGAATCCCATTGATTATCTGATAGATATCCGCCTTGGGAATGCCGCCCGCCTCTTGGTGGACACATCCACCGGCATTTCCGAAATCTGTTATGCCTGCGGCTTCAGCAACCTGTCCAATTTCAACCGGACTTTTAAGGCCAGGCGCGGCTATACGCCCCGGGACTTCCGTGCGCTTTTTACCAAAAACCGCGTCTTTGTGTAGTGGTTAAAAAAGTATCATAATTAGACGTTTTTGTATTTGTTGGCTTCGGGCTTTCGGCGTAAATTTGCACTGTACAATAATTTATGTCGGCCAACATAATGAAAGTAACGCTAAAAACACTCTTGGAGGGGGCTGTTCTTGCCCTTGCACTGCATTCCTGCAGTTCTGAATCCTCCTGCTTTGTCTCTGTTCAAGACGGGCAGTTTGTCCGTAACGGGAAGCCGTACACCTACATCGGCACCAATTTCTGGTATGGTCCCATCCTTGCCAGCGAGGGTGAGGGCGGGGATATCGAACGCCTTGGGCGTGAGCTGGATACCCTGAAGGCCCTGGGGGTGGAGAATCTCCGCGTCCTGGTGGGTGGAGACGGTGAAAATGGCGTTTTCTCCCGCATCGAGCCCACCCTGCAAAAGGCCCCGGGTGTGTATAATGATACTCTTTTAACCGGTCTGGACCGTTTTCTTGTGGAACTTGGCAAGCGGGACATGCAGGCGGTGCTGTACCTGAACAACTCCTGGGAATGGAGCGGCGGCTACGGCCAGTACCTGGAATGGGCCACCGGCGAGCGTGCGCTCATCCCCCTGAAAGACGGCTACTGGCCTTTCATGCAGCAAATGCGCAAGTTCCAGACCTCGGAAGCGGCGCAGGAGCTGTTCTACAACCATCTCAGGGCCATTGTGGGCCGCACCAATTCCATCACCGGCAAGCCATACAAAGAAGACCCCGCCATCTTTGCCTGGCAAATCGGCAACGAGCCCCGCTGCTTCTCCGACGACCATCAAATCCGGGAGGGCTTCCTGGGCTGGCTCACGGAATCGGCCCGCGTTATCAAGGAACTGGACCCCAACCACCTGCTCTCCACCGGCAACGAGGGCTACATGGGCTGTGAGCAGGATTGGAAACTGCTGCGTCAGGTAAACAGCATTCCCGGGGTAGATTACATGACCATCCATATCTGGCCCTATAACTGGGGCTGGGCCAAGGCCGATGACCTGGAGGGCACCCTCCCGCTGGCCCTTGAAAATACGGCCGATTATCTTGAGAAGCACGCTGAGCTGGGCGCCGAACTGGGCCTCCCCGTGGTGTGCGAAGAGTTCGGCTTCCCGCGCGACGGCTTTGTGGCCGACAAGGGAGCGACTACCCGCGCGCGCGATAAATATTATGAGTACCTCTTCTCTGAGGTGGGCAAAACGCTCAGCGGCGCCAATTTCTGGGGCTGGAGCGGCAGCGCCATCCCCCTACATGAGCAGTGGCAAAGCGGAGACCCTTACACCGGAGACCCGGCCCAGGAGGCCCAGGGCCTCAATGGCGTTTACAGCACCGACACCACGGTGCCCGTTCTTAAAAAGGCAATCAATAATCTGAACCAATAATTATTATTAACCAAAACCAAGTAGCATGAAACAAAAATTTGTGACCTTCATGCTGGCACTCCTCGCCACCACGGCCCTGTTCGCACAGAACAAGGTGACGGGTACCGTCTCAGACGACCTGGGACCGGCCATTGGCGTGTCTGTCATGGAGAAGGGCACCAGCAATGGTGTCATCACAGACCTTGATGGAAACTACGTGATATCGGTCAGGCCCGGCGCCACACTGGTATTCTCTTCCATCGGCTATGCAACGCAGGAGATAGCGGTTGGCACGCAGAGTGTCATCAACGTGAAACTCTCCGAAGATGCCGAATTCCTGGACGAGGTTGTCGTCATAGGCTACGGTACTGTTAAAAAGAGTGATCTCTCCGGTGCTGTGAGTCAGATTAAGGCCGAGGACCTCATGAAAGGAGGTTCCCTGGATATCGCTCATGGCATGCAGGGTAAGATTGCCGGTGTGGTTGTCCAGCAGAGCGATGGCGCTCCTGGCGGTGGTATGAGCATTGTGGTCCGTGGTGCCAACTCCTTCACCACCAGTTCTCAGCCTTTGTTCATTGTGGACGGAATTCCTCTGGAGACAGCAAGCACTCCTTCCAACGGTGCTCTTACCTCCGAGCAGGCTTCCAACCCCTTGAGCTTTATCAACCCGCATGACATCGAGAGTATGGAAGTGCTCAAAGATGCATCGGCAACGGCTATCTATGGTTCCCGTGGCGCTAACGGTGTGGTTCTCATTACCACCAAGCGTGGACGTACGGAAAAACCTAAGGTGGAACTGAATATCAATGCCGGCGTTGCCAGCGTGGTAAAGCAGATTCCGGTCCTGGACGCCTATACCTACTCCCTTTATGTGAATGAACAGTATGACAATTCACAGAAATACGAAGGCCGTTCTTTCCAGACCTATCCTTACAACGGTACCTGGAGTTATCAGAATTTTGCCGATGGCCATCCCAACTATGCCACCGGTAAGTATTCCCCTGCGCCGGTGGATTTCCAGAATCCCGGTTACAGGTATGACGATTATGGTAACTATTACGAAATCGGCGCTTCCAACTGGCAGGATGAGATTTTCCAGACCGCGTTCAATCAAGATTACAACCTGAGCGTAAGCGGCGGTAATGAAAAGGGTTTCTATGCCTTCTCCGGCAACTATGCCCGCCAGAGCGGTATCATCAAGAATTCCGGCTATGAGCGGCTCACTGCCAAAAGTCCGTGTGAGATAGAAGGGTTATCCGAAGATGGTGCATATTCTGTACATAAAGAAAGGCAGGTCGGATACACCTCGTAGTTGAGCCCGGAAGGCTTTGAGTTTTGAGTTGAAGGACTCCGCTGA
>JAGBJY010000053.1 GCA_017934185.1 Bacteroidales bacterium | reverse complement strand
GTCAGTGAGGACTTCTTTGTTACCCGCGCCGGTGTTTTCCACGCCCCCGCCGTCACCATCGAGTCCCTCTACGCCCCCCACTACCGCGCCAACACCTCCGGCCCCGCGCCGCTGGTGAGCCGGTTTTAACCCCTTCACGCCAGGCCGGCCATAAAACGGAATCAAGCACCTACAGAAACCTGTAAGTGCTTGATTTCCACTAAGTGGGCGGTACTGGATTCGAACCAGTGACCCCCTGCTTGTAAGGCAGGTGCTCTGAACCAGCTGAGCTAACCGCCCTCAAAAACGGGACTGCAAAGGTAGAAAGATTTCCGGAATTTGCAAAAAATAATTGTATCTTTGCGCTAAGAAACTAATAACCTGGCTTAATGAAACAGATTCTTACCCTTTTTGCCGCTGCCGCAGTGGTGCTGTCGGCTTGTACTGAAACCCCGCAGATAGACCTTCAGGCGCATCGTGGCGGTGCCGGACTCATGCCGGAGAACACCGTGAGCGCCATGCGTAACGCCCTGGACCTCAGGCAAATCAACACCCTTGAGTTTGACCTTCAGTTAAGCGCCGATGGCAAGGTGGTGGTATCCCACGACAATTACTTCCATCCGCGTTACTCCACCCGTCCGGACGGAACGCTCATCCAGGCCGATGACCCCAAGGAGTACCTCTATACCATGCCGTACGACAGCATCCTCAAGTACGACGTGGGCATGCGCTTCGTGGAGCGCTGGCCTCAGCAGAAAAAACTGGCCGAAGTGAAGCCGTTGGCATCGGACCTCATTGATTTCACCGAAGCCTATGCCGCTGAAATCGGCCTCAAGCCCGTAAACTACAACATTGAGATAAAATCGGCCGCCGGCGAAGGTGAGGGTACGCTTTGGCCGGACTATGTGACCTTCTGCGACACCTGCATCCCCCTGCTGCTGGGCAAAAACCTGGGCAGCCGGCTCATCGTCCAGACCTTCGACCACCGCGCCCTGGAGTATATCCATGGGAAGTGGCCCGAGGTCATCCTTTCCTTCCTCACGGAGGACGAAGACAATATCGAGGACATCCTTTCCAGCATCAGCTTCACGCCCCAGTGGTGGAGCCCCAACCATGAGGTGGTGACCCCCGAAAACGTAGCCTACTGCCATGAGCGCGGCATCAAGGTGGTTCCCTGGACCGTGGACGACCCCGCCGAAATTCGCCGCATGGCCGATTGCGGGGTGGAAGCCATCATCTCCAATTACCCCGACCGGCTCATAGAGGTGCTACGTCCGCTACTTCCACCTCCGTCCTGTGAAGGACGTTGAGTGAAACTCTTTTATGCCCTCTCAATCACGCAGCTGTGCTGCTTGGTCTTTCGGTCATAGGCAACGCCCACCAGCAGGAGATTACCACTATGGTCGGCCAGTTTGGCGGGGTATTCTTTTCGTTTGATTTGTTCAATGGCGCTGTCGGCGCTGTTGTCAAACTTGAGCTCCAGTACAACGGCCGGGGAATCCACGTTCTTCCGTGGGTAGAGAACGATATCGGCAAAGCCTTTCCCCGAAGGAAGTTCCCGGTGCATAAGGTAATTATTGCGGGCTGCGTAATAAGCGATACTAAGTACGCAGGCTAAGGAATTCTCGTTATTGTAGCTCAGGATACTGGTGTTCTCGTCGTGGGCTGCATCCACCCCGCACGCGACTGCCCGGGCATCCCCGTCCAGCGTGGCCTGCAAAAGCGTCTCTGACGCGCGGAGTGCCTTCACCACGGGTGTCCAGTCCGTGTCTTCTACGGCGCTTTTCATTTCCATCCAGACTTCCCGGTTAGGGATGTAACACTCGCTGACGGTCCGGTCAAAGGACAGATATCCCAGATGGATAAGCACCGTCAGCACATCATCCCGGCTTTGGACGATGGAGATGTCGTTCTGAAACTTGGTGGTGTCCACTTTGCAGCGGCCGCCGGCAAGCATGTAGATGATATCGTCCTTCAGCCCGTCAAAATTCATCTTGATATAGGCTGCAACGGCCTCGTACGACCCTGTCTTTCCCCAATAGCTGGTGCACCAGTCGCTGTCAAGTGCCTGCATTACGGAATTGGGATTGAACATGGACGGCTGGGCTCCAATCTGGTAACCGTCGTACCAGCGCTGAAGTTCCTCAAAGTCCATCCCGTACTTTACGGCTAGCGCCTTGACCTCCTCTTGGGTAAAGCCGAAGTAGGCCGCCATCCTTCGCGGATCCACCATGGAGTACTCTGTAAAATTATTGAGGGCGCTCTCGGTCTTGTACTTTTTGATGGGCAGAATGCCGGTCAAGTACACACCGGCGAATACATCCTTTCCCGATATGTCCTTGAACATGCGGCGCAGCCAATTCACGTACATGTCCATTGCCTGGCTGCCAGGTTTGAATTCCCGGCAGATGGCATCCCATTCGTCAATGATGAAAATGAAGCGCTCCTGTGTACGGGCCGTGATGCGGACCAGCAGGTCCATCAGGTCGTCTCCTTCCCGGGTTTCCACCGCCGGGTAGGTCTGGGATACATCTTCCCTCAGCTGGGCATCTATCCGGGAAATGATGGTGGGGTCATCGTGATACTTGGTCACGAAGGCCGTCATATCCAAATAGAGTACCGGATACTTGTTCAGGTGCCTCTCAAAAGACGGATCCCTGGCGATGTCAAGGTCCAGGAACAGCTCTCGGGAGTTGCAGGAGTGGTCATAGTAGGCGCAAAGCATGATGGCCGCCATGGATTTGCCGAAACGCCGGCTCCGCGACACACAACTGAACCGGCGCTCCGTAGAGAGCGTGCCGTTCACGATGGCAATAAGCCCGGATTTATCCACATACTCACTGTTGCGGATACTCTGAAAGCGGCTGTTGCCGATATTGATGTAAATTCCCATGCGATGACCTCGATGATTCAGTCTCGCAAGTTAGCAAAAGGACGGGAGAAAAGCAAGTCACGTAGTCTAAATTACCTTTCCAGGTAAGCTACCGGAACTTTGGCCCTGACGGAAACGGTACTGATTTTTTCGGTACCTTTTTTGCTCAATTGGTTGATTGTGAGTGGTTTACACAACAGGGCCGATAACGGGGCAAAACCGAAAAAAGAAGAAAAAATTCGGGGGGGGGTACACTGTAACAGAAAAATATATAACTTTGCCATTTAAATCAGTATCTCTCCCAGAGAGGTAACGTATTGAAAGAGAGGAAAAACGATTAAGACTATAATGGCGCGATTATTTGCAATTCTCGTTGCCGCTTTATTTACGCTTGGAATGGCTACGCCCGTTCCGGCGGCGCAGACGGCATCCCCTGACTCTACCCGAAAGAGTTGGGCGGGGATGTCTTTGCGTACCAATCTTCTCTGGGATGGTGCGGCCGAGCCTAATATCGGCCTGGAATTTCCTGTGGGAAAACATGTGAGCCTGAATGTGAGCGGCGGCCTCAAAACCTGGCCCCGCTGGCTGTTCTGGGACAATGAGAACGTGGAAAACACCCGCCACTGGCGCAATTTCGCCGTTGTCCCGGAGGCACGGTATTACTTCAAGCAGGTGTACGACGGCTTTTTTGTTGGGGCCGATGCCCTCTACACCCACTTCAACGTGGGCAATGTCCGGTTCCCGCTGGGGCTGTATCCGGAAACGCAGGATAGCCGTGTGCAGGGCTCTTACTGGGCCGGCGGCCTGCTCTTTGGCTACAGCGTCTGGCTGGGCCAGCACATCCGCCTGGAAGCCGAGGCCGGCGTGGCGGGAGGCCTTGCCGCCTACGACCGCTATGACTGCGCCCATTGCGGCACCAAGACCGGGGAGGTGAGAAAACCCGCCGTGGTGCCCAAGTTGGGCCTGAACCTGGCGTGGAATCCCGTGGCCAGGGACAAACGGCCGCAGCCGGGGAACTATGTGATGGTGAGCGGCCGCGATACCCTCACCGTGCTCACCCCGCCCGTGGCCTTTGTAGTACAACTCAGGGACGTGAAAGCCCCTGAAACCACCGGCGACCGCCTGGCCCGGAAGAATAACTGGGTGGTTCCCATCGAAAAATACCGTCCGCTGGATTACCAGACCCGCCCCGGCATCGACAGCATCCTCTCTGTCCGCTTCCCCGTAGACAGCGATGTCCTTGCGCCGGAACTGGCCGATAACAGCCGCACGCTGGAGGCCCTCTCCACGGCCTTGTCGGCCCTTTGTGCCGATGAGCGCACGGACGAAGTCCTGGTCTCCATCGTGGGCCTCTCCTCCATCGAAGGGCCGCAGGAACGCAACGACAGCCTCTCCGTACGCCGCGCCCGTGCCGTGGCCCGGGAGCTCAGCGCCCGCACCGGGGTAAGCCGCCGCCTGTTCGAAACCATCGGCAAGGGAGAAGCCTGGGACTGGTTCCGTGAGCAGGTATCGGCCCGTCCGGAAGGTTTCAGCGCCGAGGAAATTGACGCGCTGGAGGGCATCCTGGCGCTCCCGGAGCCGGACCTTAGGGAAAAACGCCTGAAAACCCATCAAGCTTTATATAAGAAGGTAGCCGCCGAATTGCTGGCTAACCAGCGCAACGCGGGCTACATCCGCGTGTACTACGGCGCCGCGCCAGACCCGGCCACCGAGCGGTTCAACGGGGAAGTGATGGCGCTCCTGAAAGCAAAGCGCTACCCGGAGGCCGTCAAGGCCATTGAGGCCGATGAGGCCCTCCGCGCCCGCGCCCTCTCCGATGCCGAAGCCATGAACGCCTACGGCATTGCCTGCTATTTCACCGCCCTTGACGGCAAGGACGAGTCTTTGGAAAACCAGGCCCTGGAGCTGCTGCAGCGTGCTGCCGCCCTGGGTTCCGACGCCGCTTCCCGCAACCTGGAAGGCGCCGCCGTTTACGGCCCTGCCCGGAAAGAGTGGGAGGCATGGAAGGAAGTAATGAATGAAGAGTAAAACAAATTTGTATATGATGAACGTAAAACAAATCTCACTTTTTGCTGCATTGGCGGCTGCGTTGGCGCTCTCGGGCTGCCAACGGAATGAGTTGGAAGTGGGGAATTCCGGCGTGAAAGAGGTGAACACACAGTTCGTGTTCAATGTTGCCACCTCCTCGGCCCGTACCAAACAGGCAGCCGACGCCGTGCAGGAAGGAGAATCGCCTTCTTTCCGCGGCATTACGGACGCCAAACTGATGACGTATGTCCTGGATCAGGACGGACAAATCCTGAAAGCGGATGCTACGGCTCCCAAGGTGTATGACCTTGCTCAGCTGGTGCCTGCCGGTACCGGTCCCCGGCGTGTCGTAGAGATGTCCCTCCCCCTGCAGACCAATACGCTGCTTCTGTACGGAAGGGCACCACAGGGCGGTGCAAAGGATGTTTTTACGGCATACGATTATTATGGCCATCTGGACAAGTATGAGGTGAAGGAAACGGTAGGCTCCGCCAATTTCCAGCTGGGAAAACGCCTGCAGGACGCGACGGGTTTCTATGCCATGGAAAAACTCATTGCCGGTATTCTCACCGTAATTATGAATACCAGCATGACAGCAGCGGATGTCAAGTCTGCCATTACCGCAGGCGGCTTTGCTGTCGGAGAAGAGGAAGAATTCTCTCAACTTTGGTGGTCCATGTATTATAAGCCCGATCAGGAGGCGGACAGCGGAATGAGCCCCGTGGAGTCCGGCAAGCACCAGTATCCCCTGGAAGAGCGGCTGGGCCATCTGTACAGGGAGATGGTGAACATCCGGTATGTTCAGGACGGCGCCACCGAGCTCCGTGCCGGTTCCGGCGAGGCCACACTGCGCATTGTGCAGGATTTGTGGTCTGTCATCAATGCCGTCCGCTGCGCTGCGCCGCTGTCGAGGGCCGAGACCGTGGCCAAAGCATTTGCCGAGAAAGTAAGCGAACGTCTGGGGATCTATTTTTCTTATGAGTCCCTTCCTACCAACGGCTCTCCGGTAACGGGCGTGAATTTCAAGTCGGTTTCCGAAATTGCAGCTCATTTGATTGGGGGTGAGTATAATAATCAAACCTACAGCGCAGACGTTTATTGGCCCGATAACGCGGCAGCGCTTGCGTGTATGCCCACATCCGGGGAGATTACAGCCATCGGCACCAAACTCCCTAAGGAGTTCCCCGATAATTATAATTCCATGCGCGGGGCTGCGTACATGAACTTCGACCAGGACAACTATTATTTCTACTACCCCAAGTATTTCAATACCAGTGAAGTGGGCGGTATTCCCGGCGATGCCGACGAAGGTTATTCCGCAGAGAGTTACTACTATCCCGCGGAACTTCTGTATTTTGGCAACTCTCCCCTGCGCACCTCCGCATTGGAGCATGTTACCGCCGATTATCCCGAATCCGTGGCAGATTGGAAAAATGAGACGAAATGGAGTGCGGAAAAGGACGGCAAAGCCGACTGGACGGGCACCCATGTCATGTCCACAACACACAGCGTGGCCATGAAATATCCCATCCGCTATGGCGTGTCCATGCTGGAGACCAAAGTGGGGTACTCTTCGGAGGTTCTGGGCTATGCCAATCCCCACCTCAAGGATAACAACCATGCCGTGCAGAACCGGCTTGCCGGAGGCGACCTGAATGCCGATGACGAGCCGGATAGGGAGATTGCCGTTGGCGACGGAAGTTTCCTGCTGACGGGCATCGTAGTGGGCGGCCAGACCCAGAATGTGGGCTGGGATTTCCTCCCCATCAGCGATCCTGTCGCCGGCAAAAAGATAACAGGATTCATTTATGACAAAGCCGTCACCAGCCAACAGGTCAAAAAGGATAACGGCTCCGGTTTCACCCCCAACTATACGGTGGTTTTTGACAATTACAGTGCGGGCGGGTATGGTTCAAGGAATCCCGGGGATTTTGGTCAGGACAAAGTCTATGTAGCCTTGGAATTCCAAAACAAAACCGGCGTGGATTTTTACGGGAACTTTAATCTCATCCGTAATGATGGTTATTTCTACCTCATCGGTGAGTTGGATCCTACCAAGTCCGAGGCGTTCTCCTTTGAAGACGGTTTTGAGATTCCACCGTATCTCTACGATGGAGGTACTTACGTCGGCATTCCCCGCGTGTTCATGCAGGATTACAAGACCAGCGTCACCTTCAAGTTCGGTCCTAACTCTTTGAAGTACGCCTATTTGACAGTACCTGACCTCAGGGCCAGTTCCCTTACCCTGGGGCTTTCGGTAGATATCAAGTGGAAACAGGGACTTGAGTATGAAGAAGTTTTTTTAGGGGGTAATTGATAATTAGTAAAAATAGATACCTATGAAACGCAATTTGTTTTTCTTCGGCCTTATGGCATTTGCGGTGCTGGTTTCCTGCTACCGGGAAACAGAAACGCCCGTTGTCCCCAGCCCGGGCTTTGATCCCGAGTCAGGCACCGTGAAAACGCAGTTTGTCCTCAACGTTTCCACCGCTACCGGAAAGGATACCAAGACCACGGCGGAGTTTGTCCAGAAGGACAATCCTTTCCTTGGCATGGAGGCTGTGCACCTGGTGTCCTATTCACTGGATGCACCCGCTGAGGGCGGGGCGTTCTTCAAATCGCCCTACAAAGCCGACGGTACCGTGATTGCCGCCGACCGCGACTACAATCTGGGAGACCTTTTCCCGGCCGGTGCGGTGACCGCTTCCAGTTCTTCCCGCACCCTGGAGCTGGCCCTGCCGCTGGGCACCAATGTGGTGATGCTGTACGGCAAAGCCAAAAAGACCGTTTCCGACGATTTGCAGGGAGCGGTTTCCCTGGAAGGCAGCGTTACGGACCTCAGCTCCATCAAGTTCTCCCTGGTGTCCCGTCTGTCCAGTCAAGGGGCCTTTGATGCCGGCACTTTCTTTTTCTCTACCTTTTTCACTTACCTGACCGTGGCCGGCCTGGTGAATGAGAATACCTTCTGGGATCATTCTACAGGTACTGAAGACAGGAGCTATGGCTTCTGGTGGCCCCAGCCCGATGAAACGGTGGCAGAGCAGCTGGCCGATGAGGTGCCCGCCCCTACCGACGGCATCTCCGCCGTGGTGGAAGGGGAAACTTATTCCTATCATGCCGGGGAACTGTCCTGGAAACAGTTGGGCACCATGTACAAGTATGCCTACGACACCAGTGACGCTACCAATCCCAACTCGGTGGTGACAACGAAAAACGGCACGCCCATGTCCCTGGCCCCTCTGGCCGAAGTTCTGGGATACGCTTACAATGAACTCACCACCATTCAGTCCAGCGGTACGCTCAAAGAGCTGCGTGCCGGCAGTGCCTCGGCCGTGATTCGGGTGCTGCAGGATTTGCACGCGGTTGTGGAACGCGTGGCCGACGGCGGGCCCACCGGTTGGGAAGAGGTGGCTGCCAAGCTTTTGGCGCAGCAGATTTTGGAACGGATGGACACGTTTATGGCAATGGATAACGGAAACGGCCTCAATTTCCTGAAAAACAGCGACGGAACTTATGATATTTCGACCCTTGTCACCAACATTTCCAACGCCTGCTCTCCGGACACGTGGAACGCGAACAAATCCAATATCGAAACCTATTTTGACGGCAGCTATTTCATGAACGGTACGCAGGAAGATGGGTTCCCGGTGAACGTGGGCCTTCCCAAGGGCGCTTCCATCATGACCTGCGATGTGCAGACTGCCCAGAACAAAGTAGACCAGTTCCGTTACATAACAGACATTCCGGCTTACGGCATGGGAGACGCCACTTTCCCCATTGCCAATTACCGCTACCCGCCGGAGCTCATGTACTTTGGCAACTCTCCCCTGCGTGTGTCTTCAGTGGAGAAGAAGGAGAACGACTATCCCGCTTCCGTGAGCAACTGGAACAACGAGGGCCAGTGGGCCGGCTGGGAAAACAACGCAGCCGTCAAGTCCGACACCCGCAGCGTAGCCATGGTGAACAACGTAAACTACGGTACGGCGCTGCTGGCCTCAACCGTCAAATTCCGGAACGGTTCGCTTAAGGACAACAATTCCGTCCTGCATCCCGGAGAGGAGGATAACGTTATCTCCACTTCCTATTCAGAGGCCGATAAGGGCATCTTTGTCACGGGAGTGATTGTGGGCGGTGTGGCCGACGTCGTGGACTGGTCCTATACCCGCAGGCCTAAAACGGTTACACCGTCGGAATATGGCTATGATGAAGCAACAGGAAAGTTCACGGGCGTGGATTATACCGGCAACGCTTTTGACAAAATGATTTTTGACAAGGTTACCACTACCTATAAGGTGGGTGCTACTACGGAACCCATTTACACCATGGTGTGGGACAATTACGACGCCACCAAGCCTGCCGATGAACAGTCCGATGTGTATGTGGGCCTTGAACTCGTGAACAAAACCGATGAAGACTTCTGGGGAGAGATGAACCTCATCCGCAAGGGCGGCACCTTCTACCTGCTGGGCAAGCTGGATTTGGCATCTGCCGTTAACAAAGCCCGTGAAGACAATGGTTCCGCCTTCACCGACCTGAGCCGCGAGTACTATTGCTATCCGCCCTTCAATCCTTCCACCGGCGAAACCGTCAACGCCCCGCGCGTTTTCATGCAGGATTACATCACCACCGCCGACCTCATGCTGGGCGAAGATGCACTCAAGCATGCTTACGTTACCGTTCCGGACCTCCGTTCCAGCCAGATTTCCCTGGGCCTGTCCATCGATATGACCTGGACGCCCGGCCTGGCCTTCGAGGTAGAAATGGGGGGGGGTATCTAATTAATTGAATCCGGCATCGTGCGCTGCGCAGTAAAGCATATCATTCTTTGGGTCCTCCTGGCCGCTGCCTTCACGGGTTGCGGCCTGGTGGACGAGGATCTGCGCGACTGCGAAACGGACTACACCATTGATTATGAGCTCCGGCTGGTCACCAACATGACCACGGAGCTCCAGACCCAGCTTTCCCTGGCGGCGGACATAACGGTAAGCAATGCCCTCAAGACCTACCTGGAAGGCATTTTTACGGACTTTGCCCATGATGTGGACTTGGGATTCTACGATGTAGTGGAAGATTCCACGCGTTTGCACCATGAAACCCATATCATGGATGCCAACCAGTCCAGTTACACCCTGTATATTCCCGTGCGCAAATACATGCATCTGGCGCTGGCCAACCTGTCGGGCAATGAAAGGGTTCGGCTGCAAGACACCCAGCGCTGCCATACGGCCGGCCTGGTGCAGGAGGTGGCCGATACCCTTTTCCCCCACCGTTCCGGTATCTTCACCGCCCGGCTGCCCATGGACGTCAAGGAGGGCCAGGACCAGCAGTTTGATGTGCGCCTGTACATAGCCAATTGTGCCACAGCCCTGGTGGTGGATACGCTGGGCAGTCACTTGAAAGACATCAAGGTCTTCCTGAGCGGTTTTGCTACAGGTTTTGACGTTTGCGACAGTGTGTACCATTTCTCTTACACCCCTGTCCTGCGGGCCGATGAACTGGTGCTCCCTGCATCCGGGACACGTTGTTTTGCCTCAGTGAATTTCCCTTCACGGGAGCCTTCGCCCAGCAAGGCCGCAGACCATTCCCTGTGGCAATATAAGGTCTATGCCACCCTTCCCGACGGGAAGGTGACCGAGACCATCCTGGGCTTGTCCAAACCGCTCCGCGCCGGCGAGTTGAAGGTACTGAAGGCCAAAGCGCGGGAAAACGGTCAGGTGTATCCGGGCGATCCCACGGTAGCCGTTTCCGTTACACTGGACTGGAATCCCGGCCTTGAAATTCCGGTTGATATATAGTGTTGAGAACCAGGCATATGGCATTGTTTTTCCTGCTGGTGACCCTGTCATCGGCAGGCCTGGTGTCTTGTGGTAGGGAGCAGACGGAGGAAATGGGTACGGCTACAGAGGCCACCCAGCCTGTGCGTATGAGTCTCACCCTTGGAGAAGGACGCGTGACCAAGGCCAATGTAGACCTCATCACCGAAATGGGGGACGAGGAGGGACGTTTCCGCGGCATTGCCGATCTTCGCCTCTTGCCTTTTGCCTCCCGGAGTGCCGTTTCTCCGGGTGACGCCCCTTTGTCCGGCACCGTCTATTTCCCTGCGCTGGTATCTCCCAGGGCTTCCCGAGAGGAAGTCTTGTATTTTACGCAAGATGTTTATTTGCCTCGTCGCTGCGCTTCGGCGCTACTCTATGGGAAAGCCCGGAGGGCCGGTAACAAGGTCTCCGGCTCGGTGGCAGACCGGCAGGTGAACGGGTCCCTTGTGGAATCGGAAAACTTCTACCGCAGCACGATGTTTACTGCCGCGGATTTCGGCTTTAGCCCGGATGCAATGCTGCCTTCGGGAAACCAGGCGCTTGCTGCTACCCGGGACATCGTTTCGGCCCTCAATGACGTTTTTTTTGGCGTTTCCTATGCTGTAAACGTTACCTACAATGGCGGTGAGCCCACAACGGTGACCGTGAATTGGAATTCGGAGATTGGGGATGAAAACCTTCGCAGCTGCTATTCGGCCGTTACGGAGGAAGGGAAGCTGATGCCCGGTTCCGGCGGCAATGTAGAGGCGCTGCTCACTACGCTTTATCGTACCATAGACGCTTATGAAAGCCAGAACACCCTTGCGTATGAGGTCGAAAAGAACGGTAGTTTTTATACGGCATATAAGCAAGAGGACGGAAGCGTTTTGCAGTATAAAGATTTGTACAACGGCCTTTGCCAAGCCATCAAGGATAAATTTTCGGCCTGTGAAAACATTGCGATTACCGGAGACAAGAGTGTTGTGTTTCGGAATTCCGCCACTTCGTCTTACCCCGAGTCATACGGCCTTCCTTCCGGTGCGGCTGCGGTGCGCTGGACCCCTTCGGGTTATGTGGTGCCGCTGGAAAGCGGCCTGGACGGCATGGCTCCCATTTCCCGCTTCTGTTTTCCGCCGGCTTTGTACTATTATGCCAATTCCCCCCTGGTATCTTCCACCAGTGACGAAGTCCTGGGCTACTACTCCGGGGAGCATACCTGGGAAAGCATCCTTTCCCACTATACAGATGGCCCGGTCACGGTAGAAACCAAAGCTGTTGCCGTTGAGAATACCCTGGAATATGCCGTGGGCATGCTGAAAGCTACCGTTCAAGCGGCCTCGGGGCAGCTCCAGGACAATGACGGGCTGGATTATACGCTGGTGGATGCCAGCGGCGACCATCTCCCCCTCAAAGGGGTGATCATCGGCTGCCAGTATCCGCAAAAGTATGATTTTACGCCCGATACGGAAAGTGCCCAGTACTTTCTGTATGACAGCCAGGTATCCGGTGTTTTCCTTAAGCCTTATGAGGAGGAGACGCTGCCGGATTTTCGGGTATTGTCTCTGGAAACACCTGAGAATCAAACCGTTTATATCTGTTTGGAGTTCGAAAACAATACCGGTAAAACATTCTATGGTGCCGAAGGACGTATCCTTCCCGGGCACCGCTTCTACCTTACCGGAAGCTTGGACCTGCCGGAAAATGCAGCGTTTAACAGCGTTTTCCTGAAAGACCGGATAACTACGGTGAAGTGCAAGGTAACCACCTTGGAAAATGCCCACTGCGCCATTCCGGATTTGGGTGTCCCCCAGCTTACCCTGGGGCTTCAGACCAAAGTCAGTTGGATTTTGTCCACTCCCGTAACAGTAATCATGGAATAATGCACTGGAAGAAGGTCATATTGCTGCTGCTGGGATGGGCTCTGGTGAGTTCGTGTATCTACGACAATCTCTCTGACACGCCCGCTTGTCCGGAACTGGGGATTACCCTGGAGTTTCCCGCCCCCATGGTCACCAAGGCCGATGTGGGGGAGGTGCCGGCTTCGGATAGGGAAAATGCCATCTATGATTTGAGCTTGTGGATTTTCCGGAGCGATAACCATGCTTTTGTCCGTTCCCTGCAGCTGGATGCGGACGGGGATTTCCCGAAAGGCGGGACGGTGCGCCGGTACACGCTGCCCGTTCCTTCGTCCTTTGCCCTGGAACGTCCGGATATCGATGTCTATGTCCTGGTGAATGCCGCGTCCATCGGAAAGGAGGGTTTGCGGGCCAGCACGGACTGGAATGAGGTGAGCGGCGCCTTTTTCGGCGAAGGATTTTTCGGCCCTCAGCAGCAATGGACGGTTGTCCCGGAGGGCGGTCTTCCTATGAGCGGGGTGCGTACGCATCTCTCTATCCAAGGCGAAGAACCGTCGCTGAGCGTCGGGACCGTCCCTATCTCCCGCGCTGTGTCCAAGCTCCGCTATGTCTTTAGCCAGATGTACACGGAAGCGGAGGAAGGCGAGTTGGAGAAAGTCTATATTGACCGGATTGAATTGGACGGGGACCGGATTCCTGTGAACGAAAAGGTCTTTTCCGAAAACGGTGCGGCCATCCGGCAGGGGGATGGTTATGTTGCTTCTACCATGATAACGGAAGGTCCCGGAGCCGTTGCCTCCACAGTGTCGCCCGAACGCTATACCTACGCCGGGCAGGACGGCCCTACTTATGAGCGCTTGATTCAAGACGGTATTGAAGGGGGGTATCTTACGCAGGCGGGAACCGGTGCCATTTATTTGAGGGAGAGCGACAAAGCCCTCACGGGGACGGTCTGTTATCATGTCCAAAAGGGGGATGATGAGCCTGAATACAAAACGGTTTCCTTCTCCATGAACGCTCCGGGCGATTTTGCCCGCAACCATACCTGGACGCTCTATGCGTACTATGTAAGCGGACGTACGTTGGAACTCACCGTATCGGCCATACCCTGGGACTGGAACAAGTTCACCATAGATTTTTCTGTTTCCTCCCTGATGGTCACGGATAAACTGAAAGTGGATGGAAGTACGGTAAGCGGAATTGTTTCCACGGGCGTCAAGGACAATTTCTATGTCTATCTCAAGCCCCATCAGGCGGCGCGGGCCTATCTTTATGTCGCAACGCCCAAGGGAGGGCAGCTGCAGGTGATTCCGGTGGAGGCCACTACCGGAGCCACGAATGCTTTCAAGGTGACGATGGGCGAATCAGAGAGTCAGGAGGCCAACATTAACCCCGACAAGGACAAGGGGCGCATTGACATCTATGTGGATAAGAATGAGGACTATGTAGGTGAAAGTTCAGGAAAAATGATTACGCTGGCGTTCAAGGCTTTTATCAACGAGCGGGAAATCCCGGGGGCATCGGAGACCATTGACCAAATTTACTATTTTGTACTGCCCTGATGCGCTGTAGGCTTTCATATCTTTTGGCGTTGCTGCTGCTTGTCTGCGCTTCCTGCTCCCGTGAGCCTATGGAGGAGGTGTGGGACGGACCCGTCGTGGAAGTGACCATTGTCTGTGACGAGTCTCCGGAAACCAAGGCCGATGAACAGCCCACGGCAGACCCCGTGCGGGCCTATCATGAAAGCCAGATAGACTGGGTGGATTTCTATTTCTATCCCGGGGGAAACACTGCGGCTCCGGCCGCCCTTCATGTCCCGGTGGACTTGGAGGAGAGTGCGATGGACTACAAGAACTTCCTGCTGAACCTTAACAGCAACCAGGTGAACCTCATCTTTCCCGCGGTTTCCGGTACGGAAGTGGCAACGGTGTTCGCCCTTGTGAACGGGCCCAGGACAGCGCTGAACGCGCTGGAATTGGCCGGCAACACCTCCCTTCCTGCCCTTCAGGCCATCGTGGTGAATACGGATTTTGTTTCTCCTTCCAACCATCGGCAGGACCGTTTCATCATGAGCGGCCAGGCCGACATAACCCTGGCCGGCCGTTCCCGGAAACTGGTTGCACAGGGACGGATTGATGTCAAACGCTACGCCAGCAAGATCACCGTCGGCATCAAGGCCGATGAGTATGTGCAGCTGAGTACCGGAAGGGTGGATGATGAAACGCAGGAAACCATCATGGAGGTTTGGAAGCCCTGTTTTGAAGAGATGCGCGTCTTTTTGGTGGACGGCGTTTCCAATGTCAACCTGTCCGGGACTCCGGCCGGGACCGAGGGCGGGGTGGACAGCCCGGAATTCCTGTCCTACCAGAACAACCCCATGTATTTCTTCGAGGCCCAGGGAAACGATGCCAACATCACCTACAGGCGGGTTTTTGACAAGAGTGCCGATGGCTTCTTCAACACCTATCCCATGTATACCTATCCCCGCTATTGGAAAGTGGGCCAGGAGACAGGCAACACCCGGGAGCCGTATCTGAAGCTGGTTTTGCCTTGGGAGCGGGAGGAAGACCAGAACAACGTCATCAGCTACGCCAAGAAAGAGTTCTACTACAAGATTCTGCTCCCCAACGACGGCTATTTCCTTAGGAACAACTGGTACCACTACGACGTGAATGTGGGTATGCTGGGGGCCGATATTGAGGATGCGGCGGTGAATGTGAATCCCATCGGCTTCTATATCAACTACTGGCAGGACAAGAACGTGGTGGTCAAACATGCCAACATCGGCAATGCCCGCTATCTTTCCGTAGACCAGACTTTGTACGAACTGCACAACCAGACGGAAGTGGCCATGCATTACACTACCTCCCACCCCATTGATTTTCAGGTAGTGAGCGTCACGCGTCCTTATTATGGCAAGTCCACAAGCGCGGCAAGCATTGGTGGTGTTCCGCTCCGCAAGGTGGGGGCTCCCGATCCTCAGGGCATCTATACCGAAACGGACAAGTTATACGGGGAAGGCACCTATTATCTGGTGTATGGCGAGGAGCAGTATGGCGGGTGGTTCACGGATAATGGCTCGGCCATTGTCTTCAATCACGCCATTGACAATAAGGTTTCCAGCGCCACCTTTGACTACTCGCCCTATACGGCCATCATTTCCATCGCCCACGCCGACAATGCCGGCGAGACCTACACCCAACGGGACACCGTTATCCAGTATCCGGCCATGTTTATCTT
Organism: Bacteroidales bacterium; assembly: GCA_017934185.1. Lineage (GTDB taxonomy): Bacteria > Bacteroidota > Bacteroidia > Bacteroidales > UBA932 > Cryptobacteroides. The sequence goes on along the minus strand of JAGBJY010000053.1, from coordinate 24,835 downwards.
TGCCGAGCAGAATTCCGACCCCAGTTCCGGCGCCCTCAATGACGAAGGGGAGAATTCCATCAAGAACGAGAACCCATGGCGCAACTACGCGCATCTGGGCTATGTCCTGATTGACGGTAAGTGCCGGAGCCGGAAGGCTGAAGACGGAGGACTCGGCCAATTTGACCTTACGGAGAAGGAACTGAGGACCCACGGGTATGCCGGATGGACTGAAAACACCAATAACGCAACCAATCAGGCCCTGAGGTGGCTGCAATGGCGGACGGTAAACTTTACCGGTGGTAACCGGAACATTTATAACATTACGGTAACCGTTTTGCCGGAAGGCGGCAATTATGTGATTGGGGACCCCCGTACTGCTGCTCCGGATCCGGTGCTCAACGGACAGGGAAACCTGAAAGAAAGCGGCTATGTGCTGGAAGAAAACCCGGAGGGGTATGTCATCCGGGACGGCGAGCCGGGTTGGTCCGATGAGATTGTCCTCAGCCCCGGTAAAGATATTGTTACCGGGGAGGAACGATACCTTACCAATTACCGCCCTACAGAAAGTTCCGCCCGCACCCGCAATATGGTAGCCCCTTCCTATCGCGTGGCCTCCAAATTCGGTGGCATGGAATATGGCAATGCCCCCTACAGTTCGGCCTACTACAAATGTGCCACCTACCAGGAAGACGGCTATCCCGCCGGCCGCTGGCGCCTTCCTACGGCGGCGGAGATTCAATTTATCGCCAGCCTGCAGAAGCAGGATTTCGTGACGCTGTTCGGTTCCGGCAATTATTGGTCGGCCAACGGACTCGTCAACGGCGGCAGCGGCGGTTTTACGACGGCGAATGAAAACAGCATGGCCCTGGCCCGCTGCGTATACGACTCCTGGTATTGGGACCGGTACAATGACCGGCTTCCCGAAGATAAGCGCGCCACGTATTATCTGGGAGATTTGGAGTAATGAGAAAGCACTTCCTTCATATCTTCTCGTTGCTGCTCCTGGCGCTGCTTTCCTGTGCGCGGGAAGTGGATTTCGTACCAGCTGGCGAAGAGGATGACGGAGCGCCTGACGGCCGGGTGAGGGTCACTTTCTCGGTACTTTGCGATACGGAAACCGCCACCAAAGCCTTGGGCGAGGAGTCCCATCTGAACACAGACAGGATGTATCTGGCTATCTTTGGCGGTTCCGGCTATTTCAAGGAATATATCAATGCCACCTTTGTTTCCCAAACCCGGGAGGTGCATTCATTTACGGTGGAAGACAGTCATAGGAATGAGGTGAAAGTTGATAAAGAGGTGGATGCTTATGTTTTCCAGGCCGACCTCAAACTTTCCAATACGCCCCGAACCATCCATTTCCTTGGGAACGGCCCCATTTCTATCCGGACGGGCCGCGATAGGGAAGTGCTACCCAACCTCCTGGGAGACGAGGAAACGGCCTTCTGGCAGATGATCAGCCTACCGGAAATAACGGCCCTGCAGGTGGATGGCGAATACGTTAAACCCGATGGGGAAGGCGGTTATACACCCCGTACCAATGCCAGTGACCCGTATGTCATCAGCGATGAGACCAAGGCCTTTTTCCCCGCTGACGGTATTGCCCTTGTCCGAAACTGGTCCAAGATTATCCTCAGGAATTCGCCCACGTCCAATTTTACGCCCAAAAGTTATGCCGTCGTGAATGTCCCCAAAAAAGGGACGCTTGTCCCATACGGTGGCCGTACCGGCTGGATTTCCGACTACCAGAAGAAGGATTTTGATGACTTGTTTGATGCGAACGGGACGTATGTGTACGGAGGCAATCTTCCGGAAGGCACCGAATTTGACGACACTGTTCCGGAAATCCAGGATTTTATCGACGGCACCAACGGGGTCGTGAAGTATGATGCCCGTTTTGATGAGTTCCAGGAGGGGACTTATGACGCATCCCTGGATCCGGATTTAGAGAAAGCGGTGTACTTATACGAGCGTCCGGCCCCGCAGGGGCTCATTCCGCCCACTTATGTCATTGTCTACGGTACGTATTGTCGGGATGACGACTCGGCGCTCACTGACGAAGAAAAGGCGGCCGGCGGTGTAGACTGCTTCTACAAGATTGACCTGATGAACGAGGGGGTTTATTATCCCATCTACCGGAATTTCAAATACAAAATTGAGATAGACAAGATTACCGCCCGCGGACACAACAACCCCAAATCGGCGGCAGCATCGGCCGGTAGTGCCGATGTATCGGCCGATGTGAACGCCAAACATTTGCAGGATATATCTGACGGAACGCGGCGCATGCGGGTGGATCCCTGGCTTTCCAAGACCTTTATTGCCGGCGAGGAACACCAGGATGCCCTCTATGTGGTTTTCTATGACAATGTTTCCAGCAGTAATCCCACGCCGAACATTGAAAGGGGGAGTGTCACCTATGAGTTGCTTCCTACCGATGTGGGGGCCCTTACGGACATTGTCCTGGGTGAGCCGGAGATGAATTCGGCCCGGGACAACTACGGCTGGCGCACCCTCTCCTTCAAGCTGAAAGATTCCGATGACGGGCAAAACGTTTCACGGACGCAGACGCTCCGCATCCTTTGCAATAAGGAGGGGGCTAAGGAATCTCCGCTGTATCGGGACATCGTTATTACTGTACAGCCCAGGCAGGAGATGCGCGTAAGCTGCAAACATGACAAGGTGTTGCGCCAGACCGGGATGGAACAGGTTGTCGATGTGAGCATCCCCGACGGACTGCCACAGTCCATGTTCCCTCTGGTTTTCACACTGGAGCCGGAGTCCCTTACGCTCACGCCGGACAATACGAAAGACATCAATATGCCCGTGCTTTCCGGCACCTCCCTTTCCAATTCCGGAAAACCGGCTTTCCAGTTTGAGCGCACCCTCAGCTGGGAGGACTATAACGCCCTTACAGTAGAGTATGATTTTGAGGAGGAAACCCGCTGGCGTACCTTCTCCTCCTATTTCAAGACCAATTGCGAAGCCAGTGAAACCAGAGTTCTGGTGGCCAACAAGTATTTTTTGGATGCTTCTACGCGTTTTGAAACCTATATGACCTTCACCGGAGGGCATTTTACCACGTCCATCCCTTGCGAAGCGGGCCGTGAAGTACAGGCGGTGGCCAGCCTTCTCGCTTCCTCGCAGGGCTTTGAGCGGGTATATCTGGATTTGCAAGGGTTGGAACCCGCCGACGATGCCATCCAACAGGATGCTGAGGGGAATTACTACTTTGATCCCTCAGCGCTGCTCATGACCTTTAAGCTCAAGACCACGGTCTCCGACGGAGCTGTATCCATTACACTTACCTCCCGGGCCCTTCCCTACGAACCGCTGACCGTGACTCCCTGGCACTTCAAGGACATGAAGATTATGGACGAGGCGGTGCCTTACAGTGCCACAAGCGGCGGGAAAACCACTCATACAGGCAGTGGCGGTAATTTCTCCAATGTGGCCTATGGCCATGTCATTTCCACTTCCGGCCGTAAGCTGCTGGTGGGTTATTATACCGACCCTGACAGTTACCAATTTACGGCGGAAGATAAAATCAATCTCTCCGTTCCGGCTGTTTCCGGTGTAAGCAAGCCCAATAACTGGAACAATGGCGGGAGTCTGGACCCTGCCGCCCTGGATCACTACAGGGAAAAGTGGTTTGAAACAACTGCGGATGGAGCCGCCAATCCGGTGTCCATCACAATCGCAGCGGCGGGCTACGTAGAAGAAACCGTTACGGCTCCCCGTTTCTGGGGCACCCTCTATAATTGGGAGCTTTCCACGGCCGCAAACTGGAATGCTTTCATTGCCGATAACCGCAACAGTTTCAGTGAAGAAAAGACGGAAAACGATATCAAACGGACTTTTACTTTTTCCATTACCGCCAGTAACGGCAAGACCATCCGTCGCCACGGAGCTTCCAACGGCATTGTACTCCCCTCCGGAGGACATTATGAATTGCGTGCCAATCTGGAGACGCCCAACAATGATTTTTACTTGTATTACGCCCATATTTTCTATTACGTGGATGGCACTACGCCCCTGAAACCGCGTGATGCTACAGTAGATTCCTCTCCGGACGGAAGTGTCTACTATGGATACCCGGGCAACAATTATGAATATTGCTGGAGCCTTCCCTGGGGAACGACCAGCGGACGCCTGGTGATGGATGCTCCTTACAACCAGGATATTGTAATTACGCGTATCGTCCTGCGGGGCTTCCATGGTACGCTTGAGGATGCCGGCGGTGATATCGGCTTCGGTAACGGCGGCCTTAAAGATGGAGGTGGACTATGATGAAAGCTGTACTCAAATATATCTTGCCCTTTGTGCTGCTTGTGGTATCTTGCGCCAAGGAGCCTGAACCGGGAGTGGTGGAACCTGCGCCCCTTCAGAAAACCGTGCATTATCGGGCCACGGTTGAGGCCGATGCCGGTACCCGGGCTACGGTTGATGATAATCTGAAGTATGTATTTGAGGCCGGAGACCAGATTTACCTGGAGAGCGAGGGAGGCGAGATGTATGGTTTCCTTTCCCTTTCGCAGGCGAGCGATGCCGGTAAAACCCTGGCCTTCTTTGAGGGAGAGCTTACGTGCGCCGAGGATTTTTCACCGGTGGCCGCTACCGGAGTATCGCTGGTGCTTGTAGGGCGGGACGATGAGATTCACGTTTCTGAGGGCGGAAAGTTGTCGGGTATAGACTATGGCGGGAAAAAGGCAACATCGCTGAAGGAAGCGGTGCGTAGTTTGAGCCATTTTACCGCTTCCGGAAAATTTGGGGATTTGCACTTTACCTTGAGCCAGCAATCTTCTTTCCTGGTTTTCAGTTTTCAATTTGATGAGGACCAGGTGGAGTCCGGGACCCGCTACAGGGCAACACTTTACAATGCGTATGACAATGCCGAGGCGCGAACAGAGTTGTATTCCTGTTCTTTTGAAACCCGGGAAGAGGAGGATGGGGGCATTGAAGCCTCATGGGTGGCAGGTTTTGCCGGAAATACTGCTTTAAGCGGCGCCGGTTTGGTTCTCAGGAAAGACGGAGAGGAAGAAGATCTGGTTCTGAGGATGAACGACAATACGCTGGCGGCCAGTTCCTACTATACTTTCCAGCGCGCTACTTTTATGCAGGATTACCTGACGGTGGAAGCCACTCAGCCCTCTACCGAGGTTACCTTCAATAAGGCCACCAACAACGGCATCCAGTACAGTCTGGACGGGTATGACTGGAAAAACTATGAAAGGAAGATAACGCTCACCAGTGCCGGGGACAAAGTCTATTTCCGTGGCAAGGGAACCACTTATCAGCATACGGGAAACAGCAGCGGCCTCCTCTCCGTGAACAAGGCCAGTTATGTCTACGGTGACCTTATGTTCCTCATGTGCAACGAGAAGTACAAGGCCAAGAAGGTGATTGAGGCCGATTTTGCCTTCCAAAGGGCTTTTTACAACGCATCCTGGCTCCTGCTGTCAGAGGACCCCGGGAAAACACTGAAATTGTCGGCAACCACCCTGAGTACAGGCTGCTATTTCGAGATGTTCCAGGGATGCACAGGAATAACCAAACTGGATAACCTTGTGCTGGGAGACGCCCCCCTTACTGAACGCTGCTACGATTCCATGTTCTACGGCTGTAAGGGCCTGTTGACTGTTCCGGATGGATTTTTGCCGAAGACCGGGTTGGCTCTGGCCTGTTATCGCAGAATGTTCTATGACTGCCAAAATCTTGAAACGGTGCCCGCAGATCTTCTGCCTGCAACGGTTCTGGCTCCTTGCTGCTATATGAACATGTTTTTCAATTGCTACAAGCTTAAAGCGGGGCCCGACCTTCTGGCTCGGGAGCCTGCTGCCGGATGCTACTTTTCCATATTCCGTCATTGCAAAGCCATTGGATATGTGAAATGTCTCCTTGAAGTGTCTCAGGAGCAGATGAATAGCAGAACGAATCCGGACACAAAGGTCTATGATGACTCTGCCGCGCCTTCTCCCGATAAATTAGGGCAGTGGACCGTGGTCTCAGCGTGGTCAGTCTTTAACAAGTGGCTGGATGATGTGCCCAATACAAGCAGTTGTGAGTTCGTCAGGAATCCAAATACTACATATCCCCGCGGGAATAGCCTTGTTGTCGCTATCCCAACCAACTGGATTGTAACCCCTCCGCAGTAGCCCCGAGTCTGGCAAAGTCGGACTGGTTATTGTTCTATTTTACATTGAACGCCACGCTGGCGCTGTTGCCGTCCTCGTCCACCACGGTGAGGAAGTGTTTTCCGGGGGCGGGGGCCAGGCGGAGTTCGTGCTGGAAGCGGGTTTCGCCCAGATATTCGCCGTCCAGGTGCCACCACAGGCGGGCGTCGGTCCGGTGGTGCGCCACGCGGAACACAGCGCCCTCCACCGCGCCGTCCATCTGCCGCGGCAGGGTGAGGGTGGTGCCCCAGCTGGGGTAGATGAATTCCAGTTCCTTACGCTTCGCTGTCCCTCTGGGCGCACCGTTGTACTCCGGATGATGGGGCTTGTAGTACCACTCCATGGCCGGCGGCAGTGTGAAGATGCCGCCGCGGTGGTAGGGACAGGGTTCGCTCTCCAGCCCGGCCGATGGAATGAGGAGGTCCTCCGGCTCCTCACACTCAGGGCCCGCCAGGAAGCCCGACTGCCGGCAGACTTGGGCCCATACAGACCCCCGGTCGGGGCCGGGGGTGACGAACCAGCCCTCATCCTCCGGTAGCAGGTTCAGCACGTCAAACAGCACAGGCCCGGCGGTTCGGGCGCCTACAAGCCCCGGCACGCCCTGCCCTTCGGCATTCCCCGCCCACACGCCGATGGTCCAGCGGGGCGTCATGCCCACGGCCCAGGCGTCGCGGAAGCCGTAGCTGGTGCCGGTTTTCCAGGCGGCTTTGCGCACGGAGCCGATGAGGCGCCAGTCCAGTTCGTCGGGGCGGTTCACCTCCTTCAGGGCCTCCAGGGTGTACCAAGTGGCAAGAGACCCCCGGTCGGTGCCGGGGGTGACGGCGCGCGCCATTTGTGCATAGGCCGCGGTGATTTCGTCCAGCCGGCCTTCCCCGCCGCCGAGGATGAGCGACAGGCCGTAGGTTTCGGAAGAGCGGGTGAGGGTGGTGAGCCCGTAGCGATGCTGGAGCAGGGCGTGGAATTTGGGCACGCCGTAGCGCCGCAGGAGGAACACGGCCGGCACGTTCAGGCTGCGGGAAAGGGCTTCGTCGGCGGCTACCGCGCCATAGAACTGCCGGTCAAAGTTCTGCGGGGCAAATCCGCCCAGGTTCACCGGCACGTCCGGCAGCAGGGTCCGCGGCAGAATCACGCCCTCTTCCAGGGCGGCCTCGTAGAGAAAAGGCTTGAGGATGCTGCCCGTAGAGCGCGGGGAGTGGGCAATGTCCACCTGCACGCCGGGCCGTTTCCGGCCGATGGAAGCGTTCCCCACATAGGCAACCACTGCTCCGGAGCGGTTGTCCATCACCACTACGGCAAGGTCTGCGATGCCTTCGGCCGCCAGTTCGTCGGAGCGTCGCCCGGCCAAATTTTCCACGGCTTTTTGCAGCGGAAATCGGATGCCGGTGCGGCTGCGCTGCCCCTTGGGCGCGGCTTCTACATAGTGGTAAGCCCAGGAGGGGAGGGGCAGGGGTTCGGCCGGCAGGGGCTCTTCCAGTGCGGCAGCGTAGGTTTCCGGGTCTATGTCCCCATGCTCCAGGAGGCGGCTCAGCAGGCGGTTGCGCTTGGCCAGCAATTCCTCCCGGCCGCGGGCCAGGTGGATGGACGCCGGGGCATTGGGCAGCACGGCCAAAGTGGCGGCCTCAGCCCAGGACAGTTCTGAGGGTGGCCGGCCGAAATAGCGCCATGCGGCAGCCTCCAGCCCCACTACATTGCCGCCGAAGGGCGCGTGGGAGGCGTAGAGCGCCAGAATCCGGCGCTTGGGGGTGCGCAGCTGCAGGGAAGTGGCCTGCACGGCCTCGATGAGCTTTTGCCATAGGGTGCGCTCCTTCCCGCGGGAAAGGCGGATTACCTGCATGGTGAGGGTGCTGCCGCCGCTCACCACATGGCCGGCCCGGGCATTCTGCACGGCCGCCCGCCCCAGCGCCACGGGATTCACGCCCGGATGCCACCAGAACTGCCGGTCTTCAAACTGCACCAGGGCGGTGGCAAAACGCTCCGGCACCGTGTCGCAAGGCGGAAAACGCCACTGCCCGTCATCGGCAATGCGCGCCCCCAGGAGCTCTCCCTCGGCGCTTTCCACTACGGTAGCGTAGGGGACGCCCTTGAACAGCTCCCTTGGCACGCAGAACACCCAGGCCAGCAGCAGAACGCATTCGGCACCGAGCACAATTAGCCCCCAAACCGTGCGCGGAAAAGAGGTTCGGGCACCATTACCCCCACTTTCCGTGCTCGGACCCTGGTTTCCAGACCCTCCGCGCACGAAATGGCTGTAATTCGTGCGCGAAGAGCGAATCTGAGCACAAAAAGCCCCCCGAACCGTGCGCAGCATAGGCTATCGCTTCACAGCGGCCACCCCGGCGGCGGTAGAGGCGTTCACCGTGGGCTCGTACATGGCCTCGCACACGGTGGCGGGCAGTGCATACCGGCCTTCATAAGCGGCCCTCAGCTGCACGGTGAAACTCTTGTAGCGGCCGGCCGGGAGGGCAAAGTACCAGCGCACGGCGGTGTCGCGGATGTCCTTGTGGTCGTAGCCCTCGGCGGCGCCTGCCATGCGCTCGTTCATGATTTCCCAGCCGGAAGGCACGGCAAAACTGAGCGCCAGGTTCTCCAGGTCCCTGCCTGCCTGCAGGGACTGCACTTTAATCACGGCGCTAAAGCGCGTGCCCTGTTTCAAGGCCGACGGGTTCACCGTGGCGCCCTCGGCATCCACGTATTTCACCTCCACGGACAAACCGTTGGAAGCCGCCAGCGGTGACGTCCTGACGGTTTGGGAAAGGGTTACGTACACGGGCCCTGAACTGGTGTTGGTGAGCAGGCCATCCTCCAGCGTGGTGGAAACCTCCTTCGTGGGCAGCTTCTCCCACAGCCGTCCGTAAGCCAGGGCGGCAAAGGCGGCTTCCTGGGTAGAAAGTCTCCTGTGCTCCAGCGGCTGGGCCATGGACACGGCTTCGGCCATCCGGTCGCAAAGCACCAGGGCTTCCAGGGCGGCAAAACGGTCCCGGGTGGCGCTTCCGTAAGTAAGGTTATAAGGCGTGTATTCCGGGAAATCGCGCTCGGCGCCGTCCAGAATGCCGGCGGCCGTGCTTGCCTTGCCGCTCAGGGCATAGGCGCTGGCAAGGAGCCACTTGGCCTGGGGCGCGAGGGAGCCGGCTTCGCGCAGGCGGTTCATCCCGGCCTGGGAAGGGGTGCCGGCTACTGCCAGGGAATACAGGCGGAAGGCTTCATCGGCCTGGGTAAAGAGGGAACTGCCGGCCACCCTGTAGGCCTGCGAGAGCTTCTGCTGGTAGAGAGTCCAGGCTTTTACTACGCCCTCATTCACTTCAAAACCGGCCTTGGAGGCCTGTGAGAGCAGGGCGCCGGCCATGGAAGACACCCAAGAGTCGGACTGCCCGCCACCCCAGTAGCTGAAGCCGCCGTCGGCGCACTGGCGGGCATACAGGCGGGCAATGAGCTCGGGCAGCAATTCGCGGGCAGTGGCGGCATCGGCCTCACTGAGCTGCGGCAGCAGGTTCACCAGCACCAGGCCGCGGGCGCTCAGCTGCTCGGAGCAGTCGTAGGAGTAGTCGCGCATTTCCGTAAAGAGGGATTGCATGTCCGGTGCGGGATAGCCCGTCACTTGCACCCGGTCTTGAGGGTTCACCCGGCGACTTTCCCCGGCCTTCAGACTCAGGCGTTCCACCAGGGTAAGCAGCGGATTGGGGTTCACCACCGGCACCGAAAGCTCCTCGCCGGCTTTATGGCTGCCGCCGGAGGCCGATACCTTGAATTGCGCCACGCCTTCTTCATCGGCCACCTTCACGCGGAAGTACACCAGCTGGTCGCCGGGGCCGTCAAAGCGCACTTTTTCCCGGGTTTGCAGCAGTTTCACCGGACCGTCGGCCTCTACGGAAACCGTGGCTTCTTTCACCCCTTCTTCCAGGGCAAAGACGTTCACCGGCAGGGTAAATTCTTCGCCGCAGCCTATTTGACGCGGCAGGGTGCTGATCACCATCAGCGGCGACTGCACCGGCACGGTCTTTTCCGCGCTGCCGAAAGCCCCTTCGTGGGCGGCCACCACCATCACGCGCACGCTGCCCACATACTGCGGGAGTTTCAGGGTAACCACGTCCGTTCCTCCGGCTTTTAACGTCCTGGGTTTCAGGGCAATCACCACCGGATTGAAGCGTCTGTCCTGGCGGGCGCTGCGAACGGCGTCCTCGTCGCCGCCGATGGCCCCAAGCGGCGTCAGTTTTCCGCTTCGGGCGCCAATCACATTGTCGTACAGGTCCCAGGTCTTCACGCCCAGGGCCTCCGGACGGAACATCCGGCTCCAGGGATCTGGCGTCTTGAAGGCCGTCAGGTCCAGCAGGCCCTCGTCCACCAGCGCAAGGGTGTAAGTCATGGCTTTGCCGCTGCGCTCGCTCACCTTAATGGTAAAGGCTTCTTCCGGATGCAGTTTTTCGGGCATCTGAATAAGCGGTTGCAGTTTGGACGCGGGGTTTTCCACCAGGACGCGCTGCACGCCGTACAGGCGGATGGGAAGGTCGTTGCCCGTATGTCCGTAAGGCTGCAGGAGGGTAATGTTCACGTAAATATTGGGCGCCATTTCCGGGGTAACGGTAAAGCTCCAGGGCGTATCGCTGCCGGAGAGTTTCACCCATTCGCGCTGCAGCACGCCCGAGCCGTTTTCCAGTGAAACCAGGGCCTGGGCCCCTTCTGCGGCCGGAATATAGACGGTGGCCTTGTCGCCCACGGCATAGGCCGATTTGTCCGTGGAGAAGCTGAGCATGGTCAGCGCTTCAGGGTCCCGCCGGCTCGCGCGGCCCTCATAGTCGGGCCAGTCCACCAGGAAGGTTTTCCCGCTGATATGGCCGGAAACGCTGTCCTGCACCAGCAGGAGGTATCGGCCCCATTCTTCGCGCGTGGCGTAAACGTCCACAAACACGTCCTGGGTGGCCGATGTGAGCTTTCCGCTGCGGACCAGCTTTACGGAAGAGCCGTTTACATAGGCGTCCAGGCTGGCGTCGGGGCTGTCCCACCACCAGTTCCAGCCCACTTTGTAGAGGGCATACTCCAGCGCATGGCCTTTCACCGGACGGCCTTTCGGGTCCACGACGGCCACCCCAATCTTGTGGTGCTTGTCGGTCTCCAGGTAATCGGCTGTCAGGTTTTTGATGCCCACATAGGCCGAATAGGGGGAGAAGGGAAGGGTCTGAGTGGTGAAGCTTTCGTCGCCGCCTTTTTCCTCCACGGAGGTGAGCACAAAGGCTTCCAGCATGCCGGGGGCGTGGGCGGCTTCGGGGAGGGTAAGCTGCACATCGGCGTTGCCGCCTCCGTCCAGCCAGCTCTCAAACAGGCTGCTCTGGGCCTCCTGGAACTGGGAGGCGGGGTTGTTGAAGCTGTAGTCGGCAAAATCTTTGAACGGCGAGCCTTTCATGCGCCGCAGCGTGAGCTGGGCATGGGCCCGGGCACCGCCGGCCGCTCCGCCGGAGAGCCACTGGGCGCCGATGCGGGCTTGCAGGCGCTTTCCGGCCTCCAGCACTTCGGGGTACTGGGTGCTGATTTTCAAGCGGTTGGGCTTGATGCTTTCAATGTGCAGGGTCTTTTGGAAAACGCTGCCGCCGGCCTTGAAAGTGGCGCTCCAGTAGCCGGTAGGGTCGCTTTCCTTGGTGGGGATGTCGTAGCAGAAGAAGCCGTCCGTGCCCTTTTGCACCTGCCGGGTGTGGAACTGGCCTTCGGGGGTGTACAGTTCCAGGGTGATGGGATGGCCTTCGGGCAGGGGCTTATTCAGCAGCAGGTTCACGTGCAGGGTGTCGCCGGGGCGCCAGACGCCGCGCTCGCCGTAAATAAAGGCTTTGAGGCCCTTCTGGAGGCTTTCCCCGCCCACGTCAAAGCGGCTCAGGGAGCGCTCCTCACCGCCGGTGGTTTTCAGGTAAGCCGTGCTGCCGCCGGCTTTGGCCACCACGGCAAAGGGCTTGTGTTCCAGCGTAAAGGAGGCCAGGCCCTTGCTGTCGGTTTTCCCCTTGGCCAGGCGCTGGAGCTGGTAATCGTATACCTCTATCTGAGCGCCGGAGAGCGGACCGCCGGTGACGAGGTCCGTGGCGGTGACCCAAAACTCCGGCCCGGCGGCATATTCGGCCATGAGGCCGATGTCACTGGAGAGCAGCTGCACCACCGGGAAGCGGTCGCTGTCCATGTAGAAGGAGGCTTTGGTGGGGTCATCGGCCTCCTCCCAGGAGTAGTGCTCCCAGTCGTAGTCGTTGTCCCAGTAGTAGCTGCTGGCTTTGTCCCAGGTGGCCTGGTCGGCCTCGCCGGGCTTGCCGCCGGGGGCCGAGGGGTTCACCATCGGCGCTTTGCCCCCGTACAGCGACTGGTCCTGGCGGAAACGCAGCTTGATCCGGTAAATGGCGCCCGGTTCCTTTTTCATGAGGCCGCTCAGGTCTATGCTGTGCTCGTTCCACTGGTGCAGGTCCTTGGAAGGGTCCAGCTGCACGTCGCCGCGCCAGACCAGCCTTCCGCTTCGGCGAAGCTCGCTGCCTCCACTGGCCAAATTATTGTCCTGCAGGAACATAAGGACGTTCTTCTCATAGATTTTCACCACCATCACTTCCACGGCGCTCAGGTTCACGGCGCGGAAAGGGAGCCAGAACTTGTCCTTTTCCGGGAGGATGCTCCCCTTGAGGGGAATTTCCACGGCCGGCACCTGCTCCTGCTGCGGGAAGGTGTGGCGGAAGGAGCTGCCCAGGGTGACCCCATCGGCACTCTTCAGGCCCGCATCCAGGGTGAGGGTAAGGTCGCCGGAGCGTCCTTCAAAGAACACGGAAAGGAGGCTGTCCTGCACCTGGGTGTAGCTGCGGGCCGCCCCTTCCACTTCCACCAGGCCCCTCAGCTGGGCATTGGCGGGGGCCTTGGACAGCACCACGTCTATGCGCCCGTCCTTGAGGGCGAGCTGCTGCACATGGAACGGCCGGCCGTTGTCTTCTATGGCAATGACACCGCTCCGGGCGCTGCTTTTCACCAGCAGCGGATAATCAAAGCAGGGCGCTCCGGGGAACAGCTTTTCCAGATGGAAGCTGGCCTTGTAGCGCTTTCCCGGCTTCAGGGCACCCTCGGCCGGAAGGAAGCTGGCCGATGAAGCGCTGTTCCACCGTGCCGTCCCGGCTACCGGCGGCTCGAAGCTGAAGAGGCTGGCGGCCTCCGTGCCCCCCTGCACGTCCTGCGTCAGGTCCACGCGCAGTTCGGCATCCTGCGCCACCATTCCGCCGGTGAACGCTTTCACGTAAGGGGCAAATTCCTGGGCCGACGGTTCCTTGACAGGCGCTTTGGGGCTGCAGGCGGCCAGCAGCATGGCGGCTGCCATCATGAGACGAAGTTGTTTCATATTCTAGGGTTGTTGTTACTTCATTGCTTGTTTTTACAAAGCTACAACTTTTTCCTGAAATAACATCGGCTGACAAAATGGCAGATATCCGGCCATGGCACGCCCCTTGATAATTTGCCATTGTCATTCCCGACCTGATCGGCGTCATTCCCGACCTGATCGGGAATCTCAAAACGAAACACTAAAATATATGATACTATGCTCAAACCTTTAGGAACAAGAGTGGTCATCGAGCCCCAAGAGGCCGAGACCATGACCGCCGGGGGCCTCTACATCCCGGACAATGCCAAAGAGAAACCGCAGCAGGGCGTGGTGGTTGCCATCGGCCCCGGCTCCAAGGACGAACCCATGGAGGTGAAAGCGGGCGAGACCGTGCTCTATGGCAAGTACGCCGGCACCGAGGTCACCGTAGAAGGCAAGAAGTACCTCATTGTTAAACAGTCCGACATTTTAGCAATCCTGTAATTATGGCAAAAGAAATCAAATTCAATACTGATGTGCGCGCCGCCATGAAGGAAGGCGCAGACGCTCTGGCCAACGCCGTGAAGGTAACCCTGGGCCCTAAAGGTCGCAATGTGGTGATTGCCAAGAAGTTCGGCGCTCCCCAGATTACCAAGGACGGTGTTACCGTTGCCAAGGAAGTAGAGCTGGAAGACCAGTTCCAGAACATGGGTGCCCAGATGGTGAAGGAGGTTGCCTCCAAGACCAACGACCAGGCCGGTGACGGTACCACCACCGCAACCGTGCTGGCCCAGGCCATCATCAATGTGGGCCTCAAGAACGTCACCGCCGGCGCCAATCCCATGGACCTCAAGAAGGGCATTGACAAGGCCGTTGCCGCCGTGGTTGCCAACCTCAAGGAACAGAGCCAGCCGGTGGGCGAAGACTACTCCAAGGTGGAGCAGGTGGGCACCGTATCGGCCAACAACGACGCCCAGATTGGTAAACTCATTGCCGACGCCATGGCCAAGGTAAAGAAAGACGGTGTTATCACCGTAGAGGAAGCCAAGGGCACCGAGACCGAGGTGAAAGTGGTGGAAGGCATGCAGTTTGACCGCGGCTACATCAGCCCCTACTTCATGACCAACGGTGACAAGATGGAAGCTGTCCTGGACGACGCCTACATCCTCCTCACGGACAAGAAAATCTCCAACATGGAAGACCTCATGCCCGTGCTGGAACCCGTAGCCCGCGAAGGCCGCAGCCTCCTCATTATTGCCGAAGATGTTGAGGGTCAGGCTCTTACCACCCTGGTGGTGAACCGTCTGCGCGGCACCCTGAAGGTGGCTGCCGTGAAGGCTCCCGGCTTTGGCGACCGCCGCAAGGAAATGCTGCAGGACATTGCAGTGCTCACCGGCGCCGTGGTCATCAGCGAAGAGCGCGGTTTTACCCTTCAGAACGCCAACGTCCAGATGCTGGGCAAGGCCGAGAAAGTGACCATCACCAAGGAGAACACCACCATCGTAGGTGGCGCCGGCCTTGAGGCCGATATCCGTGACCGGGCCGATCAGATCCGTGCCCAGATTGAGACCACCAAGAGTGACTACGACCGTGAGAAGCTCCAGGAGCGTCTTGGCAAACTGGCCGGCGGCGTGGCCGTCATCTATGTGGGCGCCACCACCGAGGTGGAGATGAAGGAAAAGAAAGACCGTGTGGACGATGCCCTCAATGCCACCCGTGCCGCTGTTGAGGAAGGTTACCTGCCCGGTGGCGGCGTGGCTTACATCCGCGCTGCAGAGGCTCTGAAGGGCCTCAAGGGAGAAAACGAAGACCAGAACACCGGTATCCGCATCATCGAGCGCGCCATCGAGGAGCCGCTGCGTCAGATTGCCGCCAACGCCGGCGTGGAGGCTTCCGTCATCATCAACAAGATTCGCGAGGGCAAGGCCGATTTCGGCTACAACGCCCGCACCGACGAGTACGTGAACATGTACGAGGCCGGTGTGATTGACCCCACCAAGGTGGCCCGCGTGGCCCTGGAGAATGCCGCTTCCGTAGCCGGCATGTTCCTCACCACAGAGTGCGGTATCGTGGACATCCCCGAACCCGCTCCCGCCGCCCCCGCCATGCCCGCCGGTGGAATGATGTAGCCTGCGTGCCGTCATGCCCGACCTGATCGGCATCTCGCCCCACGCGCGTCCGGAATAAAAGTTTCCGGGACCTGAAAAAAGGCCCCGGAAACTTTTTTCCGTCCGCTCCACAACGCCCAACCGCGACGGAAAGTGCGCTTGAAGGTCCATGGCTTGGACCCTCACGCGCATTTTGCCCCCTGTTTTGCTCGTGAAGGTCCATTGCGTGGACCCTCGTGCACACTGCATGGTGTTTTCTGAGAAAAAATGAGTATATTTGTAGAGTATGAAAACAATTAAAGACCAATATTTCGAAGGGGAGCGGCCGCTGTATGCAGAGCGTGGCGGGCTGCGCCTGGAGAACGTGAAAATCGGCCCCGGGGAATCTTCTCTCAAGGAGGGGGCTAATATTGAGGCTGTTAACTGCGAATTCAGTGGCAAGTACCCGTTCTGGGAGTGCGGCGGATTCACCGTGAGAAACTGCGTTTTCCGGGAAGGTGCCCGCGCAGCGCTGTGGTACACCCGCGACTGCAAGATGTACGACACCCTGGTGGAGGCGCCCAAGATGTTCCGCCGCATTGACGGGGTGTATCTGGAGAATGTGCGCATGCCCATGGCCCAGGAAACCTTCTGGGACAGCTGCAACCTGAGGCTCCGGAATGTGTACACGGCCGATGCCAATTACATCTTCATGCACTGCGAGAATGTGGATATTGACGGCTATGAGCTCCATGGCAACTACAGTTTCCAGTATGTGAAGAACGCGGTTATCCGCAATGCCAATCTTCAGACCAAAGATGCGTTCTGGGAGAGTGAAAACATCACAGTGTATGACTCTGTGATTAACGGCGAATTCCTGGCCTGGTACTCCAAAAACCTTCGCCTGGTGCGCTGCAAAATCGGCGGCAGCCAGCCGCTGTGCTACTGTGAGAACCTCGTTCTGGAAGACTGCACCTTCCTGGAGGATGCCGACCTGGCCTTCGAGTACAGCTCCGTTCAGGCCAAGGTTATCGGCCACATCCCTTCCGTGAAGAATCCCCGCAGCGGTCGCATTGAGGCCGGCTCCATCGGCGAAATTATCCTGGACCAGAATATCAAACAACCTGCCGACTGTGAAATTGTACAACTTTGACACTGCTCCCGACCGGCGCGGCACCGAAAGCGTCAAATGGGACCTTTATCCCGGCACCCTGCCCATGTGGGTGGCCGATATGGATTTTGAAACCGCCCCCGAAATCAAGGCGGCCCTGCAAAAGAGGCTGGACCACGGGGTCTTCGGCTATGAGCTGGTGCCGGACGATTATTTCACCGCCATGGACCGATGGTTCCGTGAGCGGCACGGCTGGGAAGGCATCGGCCGGGAGAACATTGTGCCCACAACGGGCGTGATTGCCGCCTACAGCGCCGCCATCAAGGCCATGACCGTGCCCGGAGACAAGGTGCTGGTGCAAACGCCCTGTTACAACGCCTTTTTCCCGGCCATCCGCAACAACAAGTGTGAGCAGCTGGTGAGCCCCCTCAAGTACACCGGCAGCGCCTATATCGTGGACTGGGACGACTTTGAAGCCAAAGCCAAGGAGGCGCGGGTGTTCCTCCTTTGCAACCCCCACAACCCCGCCGGACGCGTCTGGACGCGGGAAGAGCTCCTCCTTATGGCCGAAATCTGCCACCGTAACGGCGTTTTTGTGGTGGCCGATGAGATTCACTGCGAACTGACCTACCCCGGGCACGACTACACCCCCTGGGCAACGCTCCCGCAGCAGTATGTGATGCATTCCGTGAGCTGCATCTCTCCCACCAAGGCGTTCAACCTGGCCGGCATCCAGATTGCCAATATCTTTGCGGCCGACCCTGAAATCCTCAGGAAGATGGACCGCGCCATCAATGACAACGAGTGCTGCGACGTGAACGTCTTTGGCGTCACCGCCCTCCAGGCTGCCTACAATGAAGGCGGGGCCTGGCTGGATGCCCTGCGCAATTACCTCTATCATAACGCGCGCACGGTAAGCTGCTTCCTGGAAGACGAGTTGCCGCAGGTGAACGTGCTCCCGCTGGAAGGCACCTATCTCATGTGGCTGGACTGCCGCGCGGCGCTGCACCAAAATGAGCCTCTGGAAGGCTTCAGCGAGCGTTTTGCAGCGCATCTGAGGGTGAACCACGGCCTGGTGCTGAGCACCGGAACCATCTACGGAGAGGCCGGCGAAGGCTTCGGGCGCCTGAACATTGCCTGTCCCCGCACCCGCCTTCTGGACGGACTGCAGCGCTTTAAAGACGGATTTGAATCTTACTGAATATGAAACGCACCCTTTTTCTGGCCGCGCTGCTTCTGATGGCGGCCTGTTCCCAGAGCGAGACCACCTGGGCTCCTGTAGGTGACCATATCATGAGCCGGTGGGCTGCCCAGGTGGACCCTTCGGCCCCGCTGCCGGAATACCCCCGCCCGCAACTGGTGCGGGAGCAGTGGCTTTCGCTCAACGGCCTGTGGGACTATGCCATCCGCCCCCAAGCGGAGGAATGCCCTGAGGCTCCGGACGGCCAAATCCTGGTACCTTTTGCGCTGGAATCGGCCCTCTCCGGCGTTGGAAAGCACATTTCGGCCGATGAGGCCCTCTGGTACCGGAAAGATTTCCGCCTGCCGCGTGCGTGGAAAGGGCAGCAGATTCTGCTGAACTTCCAGGCGGTGGACTGGAGTGCCGAAGTCTGGGTGAACGGCCAGCGGGTGGGCCTTCACACCGGCGGCTATACGGCTTTCAGCTTTGACATTACCCCTTATCTGAAGCCCAAGGGCCTGCAGCGGCTGGTGGTGAAGGTGCTGGATGCTACCGACAACGACGAGCAGCCCCGCGGCAAGCAGGTTTCCAGGCCTTCCGGCATCTGGTATACCCCCGTGAGCGGCATCTGGCAGACGGTGTGGCTGGAACCGGTGGCCTCGGAGACCCGCCTGACGCATTATTCGGCCGTTCCCACCCGTGGCGCATCGGAGCTCTCCGTAACCCCTATGGTGGAAAACGCCCGGCCCGGCGACAAAGTGCAAATCCGGCTGCTTTCCCAGGGCGCGCTTGTCCAGGAGCAGGAAGTGGACGTCCAGGACGGCACGGCCCTTTTTGCTCCGGCCGATGTCCGCCGCTGGAGCCCGGAAGAACCCTTCCTCTACGACCTGGAGTTTACCCTGAAGCGTGAGGGAAAGACGCTGGACAAGGTCCGGGGCTACGCCGCCTTCCGCGAGGTGGCCGAAATGAGGGACGACACCGGGCATAAACGCCTTTCCCTCAATGGGAAGCCTTACTTCCAATTCGGCCCGCTGGACCAGGGCTGGTGGCCCGACGGCCTTTATACCGCCCCCACGGACGAGGCGCTCAAGTACGACATTGAGCAGACCAAGGCCTTCGGCTTTAACATGATTCGCAAGCACATCAAGGTGGAGCCCGCCCGCTGGTATTACTGGTGCGACCGTCTGGGCATGCTGGTGTGGCAGGACATGCCTTCCCTCAGTGCTCATTGCGGCAGCAAGTGGCAGCAGTGGCAGTGGGCTACGGCGGAGGATGATTCAAAACTTACCCCGTCGGCCAAGGCCAATTATTATAAGGAGTGGGCCGAGATTATTGCCCAGCAGCAGGTGTTCCCTTCCGTAGTGGTGTGGGTTCCTTTCAACGAGGCCTGGGCGCAGTTTGACACCTACGACGTGGTGGCTTTCACCAAGGAACATGACCCTTCCCGGCTGGTGAATGCAGCTTCCGGCGGCAATTCCTACAAGGGGGCCGGAGATATTTTTGACAGCCACAATTACCCGGATCCGCACATGAAGTTCACTTCCGCCGGCACGCAAATTGACGTACTGGGCGAGTACGGCGGCATCGGCTGGGCCGTGGAGGGACACCTCTGGCAGCCGGACCGCAACTGGGGCTATGTCCAGTACCAATCTTCGGAAGATGTGCTGGAGCAGTACCGCGAGTATGCGCGGCAGCTCAAGGAAACCATCCCCGGCGGCGTATCGGCAGCGGTGTACACCCAGACCACCGACGTGGAAATTGAGGTGAACGGCCTCATGACCTACGACCGCGCCGTGACTAAGATGGCCCCCGAGGCCTTGTATAAGATTAACAGGGAAGTGATAGAAAGCTTATGAGAAGAATTGTTCTGTCTCTAATGCTGGGCCTGCTGGCTTTGGGGGCCGCTGCCCAGAACATCAGCTTCGGCGAAAGCATTCCGGCCGATGCCGTGAAGGTGCTCAGGCCCAGGCTGGAAGCCATGCTCAAGGGCGCCGGCCTCGCCGATGTCCCCCTTGTAGCAGACGCTACGGTGACCGACCGCATGGAAACCTCCGGCAGCATTGCCCAGATAGCCCTCACCCTGGATCTCAAGCTCGCCAGCGGGGACGTCAGCCAGGTTTTCCCCCTCAAAGGCGTCGGGGCCGATGACACCGATGCCTGGGTACGGGCTTCAAAGCAGTTTTTGCCCATGTCGCAGGCTTCCAAGGATTTTGTTCAGAAACTTAAGCAGTAACACCTATGGGACACCACCTGCTCCTTTTGCTTTCTTTGGCCGCAACGCTGCAGGCGCAGTTCACGTTCCGTCCTCCCACGGAAAATTTCAGTAAGGAAACCTACAAGGCGGCTTCACAGAATTGGGCGGTGGCGCAAAGCAGCTGTGGAGAAATCCTGGTTGGAAACAATGATGGCCTTCTCCGTTACGACGGCTATCATTGGGAATTAAGCGGCCTTCCGGCCGGCAGCCCGGTGTATTCCATCCTGGTCGACGGCGAGCGTGTCTATACGGGCGGCATCCGCGAATTCGGTTACTGGACCCGCTCTTCCGGCGGGGCGTTGCAGTATCACTCTTTGTCGGCCGGCCTTCCCAAAGACCAGCTCCAGACCGACGAAATCTGGACCATCCTGAAGCAGGGAAACCGCATCCTCTTCCATGCCTTCCATGCTATTCATGTCTTTGATTCAGAAAAGCTTACAACATTCAGGACGCCCTCTTTCATCATGTCTCCGCAGGTGCTGGACAGCGGACAGCTGCTGGTGTGGCTGCGGGGAGAGGGCCTGCATGTGCTGGATGCCGGTGACAGCGGCTTCAGCCCCTACCTGGAAGCGCCTTTCCGCAGCCCCCTGGCCGATATGGTAACGGCCCCGGACGGTACAAAGTATCTGTTCACCTACCGGGAGGGGGTTTTCATACAGGAAGGAGACCGTCTGGCCCCCTTCCCCACAGAGGCCGATGCCCTTTTCCGAGAAACCGTAGTGCGGCAAGTGCTGCTGAATCCCCTCACCGGCGATTTTATTGTAGGAACGCACCTGGGGGGGGTATTCGTGCTTTCTCCGGAAGGCCGGCTTAAACTGAGGTTCAGTGCCAGGGATGAGGATCTTCTCTCCGACCAGGTTTTCTCTGTGGAGATGGATTCCTGCGGAAATGTTTGGCTGGCCCTGGGAAAAGGCCTTGCAAAACTCTCTCTGAGTGCACTGGTCTGGCACAGTGAGGCTTTCCAGGCCCAGTACGGAACGCTGAATACGGCGGCTTACAAGGCGCCTTATCTGTATCTGGGCACCAGCCGGGGCCTGTTCCGCGGGGTGTTCTCGGAAGATTTTACGGCGCTTGGGGCCCTGGAGCAGGTGCCCTCTGTACCGGCCAATGTCATGGATTTGTACAGTGACGGGGAGCAGCTTTTCTGCGGAACGGGAGGTTACACCTATGAGATTTTCCCCGACAGTGCCCGTCCGGTGTGCCCGGTCAGCGGCGGAGCCCAAATGGCCAAAGGCTTTATCGGCGGCCGGGAAGTGCTGCTTCAGCGCACCTATTCGGGCCTATGCGTGTACTTGAAAGAAGACGGAAAGTGGGTGTACAAGCATCCCCTTGCTTCCTTCTCCGTTCCCGTGCGGAGCATGGTCATTGATGCCGACGGGGCCGTATGGGTCAGGGAAATGTACGGGGGCCTTCACCGCCTTGAACTGGATGCAGGCCTTAGCCGGGTGGTTTCCGATAAAGTTTTCGATGCTTTGGGGCCCACGCCCATTCCTCCGGTAACGCTGGGCCGCTTCCATAGCCGTGCGGTCTTTTCCAGCGGGAGGTCCGGCTTTTACACCTACGACAATCTGGATAACTGCATTGTTCCCTATGACAGATTGCTGGCCTGCAAGGACGCCCTGCTCATAGACCCTCTTGGCAAGGATGACTATGCTTTCCATTATGAAGGAGGCATTCTGTTTGTGCGCGAGGAGGGGGACAGCCTTCAGGTGATCCAGCGCATTTCCCGGCAACTGCTGGGCGGGATGAATCCGGACGGCTATCGGCCCGTTGTGCCCTTGCAGGAAAACCGCTATCTTTTTCTTCAGGAAAACAGCCTGGCACTGTGCAGTTTGCCGCCCGGCGGGGTGGTGGAGCGGAAGACGGAGCCCATCCGGCTTTCCCGCTTTGTGGGGCAGGATTTAGAAAATCATCGGGACAGCCTTTTCTCTCCGGAGCGGCCCATCCGTGTTCCCTGGAAGAACCGTCACCTTTCCATCGGCTTTGCCTATCCCCGTTTCGGGCTTCTCTATCATCCTACTTTCCGTTACCGGATTGACGAAGGCCGTCGTGAGGGCTTTTTCGAGCCCCTGGGAGAGACTCCTCAGATAAGCCTCACCCATTTGCGGGAGGGGCGCTATACGCTTACCATAGAGGCGCTTTCCCTGGAGGGGAAGGTTTTGAGCAGCTGTTCCTGTGCCTTTGAGATACGCCCTCCCTGGCGCAGGTCGGCCCCCATGATTGTGCTGTATTGGCTGCTGGCGCTGCTTTTTGTTACCGTCCTCTTTCTGTTTATCTACTACCGGAAACAGTCCCATCATCTGAGCCTCATCCGCCAAATGGAAACCAGCTTGCACCAGGAGCAGATGAAGGCCTTGAACACGGAACTGGCGCAGCGGGCCATGACCGCCTTCCATTGGAACGAGACGCTGCTGCGCATCAAACAGACCCTTCAGGAGCAGAAAGACCGTTTGGGAAAGGATTATCCGGACAAAGACTACCGTGCAATCAGCGAATTCATAGATTCGCAAATGTATTCAGACTTTGACTGGCCGGTTTTTGAGAACAAGTTCAATCTGGCCTACGACAATTTCCTCTCCCGCCTCAAAGAACGCTGTCCCGTGCTCACGGAAACAGACCTCCGTTACTGTGCCTACCTGAAAATGGGCATGGCCAACCGTGAGGTGGCTTCCATTATGAACATCACCCAGAGGGGCGCAGAGTCGGCCCGCTACCGCATCAAAAGCAAACTGGGCTTACCGCCCGAGCAATCCCTGGCCGACTTCCTAAAGGAGATTTGAGAAGGATTCAATGCTGCACTGGTGCTCCTTGGTGTCTTTGTCGTAATTGACACCCACCAGGAGCACCTCGCCACTGTATTCTTGGATTTTGGCCGGGTAGTTGCGCTCTTTTATCTGGTCAATGGCCGATGCTGCATCCTTGTCGTATTTGAGTTCCACTACAAGGGCGGGCAGGTTGTGCCCCGGCCGGGGAATGAGCACCAGGTCGGCGAATCCTTTGCCGCTGGGATACTCCCGGTGGAAGATGTAGTCTTGATGGGCAAAGAAAAGAGATTCGCGAAGGGTGGTGTACAGACCCTGCTCTGAATTGTATTCCTGTGCGCCGCAAATGTCGTCGTGGCTCAAGGCAAGAAGAGCGGCAACGCGGTCAGATTTTCCTGCCAGAATTGAGTCCAGCACTTCTTCTGAGCGGCTCAGTACATGGGTGAGTCCGCCAAGATTGGCCCGCTTGATACTGCTGCCAAAATAGAGCATCAGTTCCAAATTGGGGATGCGTGCTTTCCTGCCGTCATAGGAGAGGTATCCAAGGTGGATGAGGGCCGTGAACAGTTTATCGCGTGTGTCAATATCGCCAAGTCTGTTATCAAAAGAATAGGTGTCCACATAAATGCTCTCTCCGGCAAGGAGGAGCTGAACGTCTTCCCGCAGTTCGTAACTGAGGTAAGGAACAAGTTCGTTCCCGGCGCCTGTAGCCGCCCAATAACTCAAGAATTCCCGGTTGCGGATGGCGCTCATTACAGAGTTGGGATTGAAAATATGCCCCATGCGCCCCAACTGATATCCGTCGTACCAGGCTTCCATCTGTTCAAAGGGCATGTGATGCTTCTCACACAGGTTTTTAACATCTTCCTCGGTGAAACCCAGATACTTGCCAATTACTTTCGGAGTAATGAGGTTATACTCTTGGAAGTTATTCAAGGCCGATTGGGTGTTGTAGCGGACGATGGGCAGAATGCCTGTAATATACACCCCTGCAAAGGCCGTTTGCACCGTGGCCGATTTGAACATGGACCTTAGAAGGCCCACCCATTCCTTCTCCACCACATCGTTTCCCTTGAATTCCCGCAGCGGCGCATCCCATTCATCGATGATAAAAATGAACTTTTCCCCGGTGGCTTGGGCAATATTTACCAAAGAGAAAGGAAGGGAGGAGGCGTCTGAATACTGAATGTCCGGCCAAACGGTCTGGAGTTCCCTGCAAAGCGTCTTTTCTACGGTGGCTACAAAATCTTCGGCCGATAAGCCTCTGGAAGTGAAATCGGTCATGTCCAGATAAATAGCCGGGTACTTGTTCAGATGCTGTTCAAAAGTAGGGTCCGTAGCTATCTCCAGGTCTTCAAACAGCGCCCGGGAGTCACAGGATTTGTCATAGTAGGCATACAGCATCTTGGCCGCGATGGTTTTGCCAAAACGACGTGCACGGGTAACACAAACGTACTGATGCTCCGTGTTCAGCACGGAGTTCATGAAGCCGATGAGTCCGGACTTGTCCACGTACTCACCGTTGCGGCTTTGCTGAAAGCCATCGTTCCCCTTATTGATAAAAAGTCCCATAGGCGCAATAGATTCAAGTGCAAAATTAGTAATTTCATGGGAATAATCCGAATAATCCAGGCACTCTCGAGAAGTTTTTTTTAGGAAATCTTTAGGGCCGGTATTTGGTTTATAATCAACGGATTCAGCTGGAAGTTGTGGTTTTTTAAGGGGATGGAAGGCGTATCCCTCCCTTAAATTATGGGGTGTTGGTTGTAGTACCCGATTATTTCTTTTGGCAATCTTTCAAAACTACCTTTGCACCGCGTTGTGATAACGCTTTTGGTTGAGCTCATGCCGTTCCTGGCATACCATACACTACTGAAAATGGGATACGGCATAGCTCTAACCGCGGTTGTTAACAAGAAGCCGTTTGGAAAGACATGGGGCAAGGAGACATAATTTACTTCCATTTGTTACCATCCTCTCATTTCG
>JAGBJY010000052.1 GCA_017934185.1 Bacteroidales bacterium | reverse complement strand
TCGCCTCTTCGAGGGCGGATTCCTGCTGACTGAGGGCTGATTGACCGGGCAGACCCCCCATTTGGCAGCAAAACAGGGCATCACCGACCGCCGTCAGGCGACATCAGGCAAAAAAATTTTGCTTTTTGCGGAATTAAGGTTATTAAGTATTTACAACCCGAGAGACCGGCGTTTTTCTTTTTTATTATGATTATTTATGCTAATTTTGATTATAATCTGAAACTTAATCTATGGTTATTGCTTACATACGCGTAAGTACTGATTTGCAATCCTATGATGGTCAGCGCTTTGAGATTGAATCTTGGGGGAAAACACACGGAATTACCATTGACCGTTGGGTTCAGGAAAAAATTTCAGGAACCCAGAAAGTGGAAAAGCGTACGCTGGGAAAACTCTTAAAACAGATGAAACGGGGCGATTTGTTGATTGTCTCGGAACTCTCCCGTCTTGGCAGGAACATGATGATGGTGATGTCCATCCTGAACACCTGTTCCCAGAAAGGCATTCAGATTCGCTCCATCAAGGACAATTTTGAACTGTCCGATTCGCTGAATTCAAAGATTATCGCTTTCGCGTTTTCCCTGGCAGCGGAGATTGAGCGTAACCTTATATCCCAACGCACGCGCGAGGCGCTGACCGCCAAAAAGCTGTCCGGCGTCAAACTGGGCCGACCGGCAGGAAAGTCTAAAGAGCGGCAGCGTTTTGAGCAGAATTATGAACGGATTATGGCCAAAAGGCTCCAGGGAATCCCCATTCGGGCCATTGCCAAGCAAATTAAAATCCACCCGAACACCCTTTCCAGATACTTGAAAGAGACCCGTTTAGCCCATTAGACCGACAATTCAGCTTAATTATTAAAAAATTTTTCAATTATAATTTATTAGTATTTCTTGGCAGATTCTCACAAATTTTAACTATCTTGCCCAAAAATCGGGACAAAAAAAGATTTTAAAAACAGAAAAAACTAAATTTATTGCATAAAACACCTATTATCACGGGCTTGCAAATTTGATTTTGTTTTGCAATCTTTGCAACCGATTGTCCGCAAGAATAAACGGACGTTTTATAGTGTATTTGATACTGGAAAAAATACGTGTATCAATATTTATGTTTAATTAATCTAATGCTTATGAAAAAAATTAAGCTTTTTTTCACAGCTATGGTATGGATGGTATTGGGCCTTGCCGCATACGCACAGAATATGTCTGTGAGCGGTACGGTGACCGATGCTGCTGGAGAACCCATTGTGGGTGCCAATGTGGTACTCAAGGGCGATACCAAAGTCTACACCTTGACTGATGTTGGAGGTAATTATAAGATTTCTGTTCCCTCCAACGGCGTTCTCTCCGTAAGCTGCCTCGGCTACGTGAGCCAGGAAGTCAACGTATCCGGACGCAATGTGGTAAACATTGCCCTGGACGAAGACACCCAGCTGCTGGAAGAAACCATTGTTGTTGCCTTCGGCACTACCACCAAGGAAGCCTTTACCGGCTCCGCTGCCGTGATGAAATCCGAAGACTTGCAGAAACGCCAGACCACCAACGTGGCCAATGCCCTTGTCGGTAATGTCCCTGGTCTGCAAATGAGAGGCGCTTCCGGTGCTCCCGGTGCCGGAGCCGGTTCCATGAACATCCGCGGTATCGCATCCATGTACGCAGGTACCGAACCTCTCGTGATTGTGGACGGCGCTCCCTACACGGCTAACCTCTCCAATATTCCCCAGTCGGATATCGAGAGTGTGACCGTTCTGAAAGACGCCGCTTCTGCAGCTCTTTACGGTGCCCGTGGTGCCGCCGGTGTAATCCTCGTTACCACCAAGAAAAACCGTAGCGGTGACGCCATCGTCACCTTGGATGCAAAATGGGGTCTGAACACCCGCGCCCTGCAGGATTACGAAACCATTTCCGATCCTGCCGAGTACTACGAAGCGACCTACGCCATGCTCTTCAATAACCTGTATTATAACAAGGGTATGAGCGCTGCCGCGGCAAACGTGAAAGCCAATGAAGATATGATTAAATATCTGGGTTACCAGGCTTTCACTGTGGGAGACGGCAAACAGCTCGTCGGCCTCAACGGCAAACTGGATCCCTCTGCCACCCTTGGTTTTGCCATTCCCGTGACGAACGATGAAGGCGCCGTGACAGAAACTTATTGGATTCAGCCTGACAACTGGAAAGACCTTACTTACAAGAAAGCCCTCCGTCAGGAATACACCGTAAGCATGAACGGCGGTACCGACAGAGCTTCGTTCTACTCTAGCCTCGGTTATCTCAACGAAGATGGTGTTATCCACTACTCCGGCTACGAGCGTATCAGCGCCCGTCTGCGCGCCGAATACAAAATCAAGAGATGGCTCAAGGTCGGTGGCAACATCAGCTATGTACATTCAAAGACCAACTCCACCCCGAACATGGATACCGATTTGGGGTCAACCAACCTGATGTACTATGCAACAGCTATTGCTCCCATCTATCCCGCTTATGTCCGTATCCTGGACAAGGACAAGAACCCCATTATCCGCACGGACGATAACGGTAACCAGCAGTACGACTATGGTGTGGCCGGCAGTGACTACCCCGTAAGCAGGGCTTTCCTCCAGACCGGTAACCCTCTGGGCAGCAACCGCTACAACACACATTATACCATTGGTAACCAGTTTAACGGAACCTTCACTGCAGACGTGGATATCACCTCCTGGCTGCATTTCAACGCCACTTCCAACGTGAACTGGGGCAATACAATGTATCATCACTACGACAACGCCCTCTATGGTCCGAAAGTCAGCGTAAACGGAGAACTTACCAAATACCAGAACAATGGTTTCCGTACCAACAACGTACAGACCCTCACCTATCACAACAGCTTCGGCCGCTTTAATGTGAACGTTCTGGCTGGTCACGAGTACTACAATGCCAAGACCAACTATCTCCAGGCAAATTCCCGCGGTCTGTTCTCTCCTGACATCCAGGAAATCAACGCTTCCGCCAACCATTACGATTCTGCAAGCTACTCTACCGAGTACAACGTGGAAGGTTACTTTGTGAGCGCACAGGTAGACGACCACAACACGGCTTATCTGTCCTTGAGTTATCGTCGTGATGCTTCTTCTTACTTTGCCAAGGATCATCGCTGGGGCAACTTCTGGTCTGTGGGTGCTGCCTGGATCCTTTCCAAGGAACCCTTCATGCAGGGTGCTACCTGGCTCGATCTCCTCAAAGTGAAGGCTTCCATCGGCCAGCAGGGCAATGACAGCATAGGCAGTTACAGATATACCGACATGTACAGCCTTTCCAACTCTGGAACTTATACAATGTCTCCTTCCTTCTCGGCCCTGGGTAACCCTGATATTACTTGGGAAACAACTACCAACACTAACGTAGGTGCCGAGTTCAGTTTCTTCCAGAGCCGTCTCAGCGGCGGTATTGACCTGTACACTAAAAAGGTGAAAAACCAGTTGTTCTGGCTCTCTGTTCCTGAGAGTGCCGGTGCCCGCGGTATGTACGGCAACGCCGGTGACCTCCGCAATTCCGGTATTGAAGTAAGCCTCAACGTTCAGCCGGTACGCACCAGACTGGTCCAGTGGGATATCAATCTCAACGCTTCCCACAACACCACCAAGATTCTGTCTCTGCCCGAGAGTAAGATGGTTGATCCTGAGAACGGAGTCTATGGATATACTGAAAGCAGCCGCTGGCTCAAACTGGGCGGTCCTCTTTATAACGCTTTCTATCACTGCTATGCAGGTGTGAACGAAAAAGGTGAAGCCCTCTATTATGTAGATTCCAAGCTCAAGGACGAGGACGGAACGGTGATTACCAACCAGCCCGGTACCCTCAAGGATGAAACCACGACCAACCCCAATGTAGCCACCTATTATGAACTGGGCAGCATGCTTCCCAAACTGTTCGGCGGCTTTGGTACCACGCTCACCATCGGCGGTTTTGATGCCTCTGTCAGCTTTGACTATCAGCTTGGTGGTAAGGTTTACGACAGCCGTTATCAGAACTTCATGGCTCCGTGGGCCGATTCGGGAGACGCCGGCTCTACCTTCCACGTGGATTGGGCTAAAGCCTGGTCTGTGAACAATACATCCAGCGACATTCCCCGCTGGTACTATTCCGACCAATATTCCGCCGCCACAAGTGACCGTTGGCTCACCGATGCCTCTTATCTGAACTTCCAGTCTTTCTCTGTAGGTTATACTTTCAAAAACATCGTAAAAGGCATCTCTAAACTCCGTATCTATGCCGTTGGTGAAAACCTCTATTTCTGGTCTGCCAGAAAGGGTTTGGATCCCCGCTACTCTTACTCCGGCAATACTTACGTTGCCGTCTACTCCCCGGTCCGCACCATTTCCGGTGGCGTACAGGTTACTTTCTAATCTAAGGAGGATATGAATATGAAAAAGTCATTGATCATAACTATTATCAGCCTTGCCGCTTCTCTTGCCTTCACGGGTTGTATCAAGGAAACTCAGCCGATGAACAGCACTGTTACGGTTGCTCAGGCCGCAGCCGCACCTGGAGCCTTCAACAACTTTGTTGATGCCATTACCAGCTCCCTGGCAGGTCAGTTCACCTATGCAGGCAGCAACAACCGTCCCTGGGACTTCGGTTATCCCTCTTTCTTCCTTCAGAGGGACGTGATGGGAAACGACATCGTGGCTGAAACTTCCGGCAGTGAATGGTATACCACCTGGTATGCCTGCGGAACCGGTCTCGGTCCCGACTATGCTGTTTGCCAGATTCCCTGGACCTACTATTACAAATGGATCAAGAACTGCAATGTGGTTATCTCCATGTATAAGGCCGATCCCACCGAAGACAAGAATGCCGGTGCCGGTATTGCTTATGCCATGCGGGCCATGTTCTATATGGATCTTGCCAGAATGTACTGCCCTTCAACTTATGCCAAAGACAAGGGCGCTCTTACTGTCCCCGTGGTGCTGGACGATACGGATCCTACAGCACTGGTGAACAACCCCCGCGCTACCAATGAAGAAATCTGGGAGAATATTATTCTTGCCGATTTGGATGAGGCTGAGACCCTTATCGCCGACTATGAGCGTGCAGACAAGTACACGCCGGACCTCTCCGTCGTTTACGGCTTGAAAGCGCGCGCTTATCTGACCATGGAAAACTGGGCAAAAGCCGAGGAATACGCCAAGAAAGCTCAGAGCGGATACACTCTTCTCACTGCTTCAGAGTATACCGACCAGAAAACCGGTTTCAACACGCCCAACAACGCCTGGATGTTCGGTCTCACCTACAAATCAGACGATCCCAACATCCTGGAAAACGACGCCGACTCCTGCTGGGGTTCCCAGATGATTATCGAGGTCTCCGAATCCGGTTGCGGCTACTCCGCCAACTATGTAGGTCCCAAGCGTATTGACTATCACCTCTTCCAGAGCATTCCTGACACTGACTTCCGCAAGAAGTGCTGGATTGACTTCGATATTGACAACCTGGGTTCCAAGGCCGCCATTGTAAATGCCCTTTCCGAGTATTCCGATGCTCCTGACGGACTTTACACCACAGGATACTTAAAATCTACTACCAAACAATACGTAGGTGGTATGCCGGTAAAATTCCGTCCTAAGGACGGCGAACACGCCGACCAGTACAAAGCCTTCACTGTGGCAGTTCCTCTGATGCGAGTTGAGGAAATGTATCTGATTGAAGCCGAGGCAGCCGGTATGCAGGACGAAGGCCGTGGTAAAGCTCTGCTCGAAACTTTCGCCAAGACCCGTGATGCCAACTATGAGTATGGTACCCATGTGGACAGCTACTACAATACCAAAACCTCCCTCTTCCAAAACGAAGTATGGTGGCAGCGCCGCGTAGAACTTTGGGGAGAAGGTTTTGCAACCTTCGACATCAAGCGCCTCCAAAAGGGCGTCATCCGCAGCTATCCCAACACCAACCATCCGGAGGATAACCGTTGGAATGTTAATCAGGTTCCCGACTGGATGACCCTCTGCTTTGTTCGTACCGAAACCAACTACAACAGAGCCTGTGTCCAGAATCCTACGCCTGTAAAACCTACGAATGATTCTCCTGAATATACTTGGTAAACTACTAAATATCAATCAGTATGAAAAAGTATATTGTTATTATAGCATTGGCTGTTTTCTCCTTTGTTTCCTGCGTGAAGGAACTGGGAACCACTCCTGGGAACGACACCGAGCCTTATGCCCTTGTCGGCACCTCTGCTCCTTCCGGTGATTACGATCCCGACTGCGACGTGGCTATCCGTTTTACCTGCAATAACGCAACTCAGGAACTGTATTATTTCATCGAACCTACGGAGACCAAAGAAGCCCGCAACCTGACACAGGAGGCTTATGCCGACTATGTGATTCAGAACGGAACCAAACTTTCCCCCGTATCGAGCGAGTTTGACGGTTCCAAGACCCAGGACATCGTGAGTCAGCAGGTTTACGGTCCTAACACCATTTCTGCAGTGGCTGTTGGCAATGGTAAGAAATACCTTGCTTCCGCCTCCTTTACAGGAATCAAGTGGAGCACCCTGGCAACAGGAACCTTCACTTGCGGAAAGGCTAACGTTACCAAACTTTCAAGCAAGAAAACCGTCCTTCAGAAAAATGAGCAGGAAGAAGGGATGTATCGTTTCCCGAATCTGTTCAAAGACGGGTATCACTATGTGTTCTACACGGTTGGCAATGCCAAAAAAGACAGTGATGGAAGTGTTTACTACAACGTGACCATGCCCGGTCAACTCATTGGCCTTACCTATGGTTCCAACGGTGATATATCTGTCAGAGACGTTGCCACCTGGCAGAGTGAAGAATCCTATCAGGCATATAACACCTACTATCCCGAAGATAACTATGTATCTATCTGGGCTCAGTACTACGTGAATGACGGTAGTCTCGGCTATGCAGATGATGTTTTCGAAGCCGATGAATAATCGTCAATAACGCAAAAAAAGCGACGCCGAACTCATCGACGTCGCTTTTTTTAAATTTCCATATTTTTTTGCTCCAACGCAATCCTTAGTCCTAAAACATCGGCCACTTTTGAAAGAATTTTGATGGAAGGATTTCCGCTGTCTCTTTCTATAGCAACCAGCGTATTAATACCAACACCGGACAATGTTGCCAGCTCCTGTTGTGTTATTCCCAATTGCCTACGGCGTTCAAGAATAGTTTTTCCTATGGTTTCCATCATTATTTCAGGGTTGAAAGTCTGTATCTGTAGTCCATTCTATAATATTTCCTGGCTTCTTCTGAAAGGAGGCTGTCATTAATCATCTCTTCAACGACAGGGTGCTGCTGAGCAAAGAAAGCGAGTTCTTTTTCTATTTGTTTTTCTGGCAATTGCAGCCTTTTTCCAAACTCGTAGAACATCGGACGCCCTATTGGAGTTGTATCCGTTATGGGGGTCCCTTCCTTAAAAAGACCTTTTTCCAGCGCAAAAATGCCTGTGGAAAGATGTAATTGCGTGTTTAATAAGTCATAAGCAGGTGAAAGCCGATAATCTCCGGGGGAGTATTCAATCAGTGAAAAATTCTTTGCGTGCGCATCAGCATTCAAGAATAAATAATTGAAAATAATTTGCCTATAAAACTTTAAGAGTTCAACTTTCGCAGATATACAAACCCGTGCTATTATATTCGCACAGTCCTCATAACTTAATACAGTATACTTATAGTCTTCGCCATGTCGTTGCTTGTTAAGACCGGCAATAGATGTAAAGTCTTCCATTTTGTATTTACTGCCATCGGCTTTGATATCAAAACGTCTGCACAGATAAGCCGACTCTCCGTTCCCGAAAAAGCATATTCCGTTTGCTGCCGTGGGTATATGGTATATATCGTTGGCGATATGCATAGTAAGGTACTCATTAGCAGGCATATCGGCCTGATATAAAAAACGACGGTCTCCAGACTGGGGTTTTAAGATAAATGTTCCCGTCATTCCTTCTTTTGAAAGGACTAGTTGTCCGTTTTCCTCAACCATGGCATATTTTTCCTGCGCTCCAGAAATGGACAACCGGCCTTGCCCCTCCTGAATGAGACGGGTATTCGCCTGAAGACTTTCGTAGGGTAATAAAGGCGAAACCTCCTTACCGTCAAACAGCAACTTCGTATCTTCCTTACAAAACTGCCTCATATTCAGGATCTTTTATGCTTATAGCTCCAATAGTATCTCCTGCCGCACATTTTAGAAGGAGACCGAAATCGTCATCCGGAGAAAGATGATATAACCTTGAGAGGAAGGCACGGTTCATACCTTCCGGAAGCATGTTGGAAAAGAAGGGAAAAAGACTGTCAGATTCGTAGGGTGTTTCTGACAAAGGCATCTGTAAGCATATTGCTGTAGCATTCCCGGAAGTCAAATACAAGGGGGCATAAAGGAAGGTATAGCGTTTGGGTGACACCTCAGTCAAAGTGCCCGCCATAACCCCGTTAATAAGAACTTTACATTTTCGCATTTCCCAATATATTGTTAAAACCGTACAAATATAGGTAATATTCAGTGATAATTATAATATTTCACAATATTTTGTGAAATATTATAATTATTTTTATCTCTTCGGCGGAATAATCTCCGGAATGGATTCCATTATTTTCCGCTCCTTGTCAAACCTTTCTTTAGGATGGGAGAGTTTCAAATCCAAATACCCGCCCCGGCTGGCAATCCAAAGTTCAAACAGCCTGTCCTGAAGCATATACACTCCTTTGGCTATTCTTACGGCTATTTTTAAGTTTTCCCCGCAAAGGTTTTCCAGGGCATTCTGGACAGAAGAGGCATTGTCAAGGTCATATCGCTTCATCATGGCAGTAGATGTCAATCCCCTGGCTATTCCTTCCCCGGCAATGCAGTATAAGGTGTTTCTCTCTTTCTTTGAATTGAGCCGGTTAATGAGGTCGCGATAATCGGCATCCTTGCTGTCTATCATGGAGGTAAGACATTGGAGCAGACTATCCATATCGGCCCTCTTGCCGGATTCAGTTACACTAAAAAAAAGTTTCATCAGTTCCTGCATCAGATAAGTGTTGCCTGAAAACAGATAATAGGTAAACTCAATAGCCTCTATGTCAATTGTTTTTCCATAACCTGTGAAAATGCTTGTAACAAAATCCGTATAGGCGCTTAAACTGATTATATCCAAGTCCACAGACTTCGCACTGTTGTAAAAAGGTTTATTATAGTGCGAAAACATATTATTCAGCATGTGCTTGGAACTGCCGCAGAAAATGAATTTGGTATTCCTCATTTGCTGGATGTAAGAACGCAGGATTCCTGCCATTCTTTCCGGGTAATATTCTATTTGCTGAAATTCATCAAAGACGATGATAGCGGGTTTATCGGCCTTCTCAAACCAATTAAAAACCTCGTCAATGGTATATTGCGGAGCCTGATAGTTGCCTATCCCAATTTTGGGTAAATTGAAACCCGTTTCCGAATAAGAGCCTAAATCAATCTGTAAACTTTTGAGATAGGACTCTATGTTCTTCTTAGTCTTAGACTCCTGGGCAAAGGGCGCATTGAGAAAACACCGCTGCAGTTCATTTCTGAAATCTGAAGCATTCTTTGTTCCATAGATATCTACATACAGGGTATTGTAATAATCCCTGATAGAAGCCTGGTTGAAGATATGCTTGATAAGGCTGGATTTGCCTATCCTGCGGGGCGCCTTAATCACTATATTGCTACCATTAACGATATATCCGATAATGTCCTGCGTTTCTTTTTTCCGGTCGCAGAAGTACTCGTCGGGGATATCTGTCGTGTCCGTAAAGAAAGGATTCAAAGGCTTTGAACTGTCCATAAATCAAATTTTTGGCAAGATAATCATATTTTACCAAAAAAAAATAATTTTTTAGAAATAAAATTGCCGCAGGTCACCGGAAAGGGTAACCTGCGGCAGTTTATAGAACGAATACCTTTACTCGCTGAAGCGGGCTTTCAGGTACTCACGGTTGAGGCGGGCAATGTGGTCGATGGTGACGTGCTTGGGGCACTCCATCTCGCAGGCACGGGTGTTGGTGCAGTTACCAAAGCCCAGTTCGTCCATCTTGGCCACCATGGCGCGGGCGCGGCGGGCAGCCTCCGGCTTGCCTTGCGGCAGCAGGGCCAGGGAACTTACGCGGGCCGCCACAAACAGCATGGCCGATCCGTTCTTACAAGTGGCCACACAGGCACCGCAGCCTACGCAAGCGGCCGCATCCATGGACAGTTCTGCATCGTCGTGCGGAATGAGGATGTTGTTGGCATCCTGGGCACTGCCGGTACGGACGGTCACAAAGCCGCCGGCCTGCATAATCTTGTCAAAGGCAGTGCGGTCCACCACCAGGTCCTTGATTACAGGGAAAGCGCCGCTGCGCCAAGGCTCCACGGTAATGGTGGCACCCGGCTTGAAATGACGCATGAACAGCTGGCAGGTGGTTACCTGGTCGTCCGGACCGTGGGCACGGCCGTCTACATACAGGGAACAGGCACCGCAGATGCCTTCACGGCAGTCGTGGTCAAAGGCAATGGGTTCAATTCCCTTGCGGATAAGCTGATCATTGAGGATATCCAGCATTTCGAGGAAAGAAGCATCTTCCTCCACATCCGTAACGTGGTAGGTCTCGAAATGACCTTTAGCTTTAGCGTTCTTCTGACGCCATACTTTTACATTGTATTCCATAACCTCTGATTAGTCTTTATAGTTACGGGTGGCAATCTTGATGTTTTCGTACTTGAGTTCTTCCTTGTGCAGTTCAGGCTCCTTGCCCTCGCCCTTGTATTCCCAGGCGGCTACATACATGAAGTTCTCGTCGTCACGCTTGGTCTCACCTTCCTCGGTCTGCATTTCCTCGCGGAAGTGACCGCCGCAGGATTCCCGGCGGTTCAGGGCATCGTAGGCCATGAGTTCGCCAATGTCAAAGAAGTCTACCAGACGAAGGGCTTTTTCCAGTTCCTGGTTGAATTCTTCATTGGTACCGGGCACACGCACGGTCTTCCAGAATTCTTCGCGCAGGGCCTTGATTTCCTCGATACCCTTCTTCAGGCCGGCCTCGTTACGGGCCATACCCACATATTCCCACATGATGTGACCCAGCTTCTTGTGGATGCTGTCCACCGTCTCCGTACCCTTAACGGCAAAAATCTTCCGGATGCGCTCCTTCACCTTGGCCTCGGACTCGGCAAATTCGGGGGCGGAAGTATCAGTTTTAGGCTCTGCAAACTTATGGGAAAGATAATCGCCGATGGTATAAGGCAGCACGAAGTAACCGTCGGCCAGACCCTGCATGAGGGCCGATGCGCCCAGGCGGTTGCCGCCGTGGTCGGAGAAGTTGCACTCGCCGATGGCATACAGGCCGGGGATGGTGGTCTGGAGGTCATAGTCCACCCAAAGGCCGCCCATGGTGTAGTGGATGGCCGGATAAATCATCATCGGCTCCTCCCAAGGGGAAGAAGAGGTAATCTTCTCGTACATGTCGAAGAGGTTGCCGTAGCGCTCCTGTACCCGCTGGTGGCCCAGGCGCTTGATGGCATCGGCAAAGTCCAGATAAACGGCCAGGCCGGTCTCGTTCACGCCATAACCGGCGTCGCAACGCTCCTTGGCGGCACGGGAAGCCACGTCGCGGGGAACCAGGTTTCCGAAGGCCGGATAGCGGCGCTCCAGATAGTAGTCGCGGTCCTGCTCGGGAATCTGGGAGGCTTTGATTTCGTGCTTGCGCAGTTTCATCACGTCTTCCATCTTCTTGGGCACCCAGATGCGGCCGTCGTTACGCAGACTCTCACTCATCAGGGTAAGCTTGCACTGCTGCTCACCGTGGACGGGAATACAGGTGGGGTGAATCTGGGCAAAGCAGGGGTTGGCAAAGAAAGCGCCCTTGCGGTAGGCCTGCATGGCAGCGCTGCCGTTGGAGTTCATGGCGTTGGTGGAAAGGAAATAGGCATTTCCGTAACCGCCGGTAGCCAGCACCACGGCATGGGCGCCAAAGCGCTCAATCTCACCGGTCACCAGGTTGCGGGCAATGATACCCTTGGCCTCACCGTTGATAATCACCAGGTCCAGCATCTCATGACGCGGATAGCTCTTCACGGTGCCGGCGGCAATTTCCTTGTTCAGGGAAGCATAGGCACCCAGCAGGAGCTGCTGACCGGTTTGTCCCCTGGCATAGAAGGTACGGCTCACCTGCACACCGCCGAAGGAACGGTTGGCCAGGTATCCGCCGTATTCACGGGCAAAAGGAACACCCTGGGCCACGCACTGGTCAATGATGGCGGCGCTCACCTCGGCCAGACGGTACACGTTGGCTTCGCGGGAACGATAGTCGCCACCCTTGATGGTGTCGTAGAAGAGGCGATAGATGGAGTCGTTGTCATTCTGGTAGTTCTTGGCAGCGTTGATACCACCCTGGGCAGCAATGGAGTGTGCCCGGCGGGGGGAGTCGCTGATGCAGAAAATCTTTACGTTGTATCCCAGCTCACCCAGGGAGGCAGCTGCGGATGCACCGCCAAGACCGGTACCCACCACAATCACTTCCAGTTTCCGCTTGTTGTTGGGAGAAACAATCCGGATTTCGGCTTTGCGCTTGGACCATTTGTCCTTGAGCGGTCCGTCCGGAATTTTGGAAATAAGTTTAGAATCGGCCATATAGTTTAAAATTGTATGTATTGTCTGTTATTCTGAGGCCAAAGGCCGAAGAATTCCCACAAAGATAAGTATTTTTACGGAATAAATTAGTACTTTTTACAACTTATACGCTTTACAGGGCACTTTGTCGGGCTTCCCCAGACTGGCCCACATAGTCTTTCCCTCAAAGACAATGGCGCAGGAAGTAATGTCCCGCAAAATAGGGGCACCGGAGCACGAAATGTTCTTAATGAGGAAGTTATGGTCCCAGTCTTCGATAGGTACGTCCGTAGAAGCCAGAATCTTGTGCGCCTTGATATAGCGGTCCACCCCTTTCCGGTCTTCCACGCGCCCTGTCATGGTAAAATTGGTCACCACGCGGTAGCCCAGCGGTTCCCGGTTCACGTCAAACTTCACCCAACTGGTGTTGTTCACTTCGTAATAGGCGGCCCCGCCCTCTTCATCAATGACCCCGAAATTGGCTTCCACGCCCATCGGCCTGGAAAGGGTATCCAGATAGTGTTCAAAATCTTCCAATGTGGCACAGATTTCCAGGGCACGGTACATGAATACGCCTTCCATCTCCATCTTTTCAAAGGGAACGTCGTCGTCCTTGAGGTCGTAGGTGGCCGTATTCATGATGGCAAAGCCTTTCTGATTCATGCCGGCCCAGGCTTCATGGGTTCCGGCAGGCACTTGGGCCGATGGATTCGTACGCCAATCGGCATTCACCAGGCACATCATCCTGTATTTCTCGCCCCTAAAGTACTCCACCGCCACCTCCTGGCAGTCGGAGTCCCGGTGCTTGAACATCACCGCCTTCCCGTCCTTGCGGTTCTTCCCGCTGACAATCACCGACGTGCACGCCTCGGCCTGCATGCTGCACAACAACTGTACGGCCACCATAATGCCGCCGATCCAAAAAATCGGCCTTCTGTGCATTCTGTCTGTATCGGCGGCAAGCTTTTTGGCCGTTTGGGCAATTTTTGCTGCCGCCGATCCAAAAAATCGGCTTTCTGTGCATCCTGCCTGTATCGGCGGATTATTAAAATAGGCTGCCGCTTTCATCGGGATTGTATTTGCGTTGGTTAAGGTAGGACTCCATGCCCAGGTGACTATAGGCCAGTTCGGTGGCTACGCGGCCCCGCTGGGTGCGGATAATGAAGCCTTCTTTGATAAGGAAGGGCTCGTACACTTCTTCCAGGGTTCCGGCGTCTTCGCTGATGGAAGTGGCCAGGGTGCCCACGCCCACCGGTCCGCCCTTGAAAGTAAGGATGAGCGTGCGCAGAATCTTATTGTCGATGGCATCCAGACCGCGCTTGTCAATTTTGAGTTTATTGAGGGCGAAACGCGTGATTTCCAAATTGATACGTCCGTCCCCCAGCACCTGGGCAAAGTCCCGCACCCGCTTTAGCAGCGCATTGGCGATACGGGCCGTACCGCGGCTGCGGAGGGCAATCTCATAGGCGGCGTCATCGTCAATGTCCAGGTTCAGGATGCGGGCGCTGCGCACCACAATCCGGCGAAGATCCTCCGTGTCGTAGTACTCCAGCGCACAGTTAATGCCAAAACGGTCCCTCAGCGGCGCCGTCAGCAGGCCGCTGCGCGTAGTGGCCCCCACCAGGGTGAACGGATTCAGCGAAATGCGCACAGAACGGGCTCCGGGACCTTTGTCAATCATGATATCAATTACATAGTCTTCCATGGCCGAGTACAGATACTCTTCCACTTCAGGGGAAAGCCTGTGAATCTCATCGATGAAAAGGACATCGCCGCTTTCCAGGGAGGTAAGCAGTCCCGCCAGGTCTCCGGGTTTGTCCAGCACGGGACCGGAAGTGACCTTCATGTTCACGCCCATCTCATTGGCAATGATGTGCGCCAGCGTGGTTTTTCCCAGACCGGGAGGCCCGTGGAAAAGCACGTGGTCCAGGGCTTCGCCACGGAGCTTTGCGGCCTTTATATAAATACTTAAATTGGAGACGATTTCTTTTTGCCCGGTAAAATCATCAAGCCCCTGCGGGCGGATAATTCCTTCAAATTCGCTATCTTTGCGGTCGATTGTGCTGTGCGGGTCAAACTCACTCATGGCTGCGGGACGGTTCAATTCAAATACAAATATAGTTTTTATTTTTATAAATTGATGTTTTTAATACACTTGTTAAAATGTTCAAAACTTTATTAAGTGTTTAAAAATCATTAATTTATATAAATTTTAAAGTGTTGAAAACCTGCGCATTGCCTGTGAATAAGCAGGGAATAAGCAGGGTGAAAAATCTGTAAAGCAGTTATTAACAGGCTTATCAACAGGTTTTCAACAGGGAAAAAGGGTGGAAATGTTAATAAGTTCATCCCAAAGCATCCGCCTGCAAAACCGGCTTCAATCTTACCCTGAAGTGTTTTGCAGCGGGCTCTTCTTGTCGGCCCGCTGGGCGGTGGTGTCCCAGGTTGCCGCCGAAGGAATCCATTTTATCGTGCTTCCTACGCGGGAATCGGCCGAATACTGCGCCGCCGACCTTTATCACCTTTTGGAAGGTGACTGTGTGTTCTTCCTGCCCGAATCGGGAAAAACGGTGGAACACAGCAATTATAAGTCTTCGCTGGGAGTTCAGCGCACAGCGGCCATCGGCCAGCTATTGCACCCCGACGCTTCTCCGCTTTTTATTGTCACTTATCCCGAGGCGCTGGAGGAGAAGATTCCCGGAGAAAAAAAGCTCAATGAGGCGCTCTTTACCCTTACCGCGGGGGAGGAAGTATCGTATCAAAACCTGCAAACCAGGCTCCTGAAACTGGGATTTGGGAAGGTGGACTTTGTATCGGCCCCCGGACAGTTTGCCGTGCGCGGGGCTGTGATAGATATCTTTTCCTATTCGCTGGACAAACCCTACCGCGTGAGTTTTTTTGGGAACGAGATTGATAAAATCCATACCTTCGACTGCAACACCCAGCTTTCCATTGAAAAGGTGGAAAAGGCCGATATCTATCCGGACATTGCTGCCAGGGAGGAAGAAGGCGGACAAAGCCTTCTGGAACTCCTCAAGGCCGATGCTACCGTCTGGCTGGATTCCTCCGACATGTATAAGGAGCGGGCGTTTTTCCCGGCGCTGCTTTCTTTGAGGCATGTCTTTTTGGATATACCGCTGGGAAAACAGGACGTAGAGGCGGTTCAGTTCAATATTTCGCCCCAGCCGGTGTTCAACAAGAATTTTGAACTGCTGCTGGGAGACATTGCCTCCAAGATAGAAAACAAGTATAAGGTTTACATTTTTGGAGAGAAGGAAAGCCAGCTGGATCGCCTGCGTTCCATTATGCTGCAGGAAGAAGGGGCGGTGCTGCCGGAGTTTGTGAAGGGAAAAAACATCCATGCGGGTTTTATAGACAACGACGACAAGGTTTGCTGGTACTCTGACCATGAAATCTTTGACCGTTTCCACCGCGTGCGCATCCGCCGTACGGTAGACAAGAGTGAACAGCTCACGCTCAACGACTTGAGTGCTTTCAATGTGGGCGATTACATTGTTCATATAGACCACGGGGTGGGCGTTTTCGGCGGTCTGGTGAAAATGAAGGACGACCACGACCGGGTGCACGAAGTGGTGAAACTCCTCTTTGCCGGCGGCGATGTGGTGTTTGTGTCGGTGCATTCGCTGCACAAAATTTCCCGCTTCCGTTCCAAGGAAGGGGAACCTCCGCGCATCAACAAGCTGGGCTCCAAGACCTGGAGCAATATGAAATCGGCCGCCAAGTCGCGCGTAAAGGACATTGCCAAGGAACTGATCCAGCTCTATGCCAAGCGGCGCTCTTCCAAGGGTTTCGCTTTTTCGGCCGATACTTACCTGCAGGAAGAGCTGGAGTCGTCCTTTATGTATGAGGATACGCCGGATCAGGAAAAGGCCACCAAGGCGGTGAAGGAAGACATGGAAGACAGCTGCCCCATGGACCGCCTGGTATGCGGCGATGTGGGTTTTGGAAAAACGGAAATTGCCATCCGGGCGGCATTCAAGGCCGTTTGCGACTCCAAACAGGTGGCCGTGCTGGTACCCACCACCATCCTCAGTCTCCAGCATTATGAGACGTTCAAAGCGCGCCTTCAGCACCTTCCCTGCACGGTGGAATATGTGAGCCGGCTCCGGACGGCCAAACAAATCAGCGACATCAAAAAACGCCTGGAGGAAGGCCAAATAGACATTCTTATTGGTACGCACAAGATTCTGGGCGAGGGTTTTGCATTCAAAGACCTGGGGCTGCTGATTATTGACGAGGAGCAGAAGTTTGGCGTATCGGCCAAGGAAAAACTGCGCCAGGTGCGGCACAACATCGATACCCTTACCCTTACGGCTACGCCCATTCCCCGTACCCTTCAGTTTTCGCTGCTGGGCGCGCGGGACCTTTCCATTATCCAGACGCCTCCGCCCAACCGCATTCCCATCCAGACAGAGATAGTGCTGTTTAACGAGGACGAAATCAAGAGCATCATCAATTATGAACTGAACCGGGGCGGACAAATTTTCTTCCTGCATAACAAGGTGGAGGAACTGCCCTCCATTGAGGATATCCTTCACCGGCTGGTCCCGGATATGAAAATTTGCGTGGCGCACGGCAAGATGGAAGCCCGGGAGCTGGAAGACAAGATGCTCTCTTTCATGCGGGGCGAGGATGACCTCCTTCTTTGCACCACCATCATCGAAAACGGCCTGGATATTCCCAGTGCCAACACCATTATTGTGAACC
Source organism: Bacteroidales bacterium (assembly GCA_017934185.1). Taxonomy (GTDB): domain Bacteria; phylum Bacteroidota; class Bacteroidia; order Bacteroidales; family UBA932; genus Cryptobacteroides. The sequence goes on along the minus strand of JAGBJY010000052.1, from coordinate 73,108 downwards.
AGGCGCAGAATATCGGCCTCAGTGACCTGCATCAACTGCGCGGACGGGTGGGCAGGTCCAACAAAAAGGCTTTCTGTTATCTCATTGTACCGCCGCTGGTGTCCATTTCGGACGATGCCCGCCGCAGGCTCCGCGCCATAGAAGAGTTCTCCGACCTTGGCAGCGGCTTTAATATTGCCATGCAGGACCTGGACATCCGTGGCGCCGGCAACCTTCTGGGGGCCGAACAAAGCGGCTTTATCTCCGACATGGGCTATGAAACCTACCAGAAGATTCTTTCGGAGGCCATGGAGGAACTGGGTATGGAAAGCGGAACTGCTTCCGTTACCAGGCCGGGCCGGGAGCGCTATGTACAGGACTGCACCATAGAAACCGACCGTCCTGCCTTTATTCCGGACGAGTACATCAATATCATGGCCGAAAAGATTCGCATCTATAAACAGTTGGATGCCATGACCGACGACCGGGAAATTGACCGCCTGGCCACCCAGATTCAGGACCGTTTCGGCCCCCTTCCAGAGGAAGTATCCAACCTTATGAATGTAGTGAAGATCAGGAATTTAGGTTCTTCCATGGGCTTTGAGAAGATTATTATCAAGAACGGGATGCAGATTATGTTCTTTGTGAACAATCCCCTGTCGCCTTTCTATCAGTCCAAGCAGTTTGAGACCATCCTTTCGCGGGTGAGCGCCTATCCTGACGACTACAAATTCAACCAGGACGGCGGCCGGCTCAGGACGGTTAGCCGGGGGGTGAATTCCTTCTCCAAGGCCCTTGCAATTTTGAAAAGATTGCAATAATGCTTAAATTTGCGGGTTATGTCAAATCTGGTTGTAGAAATAGGAAATACGGCCCTTAAAGCTGCCTGGACAGAGCGGATGACCTTAGGAAAGACCTTCCGTTACCAGGGGGAGAAATTCCTGGACTTCATTCTGTCGCTTACCGCCAGAGAAAAACCGGCCGTCATGGTGGTGTCTTCCGTGTATCCGCTTTCAGAGGAAGACCTTGCTGCCCTTGAGGCCGAATGCGGCCGCCTGCTGGTGCTGGACCGCGGTCACAAAGAACAGCTGCTTTCCCATGGGCTGCCTTCTTACCTTTCCTATGACAGGGTGGCTTCCATCCTGGCTGCCAGATACTTATTCAATGGAAGGGGCTGCACCATCGTGGACTTCGGCACCACGCTTTCCGTAGATTTTACCGCTGCGGACGGGGTATACCGGGGCGGAAACATCTCCCTGGGCTGCCGTACCCGCTTTAAGGCCCTGCACCGCTATTCCCGCTCGCTGCCCCTGGTGGACATCCCGGAAAAACCGGAGCTGGTAGGGCTTTCGGAAACGGCTTCCATGGAGAGCGGAGTAGTTTCAGGCATTATATTTGAAATTGAAGGCTACCTGAATCTTCATCCGGACAATATTGTGGTATTTACCGGCGGAGATGCGAATTATTTTGCAAAACGGATGAAAAGTTCCATCTTTGTAATTTGCAACCTCGTGCTTATGGGGTTGGCCTTAATTGCCGACGAGTATGTTCAGAAGAATGAAAAATAGGTGTTTGGCTGCTGTGCTGCTGCTGTTTACCGCCTTGTCTGCCCTGGCGCAGACGGACGGAACTTATAGCGGTTTCTCTCCCTATTCCGTCTTTGGTCCCGGCCTGTTGCACCAGGGAGGTACCGCCTGGAACCGCGGTATGGGCGGCGTGGGCGTTGCAGCCCGCAACCACCGCTTCGTGAACATCGTGAATCCGGCTTCCATCACCGCCCGCGATTCCCTTTCCTTCATGGCCGATTTCGGGGTGGACGGCCGTTTCGCCTTTTTCTCGGAAGGAGACAAGAGGGGCGTCAACAACATTGTGAACATCGACGACTTTTTGATTTCCTTCCCCATGTGGAAGCATACGGCCATGATGCTGGGAGTCACCCCTTACAGCGACGTAGGCTACAAAATCACTTATTCGGAGCTCAATCCTTATTACCAGAAGAGCACTTTCACGTCGGCCGGCAACGGCGGATTGTACAAAGTATTTGACGCTGTGGCGGTTACACTCTGGGAAAGGCTCTCTCTGGGCGCCGAATTCAATTTTATCTTCGGCAACATCAACAAGAGTGCAACCCTTACCTACACGGACGATTCTTACCGCTCATCGGCCTCCGGAGACTCCCTGCAGGTACGCAATTTTTCGGCCAGGCTGGGCCTCCAGTACGAGCAGCCGCTGGGACGGGGGGCTTACCTCACGGTGGGTGCCACCTATAAGTTCTCCACCCCCATGCTGGGCTACAGCATCCATTACCGGGAACTGGGCAGCTATTACCGTGAGCGGGCCGATGCTTCCCTCACCGATAAGGGCGTACGCCTGGGCGATGAACTGGGAGTGGGGATCAGCTACCGCAAAGCGGACAACCTCCTCATAGAAGTGGACTATTCCCGTTCCAACTGGAGCAACAGTGCCCTGGAAACGGTTCCGGGCCTGTCCAATGTGGGCGATGTGGTATTCAACTCTTCCGTGGGGCAAAGTTTCAGGGCGGGCTTTGAATATACCCCCAACCGCAACGACATCCGTTATTTCCTCAAACGCTGCACTTACCGGGCCGGCGCGTATTTCGACCAGTCTTATTATACGGTAGACGGCGCGCACGTCAATACCATCGGCCTTACCCTGGGCATGACTCTGCCGGTATTCCGCTGGTACAACGGCCTTTCCGTAGGGGTGGAACTGGGACGCCGCGGCCTTGCCACTTCGCAGGTGAAAGAGACTTATATCGGCTTCAATGTGGGCTTCAATATCTTTGATATCTGGTTCCAGAAACGGCCTTACGAATAGAATGGTACAATAATTGACAATAAAAATTAAAAATACTGCACAAATGAAAAAGTTTAGCTTCATCTTACTTGCTGCTGCCGTTGCCTTTGTGAGCACCGGAAAGCAGGCTGTTGCACAGGAAGACTGCAACACCTATGCTTCTTATTATCAGGAGTATTACAAGCAGAAGAATTATCAGAGCGCCCTCCCCAACTGGCGTAAGGCTTATGCATTGTGCCCCAAGAACTTCAAACAGAACATCTATGTGCACGGTGCCACGCTCATGAAGATGGAAATTGAAAAGAACATCCGTCTCAAGAACACAGACCTTGCCAAGGCACAGTATGACACCCTGCTTACCCTGCTGGACGAGCGTCTTGCCAACTATCCTACGGCCAAAAAGGGCGGTGTGGTAGTTGAAAACAAGTACGAGCTCCTCAACAACAAGGGCAACTATATCATCAATTATATTGCGCTCAACGGCAACGATCAGGAGTATCTTTTCAAGAACCTCAATGACATTGTGGACCAGCTGGGCAACAAGACCAACACCGGCATCATTGTCAACGCTTTCAACGCCAGCGTGGCCCTGTACCGTGAAAACAAGATGGCCGCCGACGAAGTCATTGCCTACTTTGAGAAGTACAACGGCCTGCTGTCAGAGCTTGAGGCCAAGAACGACGCCGAGGTAGAGGAAAACGCCAAAGCCCGTTCCGCCGTGCAGTCGCTGTTTGCCGACAGCAAAGTGGCTTCCTGCGAGAACCTCATCAACATCTTCGGTCCCCGTTACGAGGCCGATCCTGAGAACCTGGCCCTGGTTTCCAACATTGTGCGCCTGATGAACAGCGCCGAAGACTGCGCTTCCAACGAGCTCTATCTGAAGGCTGTCACCTCCATGTACAAGTTGGATCCTTCCTACCGCAGCGCCTATGCCCTGTATCGCCTGAATGCCGCCCGCGGCAATGTGGCCGATGCCTGCCGTTACCTGGAAGACGCCATCGCTTCCCCGGAATCCGATGACGCCACCGACGCCCAGTACTTCTATGAACTGGCCAAGTTCGCCTATTCCAACGGCATGCGCGGCAAGGCTTTCGATGCCGCCAAGAAGGCCATCGACCTGGACGCTTCCGTAGCCGGCGGTGCCTACATGATCATGGGTAACCTCTGGGCTTCCACCCCTTGCTCCGGCGAAGTGGACAAATATGCCCGCTATTGGGTAGCCACAGACTTCTACCAGAAGGCCCGCACCGCCGATCCCACCCTGGCCGATGACGCCGCTTCTGCTATCGGCCGCGTGAGCATCTATTATCCGGAGGCCAGCGAAATCTTCATGTATGACCTCAGCGCCGGTCAGGGCTACACCGTTTCCTGCGGCGGTATGAGTGCTTCCACTACCGTACGCGTACGCCGCTAGTGAAACTTTGCAACATATTTAAGATGATGGCAAGCGCTTTGGCGCTTGCTTTCGTCGTTTATTCCTGCAAAAGCCATCTGTCGGAGGCCGAGAAGCTGGATTTGGACAAGATTCCGCTCCAGGCTGTGGACAGCATGTTCTTTGTCCAGTCAGAGAACGGCCAGCTGAAAATGCGCGTGGAGGCGCCCAGGATGGAGGTTTATGAGCATGATACCCTCTCGTACGACCTCTTCCCGAGGGGCCTTCGCGTCTTCGGTTACGGCGAAGGCGGTGTCCTGGAAACCACCATCGTTTCGCAGAAAGCCCGGCACGACAAGTTTGCCAAAAAGGGGGAGGAACTGTGGTCGGCCTTCGGCCATGTGGTGATTCGGAACATCCTCAAGCAGGAGACCATGGAAACCGATACGCTCTACTGGGACAGCAAGACCAAGGAAATCTGGACAGACTGTTATATCAAGATGTATTCCCCGTCCGGTTCCATGCAGGGCTACGGCATGCGCTCGGATGAAATGGCACGCAATGCCATCCTCCTCAATCCCTTCGACAATGAATTTATCATTGATAACGACAGCACTAAGGTGGTGGTGGACTCCGTGAATTTTATCGGCCCCATGTTAAAAAAATAGTGATACTTTCGAAGAAAATAGCTAAATTTGCAGCCCTTAGGCTAAAAGGAAAGAAAAATTAAAAAATATATACGAAAATGGCAGCTCTTGAGACCATCAGAACTAAATTCGGCATTGGTGCATCCCTCATCATTGCCTTCGGTCTTTTACTCTTCCTTGTGAATCCGTCCGACATCATCCAGACCATCCAGAGTGCGTCTTCCAAGTACGATGTCGGCAAAATCAATGGAAAATCCATCTCCTACACAGACTTCGACCAGGAGGTGAAGCAGTTCTCCGAAATCCGTGAAATGCTCACCGGCACTTCCGCTTCCAGCGAAGAAGCCCAGCGTCAGACCCGCGAAATGGCCTGGCAGAACCTGGTGAATGAGAACCTCGTGATTCCCACCATCGAGAAAGCGGGCATCCGCGTGGGCCAGCAGGAGCAGGTGGACCTGATTATCGGCGAGCAAATTTCCCCGGTCATTGCTTCCCTGGGTATTTTCAACGACCAGAACGGCAACTTCTCTCCCGCCGCAGTGAGCGAGTTCATGGAGAATACCGCCGCCGATGAAAGCGGCCGCGGCCTGCTGCTGAGGAACTACCTCCTCAACACCGTCCGCACAAACCGCTACACGGAGAAGTACATGGGCCTGTTCAACGCCGGTTCCTATGTGAACTCCCTGGAGCAGAAAAATGCCATGGCCGAGAATAACACCACGGCTTCCGTAAGCTTTGTTATGGCTCCCAACAGCTATTTCCCTACAGATTCCGCCGTTGTGGTTTCTTCCTCCGAGATTAAGAAGTTCTATGACACCCATAAGGACAACTTCCGTCAGCAGGCCACCCGCGACATCGAGTACGCCGTCTTCGAGGTAACGCCTTCCCAGGCCGATATCGCCGCCCAGAACGACGAATTCGTGAAGCAGTACGATGAGTTTGCCTCCACGGACAACGTGCGGGCTTTCCTGCAGCGCAACAGCGACCGCCAGTGGAGCGACCGCTGGGTGAAGGAAGGCGACCTGCGCAGCGTGAACCGCGACGTGGATGCCTTCGTGGCTGCCAACAAAGAGGGTGTTTCCCCCATCTACAAGTCCGGTGAAACCTTCTATGCCGCCCGTATCATGGAAACGGCCAATGTGCCCGATTCCGCCTATGTGCGTCACATCATGCTGCAGGGTGCCGATGCCCGCCACACGGCCGACAGCCTCATGGGCGTGGTGAACAAGAACAACTTCTCCTCCCTGGCCACCCTCTATTCCCTGGATCAGGGCAATGCCGCCGACGGCGAGCTGGGGAACATCGGCTGGATGTCCCAGAACATGATGATTCCCGGTTTTGAGTCGGTGCTTACCGCCAAGGTGGGCCAGCCCTATGTGATTACCACCCAGTATGGTGTGCACATTGTGGAAGTTGTGAGGACCACCGCTCCTGTAGCCAAGAAGAAAGTGGCTGTGTTTGAGAAAGCTACCCTGCCCAGCAAGGAAACCTATGCCGCCACTTACAACAAGGCCAACCTCCTGGCCGTGCGCACCGCCGGCAAGCTGGACAACTACAAGGCCGCCTGCGACTCCACCGGTATCTATTCCCGCAGCCTCACCATCAACGAGGGCACCGATACTTACGGTTCCATCGGCCATGCCAAGGAAGTGACCCGTTGGGCCTTTGACAACAAGCCCGGCAAGGCTTCCGGTATCATCACCGTGGATAACAATTACTTCTTTGTAGTGGCCGTGAAGGCTGCCCACAAAGAGGGGGTTGCCAAGCTGGACGAGGTTTCCGAAAACATCCGCACCCAGCTCTATCGTGAGGCTTATGCCCAGAAGCGCTGCGCCGATGTAGCCGCTCAGATTGAGGGGCTTACCAGCCTGGAGGCCATTGCCGAAAAATTGGGCGTGAGCGTGTCCAATCTCTCCGACATCACCTTCTCCACCAGCAGCGCCCCCACCACCGAGCCCGCCTTCGTAGGTGCCGTGGCTGCCGCCAAGGAAGGGGTTATCTCCGGTCCTGTTGCCGGTATCATGGGTACCTATGTGTTCCAGGTGAACGGCCGTGAAACCGGCGCCTACTACACCGAGGACGATGCCAAGGCCGCCCAGGCCCGCATTGACAGCTATCACGACCAGATGCTGCTGCCCCTGATGATGGACAAGACCGTCACCGACAACCGTGCCCGTTTCTATTAATAGATAGGGTAATCCCATAAGTCATGCCCGGCCCCGACCGGGCATCTTTTTTAAAAGAATACTATGTCACTGAAATGCGGTATCGTCGGCCTGCCGAATGTAGGCAAGTCTACTTTGTTTAACTGTGTCAGTTCCGGGAAAGCGCAGAGCGCCAACTTCCCCTTCTGCACCATCGACCCTAATGTGGGCTCCACCAATGTGCCGGACAAGCGCCTGGAGGTGCTCACGGACATTTGCCAGCCCAAGCGCACCATTCCCGCCACGGTGGAAATTGTGGACATTGCCGGTCTGGTAAAAGGCGCCTCCAAGGGAGAGGGCCTGGGCAACCAGTTCCTGGCCAACATCCGTGAAACCGACGCCATCCTGCATGTGCTCCGCTGTTTTGACGACGGCAATATTGTGCACGTGGACGGCTCAGTGGACCCGGTCCGTGACAAGGAGGTGGTAGATACCGAGCTGCAAATCAAGGACTTGGAAACCGTAGAGAACCGCATCAAGAAAGTGGAGAAGATGGCTACTACGGGCGGGGACAAGGAGGCCAAGAAATTGCTCTCTTTGCTTGTGCGTTACCGCGAAGTGCTGCTGCAGGGCAAAAGCTGCCGCACCGTGGTGCCGGAAAACGCGGAGGAGGAGCAGATGGCCAAAGACCTCTATCTCCTCACCAACAAGCCGGTGCTCTATGTTTGCAATGTAGACGAGGCATCGGCCGCCAGCGGGAACGCCTATGTGGACGCCGTGCGCGAAGCGGTTGCCTCCGAACACGCGGAGATTCTGGTCATTGCCGCCAAGACGGAGGCCGAAATTGCCGAGATTGAGGAGTACGAAGACCGCCAGATGTTCCTTCAGGAGATGGGTCTGGAAGAAAGCGGCGTTGTGCGCCTCATTCAAAGCGCGTATAAACTGCTGGGCCTCAGGACCTTCTTTACCGCCGGGGCCGATGAGTGCCGCGCCTGGACCATCAAGGCAGGGGACAAGGCTCCCCGCGCCGCCGGTGTCATCCACACGGACTTCGAGCGGGGCTTCATCCGCGCCGAGGTTATCAAATACGAAGACTTCGTGGCCCTCAAGACCGAAGCGGCCGTCCGTGCCGCCGGCAAGATGGCCGTGGAAGGCAAGGACTACGTTGTCCAGGACGGCGACATCATGCACTTTCTGTTTAATGTTTGATTCCCGCTTCCATCGGCCCAAATTACCATTCAGTCAACTCTCTGATAATCAGTTGTTTCCATAAAAACAGTAAGCAATTTTTGCTTACTGTTTTTATGTAAATGACTGAGGATAAGGGAGATAGCCTTTCCGGGTGTATTGGGGAATGGGTAACTTTGGGGCATGAAAGGAATGATGGTGGCGCTGATGGCGGCGCTATGGCTGCTGCAGGGCGGTTTAAAGGCCGATGGAAAGGCCGGAAGCCAGGTTGAAGACAGGGCCGGGGGCCAGGCCGATACGCTCCGGGTGATGTTCTGGAACCTGGAGAATTTCTTTGACTGGAAAAACGACAGTACCTCCGTCTCGGACGCCGAGTTTTCCTCGCGCGGGGAGCGGCACTGGACCCGCCGGCGCTTCCAGGCCAAGGCCGATGCCATCGCGAAAGCCCTCCTCTGGACGGCCGGGCAGGAAGGCGGCCTGCCGGATGCTGTGGGTTTTGCCGAGGTGGAAAACGCCTTTGTCCTGAGGTGTTTACTGCAAGGAACGGCCCTTAGGAAACTGGATTACCGCCTGGTGCATTTTGACTCCGGGGACCCGCGCGGCATTGACGTAGCCTTTCTTTACAGAAGTTCCCGCCTGGAACTTTTATCGGCCAAAGCCTGTCCGCTCTATGAGGCCGATTCTTCGCGCATGGCCACCCGGGACATCCTGCTGGTGCAAGTGCGTACCCGGCGGGCCGATACGCTTACTTTTCTCATCAACCACCATCCCTCCAAGTACGGCGGGGCGGAAGTGTCGGAGCCGCGTCGCAAAAGGGCCGTAGAGCGCCTGCGGGCCCTGGCCGATTCCCTGGCTCCCGCGCCCGTAATGGCCATGGGAGATTTCAATGACACCCCGGACAATCCCCTGTACAGGCGGCTGGAGCCCCTTCGGAACCTGGCCCTGCCGCTTCACAACAAAGGGGAAGGGACCATCAAGTATCAAGGAAAATGGGAACTCATCGATCTGTTTTTCGTTTCGCCTCAGGTAAGGACATCGGCCATGAAAATTGTGCGAATCCCCTTCCTGATGGCCCCCGACAAGGCTTTTTCCGGGGAGAAACCCCTCCGAACCTATTCCGGGCCGCGCTACCTGGGCGGCGTTTCCGACCACTGTCCCATTTGGCTAAATGTGAAAGAATAGTTATATTTGTATGATAACAGAAAAACTAATAACACACAGATATGAAAGACAAAATTCTTGCAAAGTTCAAAGCGCTCTTCGGTGAAGGCGCACAGGTGTATGCTTCGGCCGGCCGTATCAACCTCATTGGTGAACATACGGACTATAATGGCGGTTACGTGTTCCCCGGAGCCATCAATTTTGGCATCATGGCGGCCATCAGGCCCAACGGAACCGACAAAGTGAACGTGTTCTCCCTGGATTTTGACGAAAAGGTGCAATTCGGCCTGCAGGAAGAAGACAAGCCTGAGCAGCAGTGGGCCCGTTACGTCTTTGGCGTTTGCCGCGAAGTGCTCAAGCGCGACGGCAAGGTGGAAGGCTTCGATGCCGTTTTTTCCGGCGATGTTCCTGCCGGTGCCGGCCTCAGCTCTTCCGCTGCCCTGGAAAGCACCTTCGCCTTTGCCATCAACGACCTTTTCAACAACAATAAGATTGACAAGTTTGAGCTGGCCCGCATCGGCCAGAGCACAGAGCACAATTATTGCGGCGTCAAGTGCGGCATCATGGACCAGTTTGCTTCCATCTTCGGCAAGCACGGCGCCCTCATGCGCCTGAACTGCAAAACCGGCGAATACAAGTATTTCCCCTTCCATCCGGACGGCTACCGCGTGGTGCTCATCGACTCCTGCGTAAAGCACGAACTGGCCTCCAGCGCCTATAACAAGCGCCGTGAATCCTGCGAGAAGGCGGCCGCCGCCATCCGCAAGAACCATCCGGAAGTGGAATTCCTCTCCGATGCCAAGCGCTTGTGGCTGGACGAAGTGCGCGAGGAGATTTCCCAGGAAGACTTCCTCCGCGCCGAATATGTGATTGGTGAAGTTCAGCGCGTGCTGGATGTGTGCGACGCCCTGGAGCGCGACGACTATGAGACCGTGGGTGAAATGATGTACCAGACCCACTTCGGCCTCAGCCGCCTGTACGAGGTGTCCTGCGAAGAACTGGACTTCCTGAACAAACTGGCCCGCAAGATGGACGTCACCGGCTCCCGCGTCATGGGCGGCGGCTTTGGCGGCTGCACCATCAACCTGGTGAAGAACGAGCTTTACGACGTCTTCGTAGACACCGCCGTGAAGGAATTCACCCAGAAATTCGGCCACGCCCCCAAGGTTTATAACGTAGTAATCTCCGATGGCGCCCGCAAACTGTAGTAACTGCCATCGGCCCACGGAGGTTTCCCTGCACGAGAGCATCAACGTCGCCCTTGATCCGGAGCTCAAAGCCCGGGTCAAGGACGGCTCGTTATTCGTGTGGGAGTGCCCCTACTGCGGAACCCGCAACCTCCTCCGCTACCAGACCCTTTACCACGACCCGGACGCCAAACTCATGGTTTGGCTGCTTCCGGGAGGGCAGGAGCCGCCTCAGGCGGTGGCCGATGCCGTCAAGGACCTGGAAGGCTACACCTTCCGCCTGGTGCGGGAAGTGGGTGACCTGGTGGAGAAAGTGAACCTCCACGACGCCGGTCTGGAAGACACGGTGATGGAAGTGTGCAAATGGGTGACCCGCCACGAACTGGCCCAGAAAAACCCCGAAGCCCTGGATGCGCCCCTGCGCTTCCTCCGCATGGAGGGGGCCGACAATGAGCTGGTGATGGCGCTTCCGCTCAAGGGGCAGATGCAGGTGCTCAACATCGGCTTTCATGTTTACGAAGACGCCCGGGGCATCCTTTCCCGGAATCCGTCCATTCATCCGGCACCCGGTTTTGCCACCGTGGATGCCGCCTGGCTATCAAAATTCATAGGTTAATTATGGCAATCACCCAACAAGTCTGGGGCATCTCCCCCCAAGGAAAAGAAATCCTTAAATACACCCTTACCAACGCTTCCGGCGCTTATGTGGAACTTTGCAGCGTGGGCGCAGGCATTGTGTCCATCGTTGTGCCGGACAAAGACGGCAAGCTCTCCGATGTGGTCCTGGGCTATAAAAACGCCCTGGATTATTTTGCCGACGGCCCCTGCTCCGGAAAAATTCCCGGCCGATACGCCAACCGTATCGCCAAGGGTAAATTCACCCTGGACGGCGTGGAGTACAGCCTTCCCGTGAACAACGGCCCCAACCACCTGCATGGCGGCCCTGAGGGCTTCCAGAACCAGGTTTGGGACAGCCGCATAGAGGGAGATGCCGTGGAGTTCATGTACTTCTCCGAAGACGGCGAAGCCGGTTTCCCCGGCAACTTGAAAGTGGTGGCCCATTACAGCTGGGGCGAGGACAATTCCCTCAAACTCATCCTTACGGCCGTCACCGACAAGCCCACCGTAGTGAACCTCACCAACCATGTGTACTTCAACCTGGACGGCGACGGCAGCGGTTCCGTGCTGGACCACCGCCTGGAACTCAATGCCTCCCAGTGGCTTCCTACGGACGAAACCCTGATTCCGCTGGGCAGCGCCGAGGATGTGGCCGGCACCCCCATGGATTTCGTGGAGGCCAAAACCATCGGCCAGGACATCCGGGCCGATTTCCCGGCCCTCAAATACGGCAAGGGCTATGACAACTGCTACCTCATTGACGGTGCCATGCCCGGCCAGCTCACTACGGCCGCCGACCTTTGGGGCGCCGTGAGCGGCCGTCATCTGGAGGTGCTCACCACCCAGCCGGCGGTCCAGGTTTACACCGGCAACTGGCTCAAAGGCTGCCCGCAGGGAAAATCCGGCAAGGAGTATGAGGACTACGACGCCGTGGCCATCGAGTGCCAGCACTGCCCCGATTCCCCCAACCAGCCCGGCTTCCCCTCCACGGTGCTCCGCCGCGGCGAAGTGCTGGAAGAGGCCATTATCTGGGTTTTTGACGCGCGGTAAATGAGAAAAACCGTTCTTCTGCTACTGCTGCTGCCCCTGCTGCTCAGCTGCGGTCCCAAAAAGGCCGCAGTAGCGCCTTCTGTCCGGGATTTTCCCATGGCGGAGGTGCCCATGATGATAACGGAGCCCCAGCAGCGCCTGCAGTGGATTGCGCAGCATTTCTGGGACCGTTTCTGCGACACCACGCAGCTCTATGCTTGTGATTCCCTTACCATCAACGGTGTAGCAGCAGTGAAGGTGGAGGAGCAGGTGGGGCTTTTTGCCTCCATGCTGGAGGAAATGCCGCTGGGTGAGGGGCAGAAGGCCATGTCGGCCTGTTTTGGGAGGCTGGAAAGTTTCCAGGCGGCCCATCCGGAGGGCATTGTGTACAAGGAGGTATCGGCCCTTGTCACCCGTTACTTCTTTGACCCCAACTCTCCGGTAAGGAGCGAAGACCTGTACCTGCCCTTTGCCGAGGGCCTGGCCGTATCCCCGCTTACGGAGGAGTCCCTCAGGATGGCCTGCCGCTGGGATGCCCAGACCTGCCAAATGAACCGTACAGGCACTCCTGCGGCCGATTTTAGCTTCATTGACAGCGCCGGAAAGCGCCGCACGCTCTACAGCATCAAAGCCTGGCGGACCCTCCTTATTTTCGGCCATCCGGACTGCCATGCCTGCAAGGAACTGGTGCAGCAAATGGAAAACACCCCTTCGGTGAAAGCCCTCATCGGCGAGGGCGCCCTGAAAGTGGTGGACATTTACATTGACGAGGATATCGAGCTCTGGAAGGCCGGCATTGCCGACTATCCCAAGGATTGGATCAACGGCTACGACCCCACTTACACCATCCGCACCGACCGCCTGTACAGTGTGAGGGCCCTGCCTTCCCTCTATCTACTGGATGCCGATAAGGTGGTCCTGCTGAAGGATGCCCTTCCGGAGCGTGTTCTTAGCGCCCTGGCGCAGTACTGATTCCCGCTATGCGAAAATCCTTCCTGGCCCTCCTCCTGTGCACCCTTTGCACGCTACCGCTCCATGCCCAGTTTTTCCTGACCGGCGACGACCCTGGCCACCTGCGCTGGTATAGCGTTCAAACGTCTCATTATGAAATAGTTTACCCTAAGGGTGCCGATTCCCTGGCCCGCGTTTACGGGACGTTGCTGGAGCAGTTCCGCCAGCCACTGGGAAGGAGCATTGGGGAGGTCCCCGGCGAAGGAAGGCGCCGGAGGATGCCGGTGGTGCTGCATACGCATTATCCCTATTCCAACGGCTCCATGGTCTGTGCGCCCTGGCGGATGGACCTCTATACCATGCCGGACGCTTACGGCGCCGACCCTGTGCCCTGGCCGGTGCAGCTGGCCTCCCACGAGCCCCGGCACCAGGCGCAGCTCCAGTTATCGGCCAAAGGCTTCATGAAACCTTTTCCCTATATTGTGGGGCAGGCGTGGAACGCCCTGGGCTGGGCGCTGTACTTTGATTCTTCCATGGGCGAAGGCGATGCCGTGGCGGCCGAAACGGGTCTGAACCGCGGCACACGTGCCTATACGGCCGATTTTCTCAATTACATCCAGGTGGCGCTGGACCAGGGCGACTACCGCAGCTGGAATCACTGGTACTTCGGCTCCTACAAGAAATTCACGCCGGACCTTTACAAAATCAGCTACATGGGCATTGCCGGCGGCCGCTATCTTACAGATAATCCGCTGTTTACCAAAGAGGTCATCGAGCGCTCGCTGCACCATCCCCTGCCATTTACCCCCGGCAGTTTCCATCGGGTCATCAAGGCGGTCACCGGTCAGAAGAAATTCAAAAACGCCTTTCCGCTGCTGATGGACAGTTTCAACGAGGTCTGGCAGGCATCGGCCCGGGAACGCGGACCCTTCCTTACGCTCACCCCGGTAACGGCCGAGGAGTCTTTCCCGGTAGATTACCAGAACCCTGTCTGGGCCGGTGGAAGGCTCTTCGCCGTGCGCTCCGGTTATCTGTATCCCGCTGAGCTTGTGGAGATTACAGAGGGGCGCGCGGTCAGGAAGCATTCCATAGGCGCGCACTCCTCACAGCTTTCCTATGACGCTACGCGCGGGCGCATTTACTGGTCAGAAACGCGGCGGGACCCGCGCTGGTCGCTGTCGGGCTCTTCGGCCCTCTGCTATTACGATGTGCGCCGGAACAAAGTGTGCACCCTTGTTTCCGGAAAGCGTTATTATTCGCCGCAAGTGGCCGATGACGGCTCCTGTATGGCGGTGATAGAATACCGTACGGACGGCTCCCAGACCGTGCTGGTGATGAGCCCGGACAGCGGAGAAATCAGCGAAGACTGGGGCGTCCCTTCCGGGGTGCAGTTCACGGAGACGGCCTGGCTGGACGGTGCCCTCTATGCCCTGGGCATCGGGCCGGAGGGATATGGCCTCTGGATGCACTGGGAGGGAAACGAGTGGCGGCAGAAACTGGCACCATCGGCTCAGAAGGTGGTGAATTTCGGGAGCCACGACGGGGCCTTGGAATGGGTGTCGGACCGTAGCGGCGTGAATGAGCTGTACCGCTATGAGCCCTCCACCGGCCGCCTGGTGCAGCTCACGGCCACCCGCTATGGCGCCTCGGATTTTTGCCGGGCAGGGGAACTGCTGTACTGCACTTCACAAACCCTCCAGGGAAAAATGCTCTTCAGTGTGGAAGAATCGGACTTGCAGCCCCGTGAGGCGGAGTTTTCTCAATTGGCGCCCCATCCCATCGAGGACAAACTGCGGGAGCAGGAAGCCTCTTTGGGCCCCCAGCCGGACTTTGCGCAGGCGGTGGCGTTCTCGGCTCCCAAGCGTTACAGCAAACTGGGGCACACCAGCCTGCATTCCTGGCTGCCGCTGTATCTGGATGGGGATGCCATTGTCAAGGACTCCTTTGACTTTACCTATGAGTATGCTTCGCTGGGGCTTACGGGCTTCTTCCAGAATACTTTAAGCACTTTCTCCGGCGTGTTGGGTTATGGTATCCACCGGGACCCCGACCGCAAGGGCGCCTGGCGCAACGCCTTCCATCTCAGGACCACCTATTCCGGCTGGCTTCCCATTTTTGAATTCAAGTTGGACGCAGGAGACCAGGCGGCGCAGCAGTTTTTTGTGCTTCGGCGCTTTGGCGTGTCCTCCGGCAACGTCTCTGTGAATACGGCCCTTAGGAAGGAGCCGTTTGTGAATGGCTCCCTGCGGGTGTACATCCCCTGGCAGTTCTCCCGCTGCGGCATGCTGTACGGCTTTACCCCGCAGTTTCGCTACAGCCTCAGCAACCATCTTTTTGCCCGCGGCCCCGTGGATTTCATGGAAGACCCCGGCGGCACGGAAGGGGCGGCACGCTATCATCTGTCGGCGGTCAGTGAGCCTGAGAGCGTGCCCATGCAGCGCCTGGGCGTGGCCCTTCGCGGCTATTGGATGCGCCCCAAGGCCCGGAGTGCCGTTTATCCGCGCTGGGGTGTCGGCCTGGAAGCGGGCGCCAACCTCCGGCCGGGCATTACGCAGTATTTTGCCCCCAATGTTTACGGCTATGCCTACGGTTATTTGCCGGGCGTGGTGCGCACGCAGGGGCTTCGGCTCACGGCCATGGTCCAGCAGCAGCTCCTGCAGGACGGTTCGCGCTTTGGCGAATTGGCCGTGAATACGCTGCCGCGCGGCTTTGAAACCATGGCCCAGACGAGTGTGGGCCGTGCATTCCCCTTCCAATGGAAGGTATCGGCCGACTATGCCATCCCCGTTTATGTGGGCGATATCTCGCTGCCGGGCCTTCTGTACGTGAAGAATTTCCTCTTGTCTCCGCACGGGGACTTTACCGGATTGGGCCGCAGCGAGCATCTTTGGAGCGCCGGTGTGGACATCAGCGGCAACTTCAATCAGATTCTTATCTTTGCTTACAACATTACCCTGGGCGTCTCTGTAGACTATCTGGGCGGCAGCTGGTATGCCCGCTCCGGTCAGTCAAGCCCCTGGTCTGCGCGCCTGATTTTCAGCGTGGATATCTAAAGCAGCAGATTGGTGAAAAAGACAATCACAATGCCGATGGGCGCCACGAAGCGCATGAGGAAATAGACCAGGCCAAAAACGCGGGTATTGCGCTTTCCTTTGTTGGTAAATTCCTCACGGACAGAGGCTTTGCTCATTTTCCAGCCCACGAAGAGGGTAAAGAGCAGGCCGCCCAGCGGCAGCAGCCAGTTGGAGCAGAGCTTGTCCAGGAAGTCAAAGATGGAGTTTCCCAGCAGCTGTACCCCGGCCAGCGGCCCGAAGGAGAGGCTGCACAGCACGCCCACCACCCAGGCGAACAACGTGATTTCCAGCACGGCCTTTTTGCGGGAGCGTCCTTTTTCTTCGGCCAGGTAGGCCACCCCCACTTCCATTATGGAAATGGCCGATGTGAGCGCCGCCACCAGGATGGTGAAAAAGAAGACAATGGCCACGAGGGCGCCCACCCAGGAAGCCCAGAGGCTCATGTGGTTGAAAATGTAGGGCAGGGTTTCGAAGACCAGGCCCGGTCCGGCGCCCGGGGCGATGCCCGCTGCGAACACGGCCGGCATAATGGCAAAGCCAGCCAGGACGGCGAAGAACAAATCGGCCGCCGCCGTTCCCAGGCCGGAGGCGAAAATATTCTCATCGGCCTTCATGTAGGAGGCATAGGTGAGGACGGTGCCCACGCCCAACGACAGGGAGAAAAACGCCTGTCCCATGGCGGCCGCAACGGCCTGCACGTCCAGTTTGGAGAAATCGGGCTTCACCAGATAGCGCACGCCTTCGCCGGCCCCGGGCAGCAGCAGCGAATAAACCACCAGCACCAGAATCAGGAAAAAGAGGAGGGGCATGGTGATTTTGGTAAACTTCTCGATGCCTTTTTTCACCCCGCCCAGCACCACGCCGGCCACCGCACCGATGAAGACGGTATGCGCAATGATGGGTTCCCATACGGAGGAGATGAAGCGGCCGAAGAAGCCCTCGATGCGGGCATCGCTGCCGGAAAAATCGAAGGCCAGTGCCTTGAAAAGGTATTCCACCGACCAGCCGCCCACCACGGAGTAGTAGCTGAGGATGATGATGGGAGATATTATAGTCAGCAGGCCCAACCACTTCCAGCCGGTTCCGGGGGCTAGTTTTTGCATGGACCCGTAGGTGTTGGAGCCGCCGCTTCGGCCGATGATGGATTCGGCAAAAAAGATGGGAAGCGCCAGGAAAAGGCTGGCCGCCAGGTACACGATGATGAAGGCGGCGCCGCCATGCTCGCCCACCATATAAGGGAAACGCCAGATGTTGCCCAGGCCGATGGCCGACCCTGCAAGGGCCATGATAACGGCAGCCCGGCTACCGAAATGTTCTCTTTCTTTCATGAATACACTTACTACTTTTGCAAAGAAAACAAAAATAGCACTGAATTCAAAATAGATTCGTATTTTTGCAGTATGCAACAGTACTTAGACCTTCTTAGACATATCCGGGAGCACGGTGTCATGCGGGGCGACCGCACCGGAACGGGCACGCAGAGCGTGTTCGGCTACCAGATGCGCTTCAACCTGGCCGAGGGTTTCCCCCTCCTTACCACCAAAAAGCTCCATCTCAAGTCCATCATCTATGAACTCCTCTGGTTCATTGCCGGCGACACCAACGTACGCTACCTGCAAGAGCACGGCGTGAGCATCTGGGACGAATGGGCCGATGAAAACGGAGACCTGGGCCCGGTTTACGGGCATCAGTGGCGCGCTTGGCCGGCTCCGGATGGAAGGGCTATCGACCAACTTTCGATGGTTATCGACCAAATAAAGCACAATCCGGACTCCCGCCGCATGCTGGTGTGCGCCTGGAACCCCGGCGAGGTGGACCGGATGGCCCTGCCGCCCTGCCACTGCCTTTTTCAGTTCTATGTGGCGGAGGGGAAACTCTCCTGCCAGCTGTATCAGCGCAGCGCCGACGTGTTCCTGGGGGTGCCGTTCAATATCGCCTCCTATGCGCTGCTCACCCTGATGATGGCGCAGGTGTGCGGCCTGCAGCCCGGCGAGTTCATCCATACAACGGGCGACACGCACCTGTACAGCAATCATTTCGAACAGGTGGCCCTGCAACTTTCCCGGGAGCCGCGTCCCCTGTCCCGCATGGTCCTTAACCCTGAGGTCAAGTCCCTCTTTGACTTCAAGTACGAAGATTTCACCCTGGAGGGCTACGACCCCTGGCCTTCCATCAAAGCCCCCGTTGCCGTTTAATATGGAAAAATGCCTCATAGTAGCCATTGCCGACAACTACGGCATCGGCATCAAAAACCAACTTCCGTGGCACATCGCGGAAGACTTGAAATATTTCAAAGCCACCACCAAGGGCTATCCCGTCATCATGGGACGCACCACGTACTTTTCCCTGCCCTTCCGGCCGCTTCCCGGGCGCAAGAATATTGTCCTGAACCTGGGCGGAGAGGACATCCCGGAAGCCTGCTGCGTGTATTCCTTTGATGAGGCTTATGCAGCGGCCGAGGCCACCGGTGCGGAGAAATGCTTTGTCATGGGAGGAGCCTCCGTGTACAGGGCGGCCCTGCCCGAGATGGACCGGCTCTATATCACGCACGTGCACACCGTCCTCCCGGATGCCGACGTTTTCTTCCCCGTCATCGACCCGGAGGTCTGGGAAGAAGAATCCCGCTCCGAAACGCACGTGGACCCCGAAACCGGCTACCCCTTCGAATTTACCGTTTACCGCCGCCGATAACAAGGGTGCCGCCCAGGGCAAGAACCAGCAGGAGCAGCAGGCCGATGGAAGTCCAGCGGGAGATGGCGGCGCCGGTGCGGTAGCTCTCCGGCAGGAAGCGCATCACCACTTCGTGCTCTCCGGCGGGCAGAAGGGCCGCGCGGAGGGTCCAGTCGGCCCTCAGCAGCTCCAGGGGCTCCCCGTCCACCGTGGCCGTCCAGCCGTTCGGGTACCAGATTTCGCTGAAAACCGCCAGCCTGTCACGCCCTGCCAAGTACTTGTAACGCAGCTCGTTGGGGGCGTAGGAGCTTAACTCGATGAGATCCCCGGTCGAGCCGGGGATGACGTTCCCTCCGGTCATGGCCGGCAGCGACCGGCCATCTCCCAGCACCGCCTGCCGTTTCAGGTCCACGCTGCCCAGCAGCGCAATCTCTTCGTCCGGGGTGTCCGCCACCACTGCGGAATCCACAAACCACGCCGGTCCAAAGGCGCTGTCGTTCACCAGCGGCGGATAATTGCCGTCCAGTACTACGTAGCGGGTGTTCAGCGCGTTCAGTACCGGGGTGCCGGCGGCCATGTAATCGGCTACGGCCATGAGGTCTTCGGCACTTCCAAGCTGCTTGTACAGGTTGTTGATTTCCGGGGTGAGATAGCGCTCGATAAGGTCTTGGTAGCGCTGCAGCTTGGCGGGGGAATAGCCGCCCACGCTCTTGTGATGGTACGACGGGATGGAAGAATTGAAAACGTTCACCGTGAGGTCCAGAACGCGGTAGGACGGGGCTTCATCGGCCTTGATCATCTGGTCGGCCGGACGCTCGGCAAAGGGTTTGTTGAAGTCTTTGGGAGAAGTGAAATGGTCGGCGTTGAGGTAGCGCTTTCCCGTTGCAAACAGGTTGATTGCCAGAAGGATGCAAATGCCTCCGGCGGCAATCCATTTGTGCTTGGGACGCTGATATCCCCAAAGGAGCAGCCCTGCCGAGGCGGCAATAAGGGCCAGGGAGCGCAGGGCATCGGCCCGGAAAAGGGCAATGCGGTCGGCGATGAGGGCCTCTGCCAGCACGTCCTGCATCTGGGCGTCGGCGTCGCTGGTGAAGGTGCCGAAGAGGCCGGGCGCCAGATAAGCCACCAGGCAGAAGCCGCCGCTGAGGCCCAGGGCCCACCAGAAGGCCTTCAGGAAGTCTTTTTTGGGGTAGCGCTCCTTCACAATGCCGTCCAGCACCAGGAAGCCCAGCATGGGCAGGGCCATTTGTAGCACCACCAGCGCCATGGACACCGTCCGGAACTTGTTATAAAGCGGTAAATACTTAAAGCAGAAAGCGGTAAAAGCCATAAAGTGGTTGCCCACCGCCATGAGAACGGCCAGGATTACCGCCGTCAGCAGCCACCATTTTTCCTTGCCTTTATACAGGAACAGCCCCAGCAGGAACAGGAACACCGTGATGGCCCCCATGTACATGGGCCCGGCGGTAAAAGGCTGCGGCCCCCAGTACAGCGGCAGCGCCTTGGCGGTTTCCTTGAGGTTTTTCTGTCCGGCGCGCCTGAGGAGCTTGATGGTCTCCGACTTCTCCGGATTCATGGCTCCGGCCGATGCCCCTCCGTTGAAATTGGGAATCATGAGGTTGGGCAGTTCTTCCCAGCCGTAGCTCCAGGAAGTGGCATAATCCAGGTCCAGGCCTTTGTCGTTCCCGGCCCCGGAAAGCTCAGAGCCGCCCCGCATGGTATTGGGAGTGTATTTGGCCAGCGGCAGCAGCTTGTTCACATTGGTGGCGATGCCGGCGCTGCCCAGCACCAGCAGCAGGGCCGATGCCGTAAGGAAGGGCTTCCAGGCCTTGCTGCGGAGGGCCTGCACCAATTCCACCACACCGTACAGCAGCACCATAAGGCCCAGATAATAAGTGATTTGCTGGTGGTTGGCCTTGATTTGCATGCTAAGCGCCAGGCCAAAGAGCACGGCGCCCAGGAGGACCTTCGGCAGGGAGGAGCCCCTCCGCGGAGCATTTGCCCGGACAGGGTCGCGAAGCGACGCGGAGCGGAGGGGCTCCTCCCCGCCGTAAGCACTGCGGTACGTAAACACCAGCGCCGCCAGCACCCAGGGCATGAAGGCAATGGCCTGCATCTTGGTGTTGTGTCCCACCTGGATAATCTGGAAATTGTAGCTGCAGAAGGCCACGGCAACGGCCCCGCCAAGGGCCAGCGGCCAGCTCACCCCCAGGGCCAGAAACAGCAGGAAGGCCCCCAGCAGCGCAATGAACAGATACGTGGCCGGGCGTTTTCCGGTGAGCAGCGCATCGTAAATCCACTGCGTATAGTCGCCTTTGTTCTGCGTAGAGATAGCGGTGGTGGGCATGCCGCCAAACATGCTGTCGGTCCAGTAAGTAGGGTTGTCGGGATGTGCCTTGTTCCACTGAGTCATCTCATGCGACATGCCCACATAGCCGGAAATGTCGCTCTGGTTCACAATTTTTCCCTCCAGCACCTGCGGAACAAAACCGTAGCTCAGGGCCAGAAAAAGCGCAATCGCCCCCAGGGCAATGCCAAGTTTCTTTATAAGGTCTTTTCTCATAATCTTTATTCTACCGTCACCCCTGCGACACCCGGTCCAGCAGGGACGCCAGCTGATGCGCCGTGGCGCGGCGGGAATACGGGCCGATGTCGCCGCTGGTGGCAGGAATGCCGCCGCTGCGGAACTGCTGCCAGGCATCGGCCAAAAAAGCACGAATGGCGGCCTCGTCTTCCCAATCCACCGTTGCGCCCGCCCCTGTGGCCGACAGCACCCGCGCCATGGCCCCATCCGTCTGGCCAATGCCCAGCACCGGGCGCCTGGCGGCCAGGTACTCAAAGAGTTTGCCCGGCAGGATGGGCCTGTACTGAGGGTCGTTGCGAAGCGGCAGCAGCAGCAGTGTGGCCGACCGCTGCTCCGTCACGGCCCTGGCATGGTTCTGCGGCCCCAATAGCACGGCTTCCAAGCCTGCCGCGGCAATGGCTTCCACTACCTCCCGGTCCACTTTTCCCACCAGGCGGATGCGAAGGGCTTGCCGGAAGGCCGCATCGGCCTTCACCATTTCTCCCAGCACTTTCCAAAGCGCGAAGGGGTTGCCGTCGGCCGCAAAAAGACCGGTGTGTACCAGGTTAAAGTGGCCGTCTCCTTCCGGGGCAGGGCCGGTGAAATCTTCCTCGTCGTAGCCGTTGGTGATGCACGCTACGGGCGTCGCGGTCAGGGCCCTAAAGTCTTCCTGCATAAGCGGGGTGCAGGCCAAAACGGTGCTGCAGCTTTCCAGAACGCCTTTTTCCAAGGCCCGCAGTTTCCGCCACGTCCCGCCGGTCATGGGCAAATACTTCAGGTAGTACATTTTGCTCCAGGGGTCCCGGAAATCCGGAATCCAGGGAATGCCCAGTTCCTTGTGAAGTTTCTGGCCAATCAGGTGCACCGAATGCGGCGGCCCCGTGGTCACAAGGGCGTCTACGGGATGTTCGGCCAGGTATTTACGCAAAAGCTTCACACTGGGTTTTACCCAAGCCACCCGCGGATCCGGCACAAAACAGTTGGCCCTTACCCAGAGGGAAAGCTTCTGTTTCCAGGTTTTTTTGCCGGAAGAAATCTCCGTCACCTGGGTGCTTTTAGCCCCCGTGAGCTTGCGGTAAGCGGCATAAGGCTCCCGGATGGGGCCGCGCAGCACTTCCACCGAAGCCGGCACTTCGGCTTCAAACGACGGGTCCAGCGAAGGATAATCGGCCCCCAGAGGCGCAAAAACCACGGGCTCCCAACCCTCGGCTGGCAGGTACTTCACAAACTTCACCCAACGCTGCACCCCCGACCCTCCGGACGGCGGCCAGTAGTAGGCGATGATGAGGACGCGCTTCATAATCCCAACTCCTCCTTCATGGCGCGCAGCAGGTCAAAGGCCTGGAGGGGCGTCATGTTGTTGAGGTCGGACTCGCGCAGGCTCTCCCGCAGGCTCTCCAGCAGCGGGTCGTCCAGCTGGAACATGCTTAGCTGGATGGAGCCGTCCTTTTCTACGTGTCCCTCCTTGGTATTGTGTGGTCTCACAGGGGTCAAGGCGCCGATTACCCCTAATTTTTCGCTGTTTTCCAGCGCCTTCAGCGTGCGTTCGGCGCTTTCCAGCACGGGCGCCGGCATGCCCGCCATACGGGCTACGTGGATACCGAAGCTGTGCGCCGTGCCGCCTTCTTTGATTTTGCGGAGGAAAATCACTTCCCGGCCCACTTCCTTTACGGTGACGTGGAAGTTCTTCACGCGCGGGAAAAGGCCCTCCAGGTCGTTGAGCTCGTGATAATGGGTGGCAAACAGCGTTTTGGCGCCCTTGCCGTACTCGTGGATATACTCCACGATGCCCCGGGCAATGGACATGCCGTCGTAAGTGGAGGTTCCGCGGCCGATTTCATCCAGGAGCACCAAGGAACGGGCCGATAAATTGTTGAGAATCATGGCTGTTTCCAGCATTTCCACCATGAAGGTAGATTCGCCGCGGGAGATATTGTCTGTGGCGCCCACGCGGGTGAACAGCTTGTCAAACCAGCCAATCTGCGCCTCGTCGGCCGGGACAAAGGAGCCGCACTGGGCCATGAGCACAATGAGGGCAGTCTGGCGCAGCAGGGCACTCTTACCAGCCATGTTGGGACCGGTGAGGATGATAATCTGCTGCTTGTCCGTGTCCAGGTGGACGTCGTTGGGAACGTACTCCTCGCCGGCAGGCATGAGGGTTTCTATGACGGGATGCCGGCCTTGCTTGATGTCCAGGGCCTTGCCTTCGTTCATCTGCGGCCGGCAGTAATGCCGCTCGGCGGCCTGCTCTGCAAACCCCGCCAGCACGTCCAGCTTCGCAAGGATGCGGCTGTTTGTCTGGATGTCCGGAATCTGCTGCTGGATGCGGGCAATGAGCTCTGCGTAAATCCTTGATTCAATGGCGTATATGCGGTCTTCGGCCGTCAGGATCTTTTCCTCGTACTGCTTGAGTTCTTCGGTGATGTAGCGCTCGGCATTTACCAGGGTCTGTTTGCGGATCCACTCCGGCGGCACCTGGTCTTTGTACATGTTGCGCACCTCTATGTAATAGCCGAAAACATTGTTGTAGGCTATCTTCAGCGAGGCGATGCCCGTTCTTTCGGCCTCCCGCTGCTGCATTTGCAGCAGGTAATCTTTTCCGCCGGCCGACAGGGCGCGCAGTTCATCCAGTTCCCCGTCCACTCCCGCTGCAATAACCGGCCCCTTGCCAATCTGGATGGCCGGTTCCGGGTCCATGACGCGCTGGATTTCCTTGAGAAGGGCGCCGCAATTGCGCAGGCCCCGCAGCAGTTTGACCAGGGCCTCAGTGCCCTGCAGCCGCTCTTTGATGGGCCCGGCCAGGGCCAGGCCGCGGCTCAGCTGCATCACTTCCCGCGGGAAGGCCTTGCCGGTGGCAATGCGGCCCAGAATGCGCTCCACATCCCCCAACTTGCCCAGGTCCATCTGCGTATCTTGCAGGATTTCAGGATTTTCCACAAAGTACTGCACCACATCGTAGCGGGCACTCAGCTCCTTGAGGTCCAGGATGGGCATGGCCAGCCAGGAGCGGAGCATACGGGCTCCCATGGGGCTGGAACACTTGTCCAGGGTCTGAACCAGCGAAACGCCATCGGATCCGGAGGCGCTTTGGAATACTTCCAGGTTGCGCAGCGTGAAGCGGTCCATCCACACGAAGCGGGCCTCGTCGATGCGGCCCACGGTGCAGATGTTTTTCAGGCCCGTGTGCTGGGTCTGCTCCAGGTACACCAGCAGGGCGCCGGCGCTGCAAATGCCCAGGGGATAAGGTTCTATGGCAAAGCCCTTGAGGCTGTCCACCTGCAATTGGCGCTTCAGGCGCTCAACGGCGGCATCATACACAAAGGCCCATTCGTCGATGGAAGTGGTATAATAGTCCCCGAAACGTTCCTTGAGGCCCTTTTCATAACCGCGCTGCACCACCAGTTCCTTGGGTTTGAGGGACCCCAGCAGCGTGCCGATGTACTCCAGCGACCCCTGGGAAAGCCGGAACTCTCCGGTGGACACATCCAGGAAGGCGGCGCCGCACTGGTCTTTTTCCACGGTGAGGCCGCAAAGGTAATTGTTTTCCTTTTGTTCCAGCATGCCCTCGCCGAAGGAGATGCCCGGCGTAACAATCTCTGTCACACCGCGTTTCACCAGTTTCTTCGTGAGCTTAGGGTCTTCCAGCTGGTCGCAGATGGCCACCTTGAAGCCGGCACGCACCAGCTTGGTAAGATAGCCCTCTATGGCGTGATGCGGAAAACCGGCCATGGGGATGGGGCCTTTGTCCCCGTTGGATTTCTTGGTAAGGACCAGGCCCAGCACGCGGGATGCGGTTACGGCATCGTCGGAGTAGCTCTCATAAAAGTCTCCCACCCGGTACAGCAGCAGGGCTTCCGGGTGTTGTGCCTTCACTTCGAAGAATTGTTTGATAAGAGGAGTATCTTCCGCTATTTTTGCCATAGTAAGCAAAGATACGAAAAAATATGATTATTCTCACCACCACTCCGGGCGGCTGTAATCAAAACCTTTGCGCTCCGCAGCCCAGTTTTCATTGACATACACCGTATCGGCCCGGTCAATGTAAAGGATGCCGTCCAGGTGGTCGCATTCGTGCTGGAAAATAACGGCCGAATAGCCCTCCACCTGTTCGGTAACGGGGGTTCCGTCGAGACGGAGGTAGGAAATCTGCACACGCGGAGCCCGGCGCACCATGCCCCGGTAAGGCGGCAGGGAAAGGCAGCCCTCCGGCCCGGGAACAGGCGTACCCAGCAGGCTGTCCACGCGGATGTTCAGGTAAGGCTCTATGGGCTGTCCGGGCTTGTCGTAGCGCATCACCAGGATAATGCGGCGGTTAATGCCCAGCTGCGGAGCGGCGATGCCCACCCCGTCCTGCGAAGGGTCCGTGAGCGTACGGCGCATCTTGTCCAAAAGGGTTTTGAGTTCCTTGGACCGCAGCTCCCGGGGACCCAAATCGGCCGATGGTCTGCGCAGGAAAACACTGTCCTCGGGCATCACGCACACGTACATCACGGAATCGGACTTTTCGATAACCGCCCTTTCCCACGAAGTCCAGGCGCGGGAATTGCCCCACAGCAGAAAGCCGGCCACCAGGGCCAGGCAGACAAGGACCGGCAACAGCATCCGGCCGCTCATTTTCAACGCGTTATTCATGCTTGCAGCGTTATACGGCCGAGGCCAGTTTGCGGGCCAGTTCCAGGAAGGCAAGGGAATCGGGGCGGGTGCCAAGGGCTACGGGCTCACCGGCATCGGCCCCTTCTCTTATGCTCTGCACCAGGGGAATCTGGCCCAGGAAAGGAATGTCCAGTTGGCTGGCCATCTGCGCGCCTCCGTCCTTGCCGAAGAGGTAATATCTCTCCTCGGGATGCTCGGCGGGGGTGAACCAGGCCATGTTTTCAATGAGGCCCAGGATGGGTTTGTCCACCTGCGGGTTGCGGAACAGGTTCACGCCGCGAAGTACGTCGGCAAGGGCCACGGTCTGGGGCGTGGTAACAATGACGGCGCCGGTCATGGGAATGTCGCCCACCAGGGAAATGTGGATGTCGCCGGTGCCCGGAGGCATGTCTATGAGAAGAAAGTCCAGCGGACCCCACAGGGTTTGCAGGATAATCTGTTTGAGGGCCGTGGAGGCCATGGGCCCGCGCCAGATAAGCGCCTGACCTTCAGGCGATACGTGGCCAACGGAGAGCCATTTCACCCCGTACTTTTCCACCGGGACAAAGAGGCTGTTTTCCTCGGATTCGCCTTCCATTTCTATTACGGCGTCCTCGGTGGCGGTCATGGTGGGGACGGAGGGGCCGTAGACGTCGGCATCGGCCAGGCCCACGCGGTAACCCAGGCGGGCCAGCGCCACGGCCAGATTCACGGCCACGGTGCTCTTGCCCACGCCGCCTTTTCCGGAGGCTACGCCAATGATGTTGCGCACCTCCCGCAGCTGCTCAAGGTTGAACTGAGGGCCTTTAGGGGCCGGTTTGGCGGGCTCTTTCACCACGCTTTCCACCGTTATTTCCGTGCCGCCGGGGGCATGCCGATAAATGCATGCCCGCACGGCACCTATAAGGTAGTTTTTCAGCGGATCCGGGCGCTTGGGAAAGCCCAGGGTGACCTTGATGCTGCCATCGGCCAGCTCAATCTCCTGAACCAGGCCCAGTTCCACTACGTTTTTCTCTTCCTGGGCCGGGTGCTGCACTTCCAGCAGCCATTGATAGACTTCGTTTTTGTTCATAGCATGCAAAGAAGCGAAAACGGTCGCTTATTTAGCGAAGGTAAGTTCGCTGATGATATTGGTGGCGCCGCCCACCTTCTCCACCATCCACAGCACGTAGCGGATATCCACGCAGATGCAGCGCTGGAGCTGGGGCTCGAACATCACATCGGAGCTCATGCTCTCCCAGTTGCCGTCAAAGGCCAGGCCGATGAGATTGCCCTTGGCATCCAGCACAGGGGAGCCGGAGTTGCCGCCGGTGATGTCGTTGTTGGTAAGGAAGCAGGTGTGGAGGGTGCCGTCGGCATCGGCCCAGCGGCCATAATCTCCGGCCACCAGCAGCTCATGCACTTTGGCGGGCACAATGAATTCGGGGTCTTCGGGATTTTCTTTCTCCAGTACGCCGGCTGCGGAGGTGTAGTACTTGTACACCAGGGCGTCCTTGGGGCTGTAGGGCAGTACATTGCCGTAGGTGAGGCGCATGGTGGAGTTGGCGTCCGGATAGATGGCCTTGCCTTTCTGCCACTCCATGAGGGCGGCGGTGAAGTTCTTGCGGGCCTTGTTGTAGGACTCAGGGACAGTCCGGTACAGCTTCTGGTAGCGAGCCATCAGCGGCGTGGTGATGGCGCCGTAGAGGGCGGCAACAGGGTCGGTGAAAATCTTTTCGGGCGTAGCGTCCTGAAGCTTCTCCTCAGAAGTGAAGATGCTACTGTTGAAGAGTTTCTCTACGTAAGCCGGGATATCCAGGGTGGCAAAATCTTCCTCACCGGCAATTTGCAGGTAATCTTCGGGCTTGGCGTTCTTGCGGTAGAATTCCAGCAGGGCCACGGCCTCTTTGCGGTCCAGCTCCACCACATAATCCCGGTAGGCGCGGCTCAGGCGGGGGAGCACGCTGGCGAAGGTGGCGTTGGTGTCTTTCTGGAGTTCCCGTCCATAGAGGTTCATTACATTGGCATACAGGCCCACCAGCTCAATGCGGTAGGGGGCTTCGGAGAGCAGCGTAACCGCCTGGTTGTCAGCAAGGTTCTTGCTCACATGGGCGTCAATGTCCTCAATGGGGGTGCCGTAGAGGGCCTTGCGCTCCGGCGAAGCCTCAATCCAAGCTTTCAGCGCGGCCTCTTTCTCTTTTTCCCGGCCGATGATGTTGAGGTTCCGGAAGGCCAGTTCCTCCCCCTGCCACTTCTTCCAGCCGTTGGCGCTGCCGGCGTACTTGTTGGCATACTTCAGCTGCACGGAAGGGTCGGCGCACATGGCTTCCCACATGAGGTCCTGGCGCACGGTGCGGGCGTCGATGCGGATACGGTTGGTGGCAATCATCTGCTCCAGCTGGGCGGCGGTCTGGTAGCGCTGGGTGCTACCAGGGTAGCCCATAATCATGGCGTAGTCGTTCTCCTTAACACCCTTGGTGGCAATCTTCAGGCTCCTGGCGGGCTTGTAAGGCACATTCTCCGGGCTGTAGGCGGCGGGCATGTTGTCCGCTCCGGCATACACGCGGAACATGGAGAAGTCGCAGGTGTGGCGGGGCCACATCCAGTTGTCGGTCTCTCCGCCGAACTTACCCATGGATGCCGGGGGCGCCCCCACAAAACGCACATCCGTATAGGTGCGGTAAACGGTAAGGTAGTAGAGGTTGTCGTTGTAGAAACTCTCCACTTCGGCGCGGCAGCCGGGGTTGGCGGCGGCAGCATCGGCCTCCAGCTTTTTGATGACCCCGTCCTTTTTCTCCGCTTTTTCCACTACGCCGGTAACATCTTCAATGGACACCAGGAAGGTGACGCTTAGGCCCGGGCAGGGGATTTCTTCGGCCATGGATTTGGCCCAGAAGCCGTCCATGAGGTAGTTGTGCTCGTCGGTGGAGAGGGCCTGGATGCTGCTGTATCCGCAGTGGTGGTTGGTCACCAAAAGGCCCTGGGCCGATATCATCTCTCCGGTGCAGCCCCCGCCAAAGTGCACGATGGCGTCTTTCAGCGAAGTCTTGTTGATGGAGTAGATTTCTTCCGGCGTGAGACGGCAGCCCGCGGCCTTCAGGTCTTTTCCGTTCATCTGTTTAAGGAGGGGCAGCAGCCACATGCCTTCATCGGCTGCGGCGCTTAAAGTGACGGCCAGCGCGGCCATCAGGGCAAAGATTCGTTTCATGAAAACCATATTTTTTACAAAGATAATCAGAAAAGGGAAGGCTCCAACTCTTTTACATGGAAAGATTTTCGGTGCCAGGGGGTGTATCCGTAGCGGCGGATGGCCTCAATGTGCTCCGGCGTAGGGTAGCCGAAGTTCCGCTCCCAGCCGTACAGGGGGTATTCCAGGGCCAGTTTCCGCATGAACTCGTCGCGCCAGGTCTTGGCCAGCACCGAGGCGGCGGCAATGCTGGCATAAGTGGCGTCTCCGTGCACCACGGTCTGGAAATCTTTGAAGCCGAAACCCTCGAACGGACGGAATTTGTTGCCGTCCACCAGGAGAAAATCGGGGCGGGGGTCCAGGCGCAGCACCGCCCGCTGCATGCCGGTGACCGAGGCCCAGAGAATGTTCAGGCGGTCAATTTCTTCGGCCGATACCGCCTCCACCGCCCAGGCCACCGCCTCGGCCTCAATAACGCTCCGGAGCTCCTCGCGGGCCTTTTCCGTCATTTGTTTGGAGTCGTTCAGCAGCGGATGATGAAAGTGGGGTGGCAGAATCACGGCGGCGGCATACACCGGCCCCGCCAGCGGTCCGCGGCCGGCTTCGTCGCAGCCGGCCTCTCTCCGGCCGGGCAACAGATAAGGTTTCAACTTCGGTTTCACCTTACAAATATATTGTTTTTGCCCGAAAAATCCTTATATTTGCAGACTGCGTTAAGAATTAGCAAAAATAATTAATAATACAGATGAAAACTTACACTACAAAAAACATCCGCAACATCGTTCTCATCGGTGCTCCGCGCAGTGGTAAGACCACCCTGTCCGAGGCTATGCTTTTCGAAGGCAAAGTCATTGACCGCCGCGGCAGCGTAGAAGACAAGAACACCGTGTCCGACAACACCGAGTTCGAGCAGACCAACCAGAAGTCCATCAACGCCACTCCGCTGTACGCAGAGTTCGGCGGCACCAAGATCAACTTCATTGACGCTCCCGGCTCGGACGACTTCTCCGGTGGCGCCCTCTCCGCCTTCAAGGTGGTGGAAGCCGCCGTGATGGTGATGAACGGTACCGCCGGCATTGAGGTGGGAACCACCCTGTTCGCCCGTTACGCCGACCAGTACGGCATCCCCATGGTCATCGCCGTGAACCAGCTGGACCACGACAAAGCCAATTGGGACGGTGTGCGCAGCGCCATCTCCGAGGAATTCGGCAAGAAGGCTGTCCTTTGCCAGTTCCCCGTGAATCCCGGAGTGGGCCTGGAAGGCTTTGTGGATGTAATCACCATGAAGTTCTACAACCGCAAGAACGAAGAGCAGGAAATCCCTGCCGCTTATGCCGATGAGGCCGAAGAACTGCGCGCCGAACTCATGGAGAAGGCCGCCGAGGGCTCCGACGCTCTGATGGAGAAATTCTTCGAGACCATGGAACTCTCCACCGACGAAATCCGCGAGGGTCTCCGCGCCGGCATCCTGAAGGGAGAGACCATCCCCGTGTTCTGCACCGCCGCCAAGGAAAACATCGGCGTAAAGCGCCTCATGGAGTTCATCGTGAACGTAGTTCCTTCTCCGGAAGGAAAGGAAGAGCCCACCATTGACGGCGGCACCGTAAAGTGCGACCCTGCCGGTCCCGTGGCCCTTTTCATCTTCAAGACTTCCGTAGAGCAGCACCTCGGTGAAGTTTCTTACTTCAAGGTGATGAGCGGTACTCTGAACAAGGGCGCAGATCTGGTGAACCCCGAAACGGGCAACAGCGAGCGCCTCTCCGCCATCTACGCCGTGGCCGGAAGCAAGAAGGAGGAAGTTGCCTCCATCAGCGCCGGTGACATTGGCTGCGTCATGAAGCTCAAGGCCGGCAAGACGGACGTCACCCTGGCCCAGAGCGGCGTGGAAGCCTTCAAGCACATGGTGTTCCCGGATGCCAAGTACCGCTGCGCCGTGAAGGCCGTGGACAAGAACGACGAAGCCAAGGTAGGCGACGCCCTGAACAAGATTGCCGCCCAGGATCCCACCATCATCGTGGAATACTCCAAGGAACTGCGTCAGACCATCCTTTCCGGCATGGGCGAGCAGCACATCAACTACGTGAAGTGGAGACTCACCAGCGAGTTCAAGCAGAACGTGGAGTTCTACGCCCCCAAGGTGCCTTATCGTGAGACCATCACCAAGATTGCCACCGCCCAGTACCGTCACAAGAAACAGTCCGGCGGCGCCGGTCAGTTCGGTGAAGTTCATCTGCTGGTCTGCCCTTACGTAGAAGGCCAGGAAGCGCCCAAGAACTTCAAGATTGACGGCAAAGACGTCATCTTCAACTTCAAGAGCCAGGACATCACCGACCTCGAATGGGGTGGCAAGCTGGAATTCTACAACTGCGTTGTGGGTGGTTCCATCGACCTTTCCTTCATGCCCGCTATCTTGAAGGGTATCAAGTCCAAGATGGAAGAAGGCCCGCTCACCGGCTCCTACGCCCGTGACATCCGCGTGTATGTGTACGACGGTAAGATGCACCCCGTGGACTCCAAGGAAATTGCCTTCATCATCGCCGGCCGCAACGCCTTCAAGGAGGCCTTCCGCAATGCCGGTCCCAAGATTC
Organism: Bacteroidales bacterium; assembly: GCA_017934185.1. GTDB lineage: Bacteria > Bacteroidota > Bacteroidia > Bacteroidales > UBA932 > Cryptobacteroides. Next base: position 41,322 of record JAGBJY010000052.1, on the reverse strand, counting down.
TGGAGCCCATCTACAATGTGGACATCATCACCCCCAACGAGTATGTGGGTCCTTGCATGAGCGACCTCAACACCCGTCGCGGCATGATTATGAACCAGGATATGGACAAGGGCTTCACCGTACTCCACGCCCGCGTTCCGCTGGCCGAGCTCTACCGCTACTCCACCATCCTGAGTTCCCTCACCGGCGGCTCCGCCACCTTCCAGATGAAGTTCGCCGAGTACGTCCAGGTTCCGGCCGAGGTCCAGACCAAGCTGCTGGCCGAATACGCCGCCCAGGAGCAGGAAGAAGACTAAGCATCCCTTCTCTTACAAAAAACGCTGGCCGAAGCACTTCGACCAGCGTTTTTATTATTTCTTGGCGGCTTCCAGGAGCCTTAGGAAACCGGCGCGATATCCGCCTGGGTCAAAGCCCACCGCGGTTTTGGCCAAATCGTAGGCCAGGCCGATGGAAGCTTCGCCCTTGTACTCAGAGTCCAGCAGCGTGAGGCCGAAGGCCGCCACCGCAGAGGCGAAATTGAAATTGTCGGTAAGAACGTCACCGGAGGCAAGGGTCTGGGTGAGGGAACGGCTTTCCTCGTCTTTTAAGGAAAGTTTGTAGCGGGCTTCAAAAGCGCCCACAGAAAAGCTGTCAGAAAGGCCTTCCTTCATAATGAGTTCATATAGGGCAGTGACGGTTTGTCCGGCGCCAATCTCTCCCGCATCCTTCTTGCTGTCTTCAAACTCCTCGCTGGACATGACGCGATTTTCGTAGCCGATGAGCCGGTAGCTGTCCACCGTTTCGGCGTTAAAGCGCACCTGGCACTTGGTGTCGTTGGCCACGGTGCAGAAATGGCTGCGCTCCTGTACGAACACCTTCATCATCTCTTCCTCCGAGTCTATATAAGTATAGGTGCCGTTGCCGTGGCTGGAGAGGTTTTCCATGCGGCTGTCCTGATAGTTTCCGCGGCCAAAGCCCATGATACTCAGGTAGATGCCCTTGTCCTGATAGCTTTCCACCATCTCTACCAGGGCCTCCGTGGAGGAAACGCCCACATTGAAGTCGCCGTCCGTGCACATGACGATGCGGTTGTTGCCGCCCTCGATGTAATGCTCGGCCGCCTCTTCATAGGCCATCTTCATGGCCTCGCCGCCGGCGGTGGCCCCGCTGGCATACAGCGCCTTGATGGCGTTTTGGATGTCGGCTTTCCCTTCGGAAACCAGGGTAGATTCCAGCAGTTTCTTAACGCTGCCGGAGTAGGTGATAATGGCCACCCTGTCTTGCGGGCGCATGTATTCCACCATGTTCACCAGGCCGGTTTTCAGAAGCTCAATGCGGTCCACTCCACTCATGGAGCCGGAAACGTCTACCAAAAGGATGTAATTGGCGGCGGGGATTTCGCTCTCCTGAAGGGACTTTCCCTTAAGCCCCAGCCTTAACAGGAGGTGCTCCGGTTTCCACGGGCAAGGGCCCACCTCGGCATTGATGGCCAGGGTTTCTTCTCCCGCAGGGTCGGCATAATCAAAGGTAAAGTAGTTCAGGTATTCCTCTATGCGCACGGAATGCCGGCCCGGCAGGTATCCGCTGTTAAGGCAGCTGCGCATATAGGCGTAGGCAGCCCCGTCGGCATCTACGGAGAAGGAGGAGGAAGGGGCATCGGCCACCTTCACAAAGGGATTCTCCACGATGGTGTCAAAGCTGTCGCCGCCGGAAGGGGGCACTTCTCCCATCATGCCGGCGTCTTTGTTGGTTACGTAGGCATCGCCCGGCAGGCTGAAAGAATCGTAAGCGCCCACGCTGCAGGCTACTGCGCCAAGGCAGAGCAGGAGGGAAAAAAGGCTTTTGATTTTCATCTCGTTTCTGTTTTTGTTCCGTGAATATAATCCCTTTGCGGCAAAAACTTGCATGGAAACGGCAGATTTTTCCTATTTTCGTGCAAGATTTACCCCAAAAAGGATTTACAGATTGGTAATGAAACGTCTATTTTACATATTAGTATTGGCGGGCACGGTGGCCGGCTGCAGCAAAGGCCCGTGGGAGGGACCCTCCCGTGACGACGCTCCCGCAGAGGTCAAGGCCATCGTGACCGTGAAGCAGGATGCCGATGGCACCACCTTCTTCCAATTGGACGACGACACGCGCGTGTACCCCAGCAATTTCGCGGAGCCTTATACGGGCCTTCGGCGTATTGTATGCGGCCTCCTCCTGAGCCCGGACATGACCGGCTGCACGGTACAGTGGTACGACGCCCTGGAGCAGGGCACCGTAAGCGGGGACGCGCTTCCGGAAACGGCGGTTTCTGACGGCGTGGAGGTCCTGGAAGACTGGATGACCAGCGTTGAGGACGGTTTTCTTACCGTGCACTATTCGGCCTGGTGGGGAGACGGACACACCCCGCACCAGCTGCTGGTGCTCACCCGCCTCAACCCCGAAAACCCTTATGAGCTCACGCTGGTGCACCAGCGCAACGGGGACGAGGCCCTTCGCCGGGCCGATTCCCTTATTTACTTTGACATCAACGACTTACCATCTACGCAAGGGGATTACGTAACCCTTACGCTTAACTGGAAAAACCTTGACGGAGAGGACGCCTCAAAAAACTTCCGCTTCAGAAACCGTCAGTGAACGGGACCTGGTGGAGCAGCTCCGCAGGCAGAGCCCGGAAGGCATGCGCCTCTTCTATGAGCGTTATTCCGGCTTTCTGACGGCGGTGTGTTCCCGTTATGTCCCGGACCGTGCCGATGTCAAGGACATCCTCCAGGATGCTTTCCTGCAAATGTTCGATGCCGCCCGCCGCTTTGAATACCGCGGCGAGGGCAGCCTCAAGGCCTGGGCCAGCCGCATTGCCGTGAACCGGGCGCTCAAGTGGCTCCGCGCCCAAGGCCGCCTGCGGAGGGTGGAAGACTTGCCGGATGTGCCGGAAGAGGAGGTGGGTACGCTGGAAAAAGTGCCTCCCGCTGTACTGCAGGGCTTTATCCGGGAGCTGCCGGACGGCTACAGGACGGTCTTTAACCTCTTTGTATTTGAGGGAATGCCGCACCGGGAAATAGCCCGGCTCCTGGGCATCAAGGAAGATTCATCGGCCTCGCAGTTTTTCCGCGCCAGGGCCGTTTTAGCCAAGAAAATCAATTTGTATATCAAGGAACATGAGTGAGAAATGGACAGACAAGCTTCCTTCCCTGATGGAAGGGTATGAGGAAGCGGCACCGGAGGGGCTGTGGGACGCAGTCCGTGCCGGCGCTTTGCCGAAAAGGCGCTTTGCCCCCTGGCTGTATGCCGCCGGTGGCCTTGTAGCTGCCGCCGCGGTGGCTCTTGCCGCGTTCCTGTGGCGCCCCGTTGCCGTGGAGCCTTCTGTTGTGTCCTCCGTCGTCCCTGGAGAGGTCCCCTCTGTCGTCCCCGGAGAGGTCCTGGCCGAAACGCTCACCGAAACGGCCGCGGAGCCCGTCCGTGAGCAAAACGAGCCCCAAACGTTCACCGAAGCTCCAGAACAGCCCGTTCGTGAGCAAAACAAGCCCGAAACGCTCACCAATGTGCCTGAGCAGCCCATCCGTGAGCAAAACGAGCCTCAAACGTTCACCGAAGTGCCGGATTCTTTCACTGAAAAGCCCAAAGCCCGTACTAAATCACGGAGAAAGCGGGTGGAGCTGCAGCTTTCCACGGGCGCTTACCTGGCGCAGGCGGCCAGCCTTTCCAGTGGCTACGGCATTCCTTACAGCCCCGGCATGGACACCAAGGCCGACTCCCCTTCGCCCACCGTCCCCATGCTCAGCCGCAACCGGCCCAGCACCACGGAGGGCTCACATCGGCAAAGCTTACGGCTGAGCCTGGGCGTCAGCTATGCTTTCGCGCCCCGTTGGAGCGTGGGCTCCGGCCTCACTTACACGGCGCTGCGTTCCGACTACGCCACTACCTCCGGCAACACGGTCACCTATGCCACCCGCCACCTTTATTATCTGGGGGTCCCTTTGCAAATGCAGTTCAACGCCCTGGAATGGAAGCGCTTAAGCGTGTTTGTCAGTGCCGGAGCGCTCTTTGAGACCGCCGTGGGTTCCCGGCTCAACACCCGGGCCTTTATCGGCGAGCAGCAGGCCTCCGAGTCACAGCAGTTCCCTTCCGTGAAAGACCTCCGCTGGTCGCTTACGGCAGGCGCCGGCGTGCAGTACCAGCTGTTCCGCTACGGCGCCCTTTTCCTGCAGCCCGGCTTCAGCTGGCACATCCCCAATGGCGGCGACGTGGAGAGCTACTACAGCCTGCACCCCTGCTCCTTTGACCTTACCTTCGGTTATCGGTTTACGTTCTAGCGCCATCGGTTTTCGCCGCTTACCACAGCGTCTCCGTCCCGAAGCCATTGAATACGGGGGGCTCCAATGCGGCGGGGTCTCCGCTGGCGGCAATGACAGCTTCCAGTTGAAGCTCGTACAACACACAACCCGGTACCAGGTAGACTTGCTTTCTTTCCATGGCTAATATACAATCTCCGGGTTAAAAGTATTCAGGACAGGGTCGGTGGGGCCGGCAAGGGCGCGTATTTGAAATCTCCGTTCCCGTAGCTGCGGGTTGAATGCCCAATACCATACATGCACGCTTATCGCCTCATCTGATCCGACGAGATCTGTTGAAGTCCAATAGACAGCGTCAGGGAAAATCAAGTGCTTTCCTTCTATAAGATCGAATATAACAACGAGGCAGTAATCGCCATAGAATTTTATTTGATAAACGTGAGGGTCCAAAGATCCAAGAGGGAGGAGGTTGCGCCACTGGTCCTTTGAAGGAAGGTAAAGGCCAAGGCTATTGGCCGTATTAAAATCAAAATCAGAACCACCCAGGAAATAATTCCGCATCAGGTCCACTCCATAATTGACGGTTTGCCAGTGGTCGCCATGGAACTCAACGGTTTTTCCGGGGCCGAAAGGCTGCCAGCGAGCACTTCCCCAAGGGGGCAGGATAATGGCGTCCAAGCTATGAATGTTCCTGTGTTCCACAAAGAGGGTTTCCATTTCCATATCTATGGCATTCCCCTCAGAGTCCAGCGTCATTTCCGCTTTTCCAAAAACGTAACACGGTTCCAAAAGGTTGTCGAGGTAAGCGTCGTTGATTATTCCGCTGAATAGCCATCCACCCTCGTAAGGATAGCCGGTCAGGTACGGGGCGCCCGGGTTGGTGGGGCCGCCAACGATTCCTGAACCATAGCCGGAATTGAAATAAACACCCTCTACTCTTTCTGGCAGAATCACTTCGTTGTACAGCCGCACCTGCCGGGCGGTATCGGCTGCTGCGTCCTCAATCCAAAACTGGACGAACTCATCCGGGATACGCATGTCAAAAGCGCCGGACACCTTCCCATCACGCACTTCATAGATGAGCTGGGCCGTAAGATAATAGCTGTCCGGGTAGCCGTTTTGGAAGCGGACGGAAAAATCGGCCCCATAGGAAGTTTCTATGGCCACAGGGTTACTGTGAAAGGGGTAATAAACCGCGCGCATAAACCCCATATCCTTTTCGGACAGGCCAAGATCCGTTGACGGAATTTCGCTGAGTCCGTTCATGGCCTTGCTTGTCCAGGAAGTGCCGTCATAATGCATCTGCACATGAAAAGGAGCGGATAACTGCTCCAAAAACACGTAGATGACATCGCCGGCCGTCCATTCGGTCTTGCGGGCTTTGGTGATGGTGCCGGCATTGTCCTGTGTTGCGGTAAGTTCAAAGGTAACCGGAATGCCGGTGGTGGGGAAGGGCTGGTCAAGTGTGTTTTCCTTCTGGCAGGAAACAAAGGCGGCAAGTGCCACAAAAAAAGTCAAATACTTTTTCATATCCATTTCTGTTTTTGGGTTTCTGCTGCAAAAATGGTCATCGAAACGCAGACCCTTGTCCCAAGTGCGCAAAACCTTGTCCCGTAAGCGCAAAAAGACGTCAGTCTCTTGCCGTGTGGACACATAATCGGCCATCGGGAAGCTGCGCGTGTCAACACGGCAATGAAATGGCCCCCTTTGGCCAAAATCGTGGCCGTGTTGACAAGAAAAAGGCGTTTCCTAACGTCGGCTGGTCAACACGGCTGGCCACGTGGTCAGTGTAGGACGTAGTCCAGGCTGAGGCGAAGGCGCCCAGTTCCAGCGAATGGCCGCCGATACCGTTACAACGCACAGAATGGCGGTTTTGCGGATCGGCGGCAAGGTCTTGGGCGAAAAAAGCCGAAATGGCTGCCGCCGATACATTTGCAGGACGTATATGGCCAGTTTTGCGGATCGGCGGCAAGGCAAGCAAAAAGCGGAGAGCCTGTCGCAGGGTCTCCGCTTTGCAGATCAGGACAAATGGATAAAACCTGATTTAAGGGCTGTATAGGAAAAACAATAGCAAAGAACCAGAATGCTAGTATTCTTCGAATCCTGTTGTTCATATATTGTGCCCCTTATTAAGTTATAGATTCATTATGTTCCACTACGGGGGAACGTAACCGGCAGGCGAGAGTACCTCCGCGTGCAGTCGGAATACAGGCCTTATGGCTAATAATCCCTTTCTTTTATCATTTTATTCACCAAAACGACAACATAGATGACAGATACAGCTATTAATCCGATAGCCATCCACTTACGCAGGCTGTCATGACTCTTGGATAAATAGAAAAAACCTAAAAACAAGAATTGCCACAAAGTCAGAAAACTTGGGAATTTGTTCACATTGACAGCGCGATACTTCTTGATTAATAAAACGAAACGGACTATTGACAAAAGTTCACAAATAGCTGCAATTGTTATACATATCCAGAAGAGAACTTCGGACAGTTCAGAAATCAGTGTGGCAACCACAAAGAAAAAGACGCCACCTTCCGCAAAGAGAAGCAAAGTGCGGTCTTCCAGATATCTTAGCCAACTATTGTTTATCATCTCTCACAAATATAGGAAGAATTCCACCTATTGCAAACAGCAAAGCGATAATCTCCACGACTATTATTATTACAGGAGTATGGACTTCCGTTATGCTCTCTTTTTGGAGGAGAAGGATGGGAATGAGTCCCATAAAAACGGAATTGAACAAGTAACCATGCTTGGGCGTTTTTAATCTGTTCGTTTTAGCGGTGTATACAACAATTATAATGAGAATAATTGCCGCCGCGACCAAATAGACCGTTGACAGTAATGGGAAACAATTCTCTGCGCTGTTGGATTTCAACAGCAGCAGAAAAAGCACCGTCAAGAAATAATCCGTCACAGTGTCGTTAATAAACGTGATGAGTTTCATCTGCCTAAACGCTGAGACCAATAATAAGTTGTATTTACCGCGACAGACAGTGCGGAATATACCTCCCGTTCTTCCTCTACAGATAGGGCATGGGAATCGGATATGATTTCAACATAGTCGTTAGCAATCTCTAAAACGGAGTCTTCAGAAATCATGGTATACGCATCTAAGAACATACTCACTACAGCGTCTGAAATCGACAGATCAATCGCTGTATTGTCAACGCCCCAATAGATATCCGATAAAAGTGTTTTCAATTCCTGAGAAGAAAGTTTTCATTATACGACTGAAGTTTAGACAACAATGCGGCGTCGCTATCTAAAAAGGACGAGTCTTGGTGCTTTGCTTTGGAACAAGACAAACAGGATAGCGCAATCGCAAGAATGAGAAGGATAGTAGTTTTTGTGTTTTGCATAAATTTTGATTTTAAGTATTTTTGTAAGCGCAAAGATATCCGAAAATGAGCGGTACAAAGATGAATCTCGTGTTTATTGTCTTACATATTAATGCTTAATGTCCGGTGTAACTTACTAACAATTAACGGTTTATTGCTTGCGGTAAGATGGAGAATCTTACAGGCAACACTAAGTCAATGATTTTCAGATTGTTTTTCCCCACTTTTTCAATCTCATTTGTAAGAATAAAATGTCACATTCCCTGCTATTTTTAATGCTATTCATAACCGCCAGCATCTTTTTGATAGCTGTTACGCTGGCCTATCGGCTACGTGACCAGAAATTGCAAGCGCAAATCATAGAATTGAACCGCCTTAAAGAAACTTTGGAAGAAGATGCAAAACGTCAAGATGAGCGAATACTTCAATTACAGAGGGATTGCCGGCTTATGTATCGTGAACAGTTCTCTGAAATCAGAAATTGCCTGGAGCGGGCAATCGTATTAAAAGATGAAAAAACGGCCAGGGAACAGTATATACAAAGACTTGAGCATCAATTGGCTTTTTTCTCATCCAAAGACTGGCAAGCAGAAAGAGAGTTGTTTATCGACCAAAGAACCGGAGGGATTATGACGTCTCTTCGGCGTAATGTCAATAGATTAAAAGATGATGATTATCAGTTCCTTGTATTTCTAATCCTTGGATTCGATGCTACTTTGATTTGTATGATTACCGGCATGTCTTCCAGCAACTATTACACGCGAAAGTCTCGTTTGAAAGAAAAAATCTTGTCGGCTGACACTCCGGATGTATCCCTATATCAGCAATGGATTTTTTGACGAGAAACATTGTAGACACCTAGAATCTAAGGTCCCATTATGTAATCAGCGGAAGCGGCCCTGTGTCCGTCAAGTTTTACACCACGCAGCAAATCACATAATTGCCGTGTCGACACGCGCAGCTCTACGGCGGCCGATTTTGTGTCCACACGGCAATGAAATGGCCCCCTTTGGCCAAAATCGTGGCCGTGTTGACAAGAAAAAGGCGTTTCCTAACGTCGGCTGGTCAACACGGCAAGCAAAAAGCGGAGAGCCTGTCGCAGGTTGCTTTTAGTCGTCAATCCGGATAAAATTGCAGTTTTTGTCGAATTCAAATTCCAGTCCTTCCCGGGTTTCCACTTCGTAGCCCCATCGGCTCCGCTCAATCTGAAGAATAAGGTACTCGGGGAAGTGGGTCTGGAAATAGGACACAATGCGGGAGGGAATGACGGCCTGCGGAACCCCGTCTGTTTTGCATTTGATTTTTTTCCAGAGGCCGCTGCGGTTGAACTCCAGCTGGACGCGGTCAGATAGCAGCACTTCGTATTCGTCCCACTCGGCCGTCACTTGAAGCACCTTGGCCGACGGGAAATACTCGGCAATGAAGCTTTTGGCTTCGGCGGGCAGTTTCTCATAGGGAATTACCCGGCCATCGGCATGGGCCAGGGCGGGCAGCAGAAGCATCAGGCTTGCAAGGAAAAGTTTCAAAGGGTTTTTCATGGCATAAAAATTTTCTCGGTGCAAAGATAGGCCGACCGGGTTACCCATCCGATACACCCTTGTTACAATATTGTTTCACTCTTGTAAAATTGGACGAATTATTCCATTTTTGCACTGGATATGGATAACACGACAACAGTTTTGCTGGTAGATGATGAGCAGGATATCCTGGATATCCTCCGCTTCAACTTTGCCTCCGGGGGATTCGGGGTGGAGACGGCGACATCGGCCGAACAGGCCCTGGCCAAAGACCTGAGCGGCATTGGCCTTATCATCCTGGATGTGATGCTGGGCGGCATGTCGGGTCTGAAGATGGCCATGCTGCTGAAGGACAACCCGGCAACGGCCGATATTCCCATCATCTTCCTTACCGCTAAAAACGCGCGCGAAGACATTATTGACGGACTGCGCATAGGGGTGGACGACTATGTAACCAAGCCCTTCTCGGTGCAGGAGCTGTTGCTGAGGGCCCAGGCGGTGCTTCGGCGTGGCCACAGGCAGGCCGAAAGGAGCCCCGGCCAGGGCGGGCTTGTCCTGGACAAGCGGGGAAAGCAGCTGCTGGTAGACGGAAAAGCCGTCCCGCTCACCCGGACGGAATTTCTTATCCTGGAGCTACTCATGGCGCACCCGGGGGCGGTATACTCCCGGGACCAGCTGCTGGATTATGCCTGGCCGGACGGCGTCATTGTCATCGGCCGGACGGTGGATGTGGGCATTACCCGGCTCCGTAAAAAACTTGCCCCTTATGCCCATTGTATCGTAACCCGGCCCGGACATGGTTATTGTTATGAAGAAGCTTAGTTTCAGCAGCAAGCTGTTCCTCAGCATCATTGCCCTTTTCCTGGCTTTTGCCAGCTGTTTTCTTCTGTACCAGGCCCGGCGGGAAAAGGCGTTCAAGATTGCCCTCCTGAACCGGCAGCTGCAGGACTATAACACCGCGCTGGGCGATGCGCTGCAATCCATGCCCCTGCAGGAAGACAGCCTGGCGCAGTATCTCCGGAGGCATCCGCTTCCCGCCCTCCGGCTCACCATCATAGACCCGCGGGGTTATGTCCTCTACGACAACTGCAGCAAAGATTACCCCTACCTGAGCGACCATCGGGACCGCAAGGAAATCCGGGAAGCGCTTCAGGACGGAAGCGGCTACGACCTGGACCGGGTGAGCCGTACCGTTGAGCAGGAGTACTTCTACTCGGCCACCTATATCCCCGCACAGGAGCTCATCATCCGCGCCGCGCTCCCTTACGACGACACCCTTCCCAAGGCGCTCAAGGCCGATTCCTCCTTCCTGTGGTTCGCCGCCCTCCTGGTGCTGGTGCTGGTGGTGGTGCTTTTCCGCTTTACCCGGAAGACATCGGCCCTGTTGCAACAGATGCAGGACCGGGAAAACCTTGAGATGCAGCGCGAACTTACGCAGAACATTTCCCACGAGCTCAAAACCCCGCTTTCCGGCATCCGCGCCTATCTGGAGACGCTCCATGAGCATCCGGAGCTGCCGGAGGAAACCCGCCGCCAGTTCATCGACCGAAGCTGGGCGCTTACCCGCAGGATCACCGACCTCATGGAAGACCTGGGGACCCTGGATGCCGCTCAGAGGCCCATCCGGCGGGAGCGGCTGGATTTAAGGGAAATCATCGGCCAGGTGCAGGAGGATTCCCTGGGCGCTTTTAAAGAAAAGCAGATGCTGTGGGAGTGCAGCCTGCCGGAAACGATGCCGATGACAGGAGATGCCAAGCTCCTCTATGGCCTTTTCCGCAATTTGACCGACAACGCCCTCCGCTATGCCGGAGAGGGGAGCACCGTCACGTTGCAGGCCAAAAAGGAAGGGACTTTTTGGCAATTCTCCTTTGCCGACAACGGCCCCGGCGTCCCCGAGGACAGCCTCCCCCATCTGTACGACCGCTTTTTCCGCACCGACAAAGGCCGGAGCCGGGAAATGGGCGGCACAGGCCTGGGCCTTTCCATTGTGCGGGAGGCCGTACGGCTGCATGGCGGGACCATCCGGGCCGATAATGTCCCGCCCCACGGGCTTCGGCACAGCTTCACCCTTTCTGCCTGATACAGAGGGTTTTGCGGATTTGGAACAATCTTTTGCGACCTTGGGACGCGTGTCTGCGTCATTGATGCCATCTTTGCAGCAGAAACAATGGCAAAAATGGATATGCAAAAGAAAATCACCTACGTGGCCCCCTGGGCCGAAACCCTGGTTCTCCACTGTGAGAACGCCGTGCTGCAAGCCTCCGGCAACAGGGAAGACTATGGCATGTTTATCGACAATGAATGGGGGGATCTGCTATGAAAAAGCATCTCTTTGCTGCGGTCCTTCTTCTGACCGCCCTGTCTTGTGCCAAAGAAATGGCGCCTGAAGAGCCTGCTATCCCGGCAAAAGCCGAAGAAAGCAAAACCTGGACGCTCACCGTAGACGCCACCAAAGGTGCCGGGGAAGACACCAAAGCGCTCGCGCTGGACGGGAATTATCTCAGCTTTTTCTGGAGCGGCTCGGACAAGGTTTCCGTTTATTCTCCAAATTCGAGCGGCCTGGAAAAAGTGGGAACCTTGTACCCGCAAACCACCGGAAGTAACCGAACCAGGCTTACGGGGGACATTTCCGGCAATTATTACACAGGAGAACCGCTCATCCTGGTATATCCGGAAATGCCGGAAAATGCCATGGCGTTCACCGCCCAGAAAGGCACAGTCGAGGATATCTCAAAGAACCATGACTATGCCGTTGCTACGGTGGAAATTACAAGCATTGACACCTACTATCCCGTTCGCATCCTTGCCTGCTCCGATGCCGATTTTGAAAGCGCACAGAGCATTACCAAGTTCGATTTTTCCTATGCGACAGCCTCTACCGAGGGGATTGTAAGGCTCGCCGTCACCGCATATACCCTCTATCAGGAGGAATATCCCGTTACGGTGGTCCCGGACGAGCCGGGGACCAGTTTTTACATTGCCATCCCCAATTGCGGCTTTGATGAAAAGATTCGATATACCTTCACGGCCGAGACCGAAAGCGGCGACATTTACGAGGGGACCAAGACGGCGGCCCTGGAAAACGGCAAGTGCTACAAGACTACCGTGCAGCTGAGCAAGTACAACCCCCTGGCAGCGCCCCTTACCCTGGAGGCGCTGGAAGACGGCATCGTGACCATAGAGAACCCCTTCGGGCGCTCGCTGTACTATGGTTTTGAAGGGGTGAACAACAGCGCCGTCAATTCCAACGTCAAGGGCGGCGACCCCATAGAAATACCCGTGAAGGCGGGGGACAAGCTGCTGCTGGGCGGAAAACTCACCACCGGAAACCGCTATTGGTCCACGCCTACGCAGCAGACACAGATAAAATGCAGCTCCCCTGTCTATCTGTACGGCAATATCATGAGCCTTATAGATTTTGAATACTACATGCGTCCGGAGCAGAATCCCTTCCTGCAGACGGTGGAAGAGTTTGCGTTCTTGATGTTGTTCTACCAGAACAGCAATTTGTACAACCACCCTGAAAAGAAACTGGAACTTCCGGCCACCACGGTGAAAAAGGGTGCCTATGCTTTGATGTTTTTTAATTGCGACAATCTGACAGAAGCTCCGGAACTCCCGGCCACAACCCTTTCTGGAGGTCCTTATGCTACTAGTGCCAGAGAATACTGGTCGCCTTATTATATGATGTTCGGCTATTGCGACCGATTGAAAAAAGCGCCCGGCATCCTTCCCGCCACGACGGTTCCCGCATCTGCGTATTACCGAATGTTTGATGGCTGTGTGGCGCTGGAAGCCTCTCCTGTTCTTCCTGCCGCCAATCCGGGGTACCATGCCTATCGGGGAATGTTCAATGCCTGTTTCAATCTTAAGCAAATCACCTGTTACGCCACCTCCAATCTGGGAGAGAATGCCGCTACGCACTCCTGGGTAGAAAGAGTTCCTTCCACAGGTGTTTTCATCAAACACCCCGACGCCTCGTGGCCTGTCGGCGATCACGGCATCCCTGCCGGCTGGAGCTACGACAAAGAGCCCCTCACGCTGGAAGCCATTGAGGATGGAACCTTTACCATTGACAACCCGCAGCATCTGCGCATTACCTGGGGCAAGAGTGCCTCGATGGCATCGGCCACCACCTCCAACCAGGACCCCATCATCATTCCGGTATCGGCCGGAGACAAGGTACGTCTCTGGGGAGACAACCCGGTGTACGCCGGCGCCGGCGGGGCCTCTTACCTGGACACCCACATCTATGGCAGCCACCCCTATTACGCCTATGGCGACATCTGTTCGCTGGTGAGCAGCAGCAATTACCCCAACGTAACGGCCATGGAGCCCTTTGCACTCAGGGAACTCTTTGTAAGCCAGGCGTTTGATGCAAGCTACAACCGCATTCCCAATCCCATCCGCATGCATCCCTCGCTGGAACTCACGCTGGGAGCCACCACGCTGGGCGAACGCTGTTATGAAGGAATGTTCATGGACTGCACGGCTTTGACAAAAACCCCGGCGCTGCCTGCTACAAGCCTGGCCGAAGGGTGCTACGCGGGAATGTTTGCGAACTGCACCGCCCTCACGCAGGCGCCAGCCCTCCCGGCCACTACGCTTGCCCCCGGGTGCTACAGCGGCATGTTCCAGGGCTGCACCGCGCTGGAAAGCACACCCGCCCTTCCTGCCACAACCCTTGCCGAAGGCTGTTACATGAACATGTTCGACTACTGCACCTCCCTCACGTCGGCCCCGGCGCTGAATGCGGCAACGCTGGTTCCCCATTGCTACAGTTACATGTTCCGGGACTGCACCGCCCTGCAAGCGGTCACCTGCCTGGGGACCAACCCGCGCCTGAGCGACTATGAGGTGGAGCCTCCCGTGATGGGCAATGTGGACGGCTGGCTGGACGGCACCGCCGCCTCCGGCACCCTCACCCGCAAAGCAGGCGTCTCCTGGCCTGCCGGAACGGTTCCTGGCGGATGGAGCATAGTGAATCAATAAACACCCAAAATCTGTTACATGAGAATCAATCTTTCATTTTCACTTTGTTTATCGCTTTTGCTGTCTGCGTCTTGCCAGAAAGCGGAGAATCAAGCCCCCGTCACTCTCGAGCGAGAGATTACAGATAAGGAATTCTCAGAGATTTTTGTTCCACAACATCGGCTGGCATTATTTGCGTCTGTAAAGGGCAATATTCTGGATCGGCCCTTGACAAGAGCCGCTTCGGAGGAGGTTTCTTTAGAATCATTACTGGATACAACCAATATCCAAACCGTTACGGCTCAGAATCTTGTTTATGAGCAGATTCCTTTCAGGCTTGACAGTGTCGGCCACAAGGCCAGTTTCAGTCTAAGCCTGGACTACTCTTCCGAACTGGCAACCATCATTAAAAAGTATCTTATCCGCTTGTCGGAACCGGGGACAGGGTTTACCGACCTGTATGTTGCCACTTTAATTACAGAGAAATCTTATTCTGAGGCATTTCCGGAGTTCAGCTTTATTGACAGACCCAATTATACGGGCGTCGTATTGTTCTCTGATTTGTACGGTAATCTTCTGGAAACACATCTGTATAGAAACGGCTTGATACTTTCAGGCTTGCCAACGGAGGAAGGCGAAACTTATCTCCCGGAAAACCTATGCTATGTCACAGTGTTTGAAAATATCCCAACAAAGGATGGGGATAATGAAATTCTTGATCCATCAGTTTGCATTGCCTATGTCGGTTGGATCAATCCAGCCTGGTGTTACGGTTCTTCGCCTGGAGGCGGAGGTTCCGGGTCCAATCCCGGCGTGGGCGGCGGAAGCGGTTCCGGTGGGGGCCATTATCAAATTCATGATGACAGGAATAATGATGGTCCGGATATTCGGCCAATGGAGCTTAAATACAGGATTCGCGTTTCGACAAACTGTCCTGATGACATAAGAATGTCTCTCAATGAGATCGGTAGTTATCCCGGGCAGAGTGGAGGCTCGCAGACGGTTCAAGTCAGCGCCAGCATCAACCCGGAAACCTGCCAGGATTTCGTTAAGGGGTCTTATGTTGCCGTAGCCCCGTCCTATGTAAGGTCAGACGGCGTTTCCCGGCTTAAAGATTTCTCTTACTGGACAGGTACTTTCTCTGACAGGAAAACGGACAGTTTTATGGTTCAAGTTAATGCAGACATGGTATCCACAGCTTATTATGAGCAGACTCGGCCTTGCACGGATTCGACCAGGATGATTACCAATCCACTGATTAACATGAAAATAGCCTCGAGCAATACTTGGGGGAACTATAAAGGTGGGACATTTGGTATGACAAGGAAGGACGAGGATGGTAATCCCAAAAGGCATCAAGGAATTGACCTGCTTGCAACGGAAGGGACTCCCATATTTGCGATGTATTCGGGGGTGATTCTGTCTGTTTTCTCTGATTGTCCTAATATCCCTGATTCTGGGAGTAGTAATGGGGGATTTGGTAATGAATTACGTATAAAGACAACTCTAGATAACGGATCTTCGTTCATTGTACAATATGCTCATCTTAATTATGGCACGCCTATTGCGATTAATCCGCGTACCGGCTCGCCGTACGCCATCAACGATGTGGTCTACCAGGGAGATTTAATTGGTTATACGGGAAGAACCGGCAATGCATATAATGTTCCGTATAAGCATTTGCACCTTGGGGTAAAACTTAACGGCCGGTGGGTTAATCCTGCTGATTATATAAATGGGAGTATTGATGTGAATACTATCAATACAACCCGAGGGAGAATTAATGATATTATTTGTGACTGATATGAAAAAAATACTTGTTCTATTATTATTTACTGTAGCTTTTGCTCCAGTGTATGCCCAGCGAAATCTTAAGTGGTTTTCCGGGAAAACACCGGATGAGATTATCCGCATATATGGTGAGCCTTTGGAAAAAGATCTTGAGGGAGCGGAGCATATGGTTGACTGTTATTTGCGGTATAATAGTTTTGTTATCTCGATGAATAATAGTTTCGAATCAAACTATTCTGTGGAGAGTTTTGCCACAAATTCTTCTGATTTTGTGGTCATTCCAGATGTCCTTGATGGAGGAATTCAGGTGGGAGGCTCGTTCTCCAAACTTCAAGCCGTTGATTTTTCATCAACGAAATATGGAAGAGGAAAACCTGGTAATCGCCTAAAACCGTTTCATTGTTCTTTTGGCTTTCAGGAGAATGACGAAAAATACGTCATTTATGAAGAGGAATTTGTGCAAATCTGGATTAGTGTGAGCAATGGAGTGATAACCGGATGGTGTTATTTGCAACAACAAGATTGCCCTTACATTCCTTACGACTTTTCTAATCGACTGCTATAGTCGCGCGAAGTGCTTAATATGAAACGCCTTTACTTAACCCTTATTGCCATACGATAATCCCAGCCATCTTCTTTAATAACTTAATAAGGGGCACAATATATGAACAACAGGAGTCGAAGAATACTAGCATTTTGGTTCTTTGTCATTGCCTTTGCTCCAATGTATGCCCAGCGAAATCTTAAGTGGTTTTCCGGGAAAACACCGGATGAGATTATCAGCGCATACGGAGAGCCTTTAGAGAAAAACCTTGATGGATCAGAGTATTCAGACTATATGGTAGATTGCTATATGCGTATAATAGCTTTATTGTCTCAATGAATAGAATCTCTGAAACAACCTATTATGTTGAAGGCTTTTCCACAAATTCTTCTGATTTCGTCGTCATTCCGGATGTCCTTGATGGAGGAATCAGGGTAGGCGACATGTTTTCTAAACTTCAAGCCATCGATTTTTCTGCAACGAAATACGGAAGAGGGAAGCCGGGTAACAACCTGAAACAGCAACGGAACTATTACGGTTTTCAAGATAATGACGATTGTTACGTCATTTATGAGGAGGAATATGAGCAACTCTGGATTAGTGTGAGCAATGGTGTTATAACAGGATGGTGTTATTCTCAGAAACAAGATGTCCCCTATATCCCTTACGACTTCTCCAATAATCTTTTGCTAACATTTAAATAATTGAATTGAATGTATTGCCCATCTGTTCAATAACAGTCGTACAGTTGCCTGATATAGGAACAACACGATTCAAAGAATACTTGTTGTCTGGTTCTTTGCCATTGATTTTCCCTATACAGACCCTAAATCAGGTTTTATCCATTTGTCCTGATCTGCAAAGCGGAGACCCTGCGACAGGCTCTCCGCTTTTTGCTTGCCGTGTTGACCAGCCGACGTTAGGAAACGCCTTTTTCTTGTCAACACGGCCGCGATTTCGGCCAAAAGGGGGCCATTTCATTGCCGTGTGGACACAGAATCGGCCTTGAACGGCTTCGGCGTGTCAATACGGCAATAGCGGCAATAGGCCTCTCTGCGCGAAAGCCTGTTTGAAATCCGCAAAAATGTGTATTTTTGTACATGAAACTGTTTTTCGCCGCTTTGTTTTGGCTGCTGGCCTTGTCGCCGCAGCAGGTGCGCCAGGAGGATTCCCTCCGGAGGGCCAAGATGTATGAACTTTTCATGGCCGGTGACAAGGACGGCGTATTGGCCGAGAGCCGGTCTCTGGTAGATTTCCACCTGGAAAACGGCTCGGAGAAACAGCTTTTTGATGCTTATGCCTCCCTCTTTGAGCGGCAGCAGATGTGGGGGCTGTACGATGAGGCCGTAGCCACGCTGGAGGAGATGTCCTCGCAGGCTGGCGGGCGGCCGCTGGGTACCGCCATCACGGAGTTTTGCTTCGGCCAGCTGTATCTGGGAAACCGCCAGCCGCAGGAGGCCGAAGGGCACTATCGGCGGGCTTTCCGGGAGCTGTCGGCCCTGGGAGAAAACGGCAGGGCGCTCAGGGCGGGGCTGAACCTTCAGGCCGTGGCCATGAACCTGAATGAATTGGAAAAAGGCCTCGGGATGAACGACTCCACCGCTTTTATCCTGGAGAAGATAGAGCGAAAGAACGGCAAACTTTCTGTTCCCAACCGCCTGAAACAGAGCCGATACCGCTTTGTGCTCCTGCAGCGCTTGGGGCGCATGGAGGAGGCCCGTCCCCTGAAGGATACGCTGCTTCACTACGCCGCCATCATCAACGACCCCAGCCAGGACGAGATGATTTATACAGCTGTGGCCCAGTTTGAGCAGCAGGATGGCCGGAAGGAGGCGGCCTATGCCCTGTTGGACACCTTGGTGCAGCGGCAGTTGCGCAACGGGAATTATGCCAAAGCGGCCCAGCACCGCCTTGCCCTGGCCGATTTCCAGAAAGACAACGGAGACCTGGCGCTGGCGGTGGACAATTACCGGCTTTATGCGGCCGAGAACGATTCTGCCCAGGTGCACCTGACCAATGAGCAGCTCAACGAGCTTACCAAACGCTTCCAGCTCAATGAGTTAAAGCAGGAGAACGCGGCAGCCCGTCAGCGGATGGCGTTCCTAACGCTGGTGCTTGTCCTGCTGGCCGCCATAGCCCTTGGCAGCCTCTTCTATGCCCGCATTCTGCGCCGCAAGAACCGCATGCTGTACAAGGCTTCTCGGGAGGAAATCCATGCCGAGGAGGCCTCCGAGCAGCATCTTTCCCAGGAGCCCCAAACCCCGGAGGAGCGCCTGTATGCCTCGCTTTTGGGGCTCATGCACGACGAGCAGCTCTTCCAAAACCCCAAGCTGGGCCGGGACGAGCTCAGTGCCCGCCTGGGAACCAACCGCACCTATCTGTCCGATGCCATCCGGCAATGCAGCGGCTTCACGGTAAGCGGATTCATCAACCATTATCGTCTGCGCTGGGCGGCCGAAGCCCTGTCCGGACGGCCGGACCTTTCAATCCAGGCCATCGGCGAAGATGCCGGCTTTGGCGGCCGGTCCACCTTCTATCGTTTGTTCCAGGAGCAGTACGGCATGTCTCCGTCGGCCTACCGTACGGCGTCCGGTCTATAGCCGGACGGCGGTGCCGGCCAGCAGTTCTCCCAGGCCGATGGTATAGCCTTCAGAGCAGAAGAAGAGGCGGTTGAAGCTGTCGGCGAGGACCACCAGGGGCAGACGGCCGGATAGCTGCTGGCCGCTCACAAGGGCACTGCGGACGCTGCCGCTGTCTACCCCAAAGCGTACCGTGGCGGGCAGCTGGCCATATCGGCCTTCAGCCTTTTCTTTCAGGAGACGGTCCAGGGCCTCCTGGGAGGAGCAGAGCAGCAGGATGGGCCGACCCCAGGCTTCCAGCTGTTCGCGGGCGGCTGCAAGGTCCCTCAGGGCGTGGTTGGTGGGTTCTTTTCCGGGCTCCAGAAGCCCCAGCGCATAGAAGCCCCGGCCCACTTGGGACAGCACCGAGACCTCTTTTCCATCGGCCCGGATGATACTTTCGGCATCCAGGGCGCCGATGACAGGGACGGCGCCGGCGCTTTCTCCCAGAACAAGGGGCACCACTGTCTCCCTCCCTTCTTCTACTGTTGTAAAGCGCATAGAAACGGGCACAGAGCCATCCGAGAGGCGATTTCCGGACGCCAGGAGGTAGCGGCCTTCGTCCAGGGGGAAGCCGTCCTTGAACACATGCTCCCAGTCTACGCCGCCGCCCATATCCACTTCGCCTTCGTCAAAGGTAAGGAGCCGGGGCCTGCCGCCGCTGATTCGGGACAGCGTAAAATGGGAGTAATACTTGGGGTTCCCTACGCTGGCCGATGGCTTATAAGACAGTTTCAAAAGCCCCTTGGGTGCTTGTTCGGCTTGGTTTTTTCCCTCAAAGTCTACATCCCACCACTGGCCTTCCTTTTTGTACTGGATTTTGCCGGTTACGGGGTCTTTCTGCGCCTCAAAGCCCAGGGCGCGGGAGAGGGACACGTAGAAAATATCCCGGCTGCGGGGCAGGGCCATGCGGCTTTCGTATACGCCCCGGGGGCTCATGGCGATGTTCCAGGCCTTGGGGTCGTCAAGGACGGTGATGCTGTCCCGTACCCACCGGACCACCGCTTCCGGGGTGTTCAGCTTTACGTGGAAATACTCCCGAAAATAGCCGTAGAAGGGCGTGAGGAACTCATTCTCCACGCGGGCTCCCAGGAAGGCCGATGCCGAGGAGTAGTCCTGCAAAATCTCCGGAGTAATGTCGTGGAAGTCTTTGGTACTCAGGGCTTCCAGTACTTCCGGCTTGCCACCGGCGGCCAGATACGCTTCCAGGGTTTTCCAATTGCCGCGGGCGCGTTGCAGCACGGGGTCCTCAGTGCGGAAGCTGGCCTCATAAGCATGCCTGAGGGAGTCTTCGCGGGCAAAACGCTGCGCATTGAGCGCCTGAAGTTCCGGGGCCACTTCGGGGATCCTTGCCTTTTCCGGGGGAGGGACCATGAGGAAGGAAAGAGGCTCAGAAGGGCAGGAAAGGGTGATGGTTACCTCCTTGTCTTTGCCGAAGGAGCATCGGCCATAGCCGAAAGCGCCGTCCAGCGAGGCCCAGATGAGCATGTCGCCTTTTCCGGCGCTCAGGAAGGTACGGCCGTCGGCATCGGCATATTTGGTGACGGCGGGGTAGAACTCTGCGTAGTTGTAGATGCAGAAATCCACGCGGGCGCCTTCTACAGGCGCTCCGGCGGCATCTACCACCTTAAATTCTATGCGGGCGGTTTGGGCGTAGTTGTCAATGAGGTTTACCTCTGTGTAGTTGGGGCTTTCCAGCACCACTTCTTCGGGGCCGTCGTACTTGCCGAACACCTTGGTGTGCATGAGCATGGCGCGGGAGGCCGGGGCGTTGAACCAGCCCAGGTTCAGCACCGGTTCGGGCTCACAGGCCCCCAGGAAGTACCATTTTCCATCGGCCCAGGCTTCCACCCAGGCGTGGTTGTCGTCGGTGTGGGCCCAGCGCGGGGTGTACACCTGGCGGGCGGGGATGCCCACACTCCTGAGGGCGGTGACGCAGAAGGTGGATTCCTCGCCACATCGGCCCAGGGCGTTTTTCACCAGCGCCAGGGGGGCCGATGTCCGGGCGTCCGAAGGCTGGTAAGTCACTTTCTCATGGCACCAGTGGTTCACTTCCAGGATGGCCTCCTCCATGCTCAGGCCTTCGATGCGGGGCCGCAGCTCCCGGGCAAACACCAGGCGGGCGCTGTCCAGCGGCTCGTTGTTCACCCTCAGCGGCAGCACAAAATGCCGAAACTCCCGCTCCGGCACGCCCCAGCGGTCTTTAAGGGCCAGGGATGCCCGCACATTCTCAAGGTAAAAGTCTGTGCTGTAGTCTGTTACATCGGCAAGGGGCATGTAGGCATAGAGAAACTCCAGGGCTTCCCGCTCCTGGGCCGAGAGCCCCTGAGGCAGCGCCATAAACGGTTGCAAGGCCCCGTCCTGCGCGTTCCTGCGCTCTTGGTAATCGCTTTCCACCGTACGGCGGAAAGAAGCGTCCCGGATAAAATGCGGCTCACTGCAAGACAGCAGCAGCGCACCTGCCAAAACTAAAGCTAAGAATCTGTGCATAATGTCCATGGTTTGCACTGAGCCCTCAGGCCAGCGTCTGAATCAAATCGTCCAGCGTGGCGTAGAGTGCCGGGGCCGATTCAGGCGTAATGCTGCGGCACACCACCGCCTGGCCTATCCGGAAGGGCACGCAGGAGGCTTTTTCCTCCAGCTTCCGGCCTTTTTCCGTGAGCGAGACAATCACCTGCCTGCCATCGGCCTGCCCTTTGAGGCGGGTTACCAGGCCTTCGGTTTCCATCCGCTTCAGGAGGGGTGTCACCGTGTTGGTTTCCAGGTACAGCCGCTTGGCAATGTCGTTCACCGGCTGCGTGTCCCGCTCCCACAGCACCATCATCACCAGGTACTGCGGATACGTCAGGCCTATCTCCTGAAGGAGGGGATGATAGGCCTGCGTAATGAGCCGCGAGGCGGTGTACAGCCTGAAACAGAGCTGATTGTCAAGCTTGAGCTGTTCCTGCATTGCTTAAAGCATTTCTTCTACGTCTTTCTCAAAGTCGGAAGGCTCCGTGGTGGGGGCGAAGCGCTTGACAGTGGCGCCGTCGCGGGACACCAGGAACTTGGTGAAGTTCCAGCGGATGTCGCTTTCCTTTCGGTAGGTCTTGCTGATGCCCTTGAGCATTTTGCCGGTGGCCTTGGCCTTGAGGCCGATGTACTCCTCCGTGGTGGCCTTGGCTTTCAGGAAGGTGAAAACGGGTTCTTCATTTTCTCCGTTCACCTCGGTCTTGGCCATCAGGGGGAAGGTCACGCCGTGGTTGAGGCGGCAGAATTCGGCAATTTCCTCATTGCCGCCGGGCTCCTGGCCGGCAAACTGGTCGCAGGGGAAGCCGATGACCACCAGCCCCTGGTCCTTGTATTTCTGGTACAGGGCCTCCAGGCCGTCGTACTGCGGGGTAAAGCCACACTTGGAAGCGGTGTTCACAATGAGGAGCACCTTGCCTTCGTAATCCTTGAAGGAAACTTCCGCACCCTTGTTGTTCAGGGTTTTGAAATCGTAAATACTTGCCATGTCTTGTTCGTTTTGTGCGGTGGCGGCAAGGCCAATAAGGCCCAGCAGCGCCGCGAGTAATACCTTTTTCATTATAATTGTTTTACGAGCCAGTTCTGCAGGCCGATGAGTTCAATGAGGTCCAGTTGCTCCTGCATCCAGTACATGTCTTCTTCTTCGTCCTGGTAGTAGCCTTTCATGAGGTCGTAGGTGGTAAGGTCTTCGGCGAGGGAGAGGGTTACCTGGCCCAGCACCGGCACTTCCTTTACGGAAACGGCCAAATCGGCCTTCAGGAATTCCACCACGTCTTTGTAGATTTTCTGCTCAGGAGCGGCTTCCACTTTGGCTTCTCCGCCAAGGTCGATGATGCGGTCGATGAATTTTTCCACCCATCCGGCTTCCTCTACGGAATGTTCGTTGTACTTTTCGGCCAGTTTCCCAAGGCCCATTGAAGCGAAAACCTGGCTCTGCACCTTGTGCTGGCGGGACTGTGCGCTGAGGCCGGTAGCATAGGCCTGTAGAATCTGAATGGAGTTTTGTGCGTTCATAATGCTTTGTATTTTGTGTTTATTTATATCGTTCACGATGCAAAGGTACAACAAAAAATTTATATCGCGAGCGATATTTTGAAAAATTTTTTGCAGCTGTGCGCTAAAACGCAATCTCTCAGGCGTTTACGCAAAAACGGCACCGAAAAAATCGGTACCGTTTTTACAGAAGTGCTTGATTTTCAGCGAGTTCAGCAGTTCTCCGCGGCCTCAACAGCCTTGAAGTAGCGGTAGCTGGAAACCTTTACCTCGCCGATGGAGCTTTCGTCGCAGACGATGGTGCCGGCGGGATGGTTCTGCAGGCCGCTGAGGGTGCAGTAGTGGGACATCGGCCCTTCGATGGCGGCCTGAAGGGCGCGCGCTTTCTTGGAGCCGAAAGCCAGAATCACCACCTCGCGGGCCGACAGCACGGTGGCCACGCCCACGGTAAGGGCCTGGGCAGGGACGGCCGAAGGGTCTCCGCCGAAGAAACGGGCGTTCACCTCGCGGGTGTCCTGGGTGAGGGTCACTACACGCGTACGCGAAGATAAGGAGGAGAAGGGCTCGTTGAAGGCAATGTGGCCGTCTTCGCCCACGCCGCCCAGGAAGAGGTCAAAGCCGCCGGCGTCCTCGATGGCTTTCTCGTAGGCAGCGCATTCAGCCTCCACGTCCGGGGCGTTGCCGTCCAGGATGTGGATGTTCTCCGGCTTCTGGTCAATGTGGTCAAAGAGGTAGCGGTGCATGAAGCTGTGGTAGCTTTCCGGATGCTCTACCGGCAGGCCCACATACTCGTCCATGTTGAAGGAAATCACGTTCTTGAAGGAAACCTCCCCGGCTTTCACCATGCGGATGAGCTCGGCGTAAGTTTCGATGGGCGTGGACCCGGTGCAAAGGCCAATCACGAAGGGCTCGCTGGTGCGGGCTGCCTTCTCGTTGATTTTGGCGGCAATATAGTGGGCGGCCCAGAGGGAACCGGCCTTGGCGTTGTCTCGGATGATGATTTTCATATTAATACAGTTTAAGGAATACTTCAATTGCCTGGTATTCGGCCATGCCCAGGGCGTCGTAGAGGCGGGCGGTGTTCTGGGTGCGCTCTTCGGCCCGCTGCCAGAACTCGCGCGGGTCTTCACCGGGGAAGGGCACGATGTCTTTCTGGGAGAGGTGACGGAAGATGGCGTGACGCTTCATCACCACCTCGTCGGGGCTCAGCGGAACGGCCATGTCCACGCGGCCCAGCTCCCACTCCATCCAGGCGCCGCGGTACAGCCACACGTGGGTGTCGGCAATCCAGTCGTTGCCCTCAGCCTTGAGCTGCTCCATGGCATCCAGGGCGGCCTCGGTGCACACGCGGTGGGTGCCGTGCGGGTCGGCCAGGTCTCCGGCCATGAAAATCATGTGGGGCTTGAGCCGGGCGATGAGTTCCTTGATAATGTCTACATCGGCCTGGGTGCGGGGATTCTTCTTGATGCCGCCGCTCTCATAGAACGGGAGGTTCAGGAAATGGGCGTTGGTGTTGTCGTTGAGGCCGAAGGAACGCACGGCGCCGCGGGCTTCGCTGCGGCGGATGGCGCCCTTCAACTCCAGCAGCGGCCGGGGTTCGGGCTCGCCGGGACGCTTGCTCTCCACCAGTTTCTTCACCTTGTCAAACTCATCGGCAAAACCCAGCTGGAAGGCGGCATCCATGTGCTGGAGCACCACGTCGTCATGCACGGCCACATTGCCGGAGGTCTGGTACGCCACGTGCACGTCGTGACCCTGGGAGGCCAGGCGGATGAAGGTGCCGCCCATGGAAATGACATCGTCATCCGGGTGCGGGGAGAAAATGAGGACCGTCTTGGGGAACGGGGTGGCCGATACCGGACGGGTGCTGTCATCGGCGTTGGGTTTGCCGCCGGGCCAGCCGGTGATAGTGTGCTGGAGGTCGTTGAATACGTCGATGTTAATCTTGTCAAACTTGCCTTTCTGCTCCAGCAGTTCGCTGAGGCCGTTGTTCAGGTAGTCCTTTTCCGTGAGCTTGAGGATGGGTTTTCCGGTAACCTCGCACAGCCACACCACGGCTTTGCGCACAAACTTGGGCTGCCAGTCGCAGGGACCCACCAGCCAGGGCGCCACGCTGCGGGTGAGGAGGCTGGCGGCCGTTTCGTCCACGTAGAAGGAAATGTGGTCGTGCTCCTGCAGCAGGGAAGCGGGACAGTCGGTGGTCACGGGGCCTTCGGCAATGTCTTTCACGGCCTGGGCCTTGTCTTCGCCCCAAGCCATGAGGATAATCTTCTTGGCGCTGAGCATGGTGCCCAGGCCCAGGGTGATGGCTTTGTCCGGGGTGGCGGCCAGGTCGTGGTTGAAGTTGGCACTCTGGCGCTTGCGGGAGTTGTAGGAGAGGCGTACTACGCGGGTGCGGGTCTTTTCATTGGAGCCGGCTTCGTTGAAGCCCACCTGGCCTTTTTCGCCGATGCCCACCACCAGCAGGTCCAGCCCGCGGGCCAGGGCGTCAAAGCGGGCGCAGTATTCGCCCAGCTCTTCCTGGGGAACCGTACCGTCGGGGATGTGGATATTCTCTTTCTTGATGTCCACCTTGTCCAGCAGGGCCTCGTGGAGCCGATGGTTGCGGCTCTGCATCTCGTTGCCGGAAGAAGGGTAATACTCGTCGATGGAAACCACCTCCACGTTCTTGAAAGACACCTTGCCGGCCTCGTAACGGCGGGTGAGTTCGTTGTACAGGGACTTGGGTGTGGCACCGGTGGTGAGCCCCAGGCGGAACAGGCCGCCGGTATGGGCGTTGATGGCGTCTACGATGATATCGGCAATGGCATAGGAGGCCGGCCGGGATTCCGGGTATACGTGCGTCCAAATTCTTTCGTAGGTATGCAGGATGCCGGCGGGCAGGTTTTTGTCAATGAGCCCGCCTTCATAGGGAAGGGTGAAATGCTTGGCCATAGTTTATTTCAGGATTTTTTTGATGCGTTCCAGTTTGCCGTCCACGGGGGCGGGCTTGATGCCCAGCAGTTCGCAGAGCATGGGATAAAGGTCGATGTTGCGGAAGGAGGAAGGTTCGCCCTCGGTGAAAGGGGCGTCGTACCCTGCCTTGAAATCCGGGCCCACGGCGCGGAAGGCAACCATCATGTCGGGTTCTTTGCAGTCGTAGCCGTGCCGGCCGTTGTTGCGGGAAGGGGTGAAGTTGAACTGCCAGCCCAAGTCCGGGCAAACGATCAGGTCTCCCAGGCGGTTGGAGGTGCCGTAATTCAGGTACTCGGGCACTTCGCCGTGTTTCCAGACGCGGATGTGCTCCACTTCCTTGAGTCTGTTGTAGAGGCTGTCCACGTAGCCTTCCTTGGCGTATATGCTGGTGGGATTGTCGGAGGTGAAGTGTTCCACCCAGGCTTCCGGCACCACGGAGGTGGGGACGATGAGCCTTTGGGGGGAGACCTGGGTCATGCCATGGTCGCCCACCAGGATGAAGTTGATTTTGTTTCCGTAAGGCAGGGCTTTCAGCCGGAGATAGAGCGCATGCATGCGGCGGTCCATTTCTTCGGCCATGGCCTTGGTTTCCACGGAGATGGGCCCGTACACGTGCCCCGTGTGGTCGGGCTCGTCAAAATAGCCCATCACCAGGCGGGGACGCTCCTTCTCTGGGAGGCTCATCAGGCGCACAATCTCATCGGCCCGCTCGTCAAAGGTCCAGTGGGGCTCCTCGTCCCATTTGCGCCAGTAGGTGGGGTAGGTGTCGCAGATTTTGATGTCGCCGCCCACCCAGTACACGACGCCGCATTTGACGCCCTGTTTCTGTGCGGTTACCCAGATGGGTTCGCCCAGGTAATAGTGGGGGTCGTAACGGCAGGAGCTGTCTCCCATGGAGTATTTGTACTGCCGCTCGGGATCCCAGAAACTGTTGTTTACCAGTCCGTTGTGATCCGGCACCAGGCCCGTGACCATGGTGTAGTGGTTGGGGAAGGTGGAGGAGGGGAAGGACGGCTCCATCCGGGCTTTTACGCCCACGGTGGCCAGGGAGTCGAAGAAGGGCATGTCGTAGTAGTCGGCATAATCCCATCGGCTGCCGTCCAGGGAGATGATAACGGTGTAATTGTCCCGTTTGGGGCTTGCGCAGGCCGCTGTAAGGAGCACTGCCAAAAGGAGAAGAGTTTTTCGCATAGTTGTCCTTGCTATCAATCTACAAATTTGGCAATAATCTTTCTATTTTCAAAGAGAAGTGTTCGGCATTCTGTTTGCAGCGAACGCTTTACCATGAAAGACAAGACCCCTACTTCCAGTGATCGGCCCGGGATTTGGGAGATTTGGCGTAAATTTGTTATTTTTGCGGCATGAAAGGTTTGTTCAGTGTATTTTTTGCCGCTTCTCTCCTCTTGTTGTCGGCCTGCGGTCCCGCCCAAGAAAGCCTCCGCTCCGGAGACCTCATTTTTGTAGGGCTCCCCTTCGATTATCAGTCGGGGGACAGCATGGACAGCGCCATTGCCGCCGCTACCGGGGACGGCAAGCTGAACCTCATTCACGTGGCCATTGTGGATGTGGCGCCGGACTCCGTTTATGTGATTGACGCCACCATGAAGCGGGGGACTTCCCGCCATTCCCTGCAAAGTTTTGTGAGCGACTTTCGCCTTCGCAGCGGCGACTATCCCGTTTTTCTGGTAAAGCGCCTCACCGTTGAGGCCCCGGACGCTGTGGCCCATGCCCGGGCCTTGTGCGGACAGCCCTACGACAGCCTTTTTGCCCCGGGCAACGGCGCCCAGTACTGCTCGGAACTGGTGCGCGACAGCTACCTCTCCCCGGAGGGCGCCTATCTTTTTGAAGAGTCTCCCATGAACTGGAAAGATGCCGATGGCAATTACCCCGACTACTGGGTGCGCCTGTTCGGCCGCATGGGCGTGGATATTCCCCAGGGCGTACCCGGCACCAATCCCCAGGAAATGGCACAGAGCCCTCTCCTGGTTCCGGTGGAAGTCAATATCCTGGAAAGCCTCTAGCGATGCTTCTTAGGGCGATTGATAAAGCGGGAGTACCCTACCTGTAAGCTCAGGAAGTCAATATTTCTTGCAATGTTGAAAGAGGACATGCGGGCGTCGTTGGTAAGGACCGCTCCCTGGCTGTCCACGCCGCGTTCCTTTTTCTGCCAGGTGTAGTTGAAACCAATCTGTGCGAAAGGAATGCACAGGAAGATGGTGCTGCCGTCGCGGAAGCGGAAGGCGCCGCCGGCGCCCAGTTTCAGACCGGCCTGGAGGCCGCGGGAATTGCGGTTTTTGTGCTCTTTGGCCACGCCGTCCTTGTCATAAGGGAAGGAATTGGTGATGCCGTAATTGCCGTACAGGCGGGCTTCGCCGAAGACGCCGAAGAGTTTGCTCCCGAAGAAGGACAGGTATTTTCTTACATAGGTGGAAGCACCCCAGGCGTGGTGGACCATGTGGCGGGAGGTAATCTGGAAGTTGGAGTCATCGTCCAGGATGTCCCGGAGGTCCAGTTTGAGGTCGGTGTCTACATTATAACCATTGTAATCCAGGCGTACGCCCAGGGAAAGGTCGTCGGCAATAAAGTATTGGAAGTTGGGGGCCACTTCCCACATGCGGACGGAACCGTCACCCACGTTGAGGAACGACAGGATGGAGAATCCGTCATTGGCGGTCTCACCTCCCACTTTCAGTTGGCGGTAGCTGCCGGTGATACCCAGGGAACGGCAACCCTTGGGGATAAAGGTGGTGTGCCCCTTTTCGGGGGCGTCGAAGCGCTTGAGGATGCCTTGCGATTGGGCCGATACGCTAAGGAGCAGAAGGCTCAGGAGGACCAGTAGTTTTTTCATGGGCTTTGGTTTATTGTTACAAAAAATGCCTCTGTGCACTTGCAGGAGGCATTTAGCGGAGGGGACGAGATTCGAACTCGTGGTACAGAATAACCCGTACGGCAGTTTAGCAAACTGCTGGTTTCAGCCACTCACCCACCCCTCCGGGCTTAAAGCTTTTGAAACGTCCGCTCTTCTCAAGCGGGACTGCAAATATACAACTTTTTAAGCAAACCCCAAATATTTTTTTATTCCTCCTGCACGGCGATGCGCACCGGAATGGCTTTTCCGTCGCGGTAGGCGGTGATGCGGGCTTCTAGGAAGCCCAGGCAGCGCACGGTGTTCAAGTCCAGCAGGGCCTCCGCATAGCGGGCATACAGGCCCACGGAGTAGGTGTAGCGAAGGGATGACGACAGGCGCTCGTACACGGGGGAGAGGCCGGCGAGGTCGTCCACCGAGACGTGGCGCGGCGAGGAAAGGAATTCAATCTGGTACACCACGCCGGGCGGCAAGGTGTTGTCCTGGGCAAACCGCCCCATGGGCATGATGCGGAACGAAGGCGACACCGCATATCGGCTCACTTTCATTTTGAGTTTGGGGCCCATGGCGTGTTTGGAGAAGGTATAGCTCTGGCCGGCCCCCACCACTTCGCGTTCCGCCGCCGAAGCCGATGCCGCCACGCCGCTTTGCAGGAAGGACTGTTCCACCAGGCGGATTTCCAGGTTCACCTCTTCCAGCAGCTTCCTCAGCGGCTCCAGGGCCGCCTCCCGGTCGCGGATGTGGGCGGTGATGTCGGCCGTCAGGTCCGGCGACTCGCTCAGGGCCTCCCGCAGCTGGTCCAGCGCCTTCTCGTGGCGGTAGATGGAATCCCTGAGGGCCCGGGCTTCGTCCATTTTGCGCTTGTAAAGGCGCGTATTGGCGTTTCCCACGGGCTCTTCCGGCGCCGCGCCCCGGTTGTCAATGCGGGTGAGGTCGGTCACCGGCATCAGATGCGCCAGGCGCTGCAGTTCCCGGTGGTTTCTCACGGGTTTCCTGTCGCGGGAGCCGGCCGTTTCCAGTACATATACGTAAACGCTGTCGGGGGAGCAGTCGCGGTTGGAGGCAAAGAGCGTGTACTGCCCGTCGTCCGTGTCCATCAGGAGAAAATCGTCGCCCGGCGAGCTGTAGGGAAAGCCCATGTTCACAGGGTCGCCCCAGCTGGCGGTTTCCTCGTCCCAGGCCGATGCATACAGGTCAAAGCCGCCCATGCCGTACAGCCCGTCGGAGGCGAAATACAGCGTTTTCCCGTCCGGCGAAAGCATGGGGAAAATCTCGCTGCCGGTGGAAAGGAGCGATTCTCCCAGCAGGCGCGGGGCCCGCCACAGGCTGTCCAGGTCTTCTGTGACAAAAAGGCTGCGCGTTCCGGCGCGGTCGCGGGCCGAGTACAGGATGGCATCGGCCCCCTTGGGCGCGTAAGTGGGGTATCCCCCCAGGGAATCCAGCGGATTGGGGGAGGGGCGCCAGCCCTGCGGCTTGAGCGGGTAGAAAAGGAAGAAATCCTTGCGGGACAGGCGCTGGCGGGCCACTACGTGCGGGGCGGCGCAGAACTCAGTCATGTTCAGTGCATTCTGTGCGGCCCGGGCTTTTTCTTCCTCGCCCACGGAGAGGTACAGGCCCAGCGCCTCTTCAAAGCTGTACGCCAGGTGCAGGCTGTCGGCCTTCCGGAGGGCGCCCTGGGCCGACAGATGCGTGGAAGGAACGGGCATGGTAAGGGGCACCGGACGGTCCAGGCTGTTTTGGGCCTGCATCGTGACGGCGGCCGCCAGCAGCAGGCCGGATAGGATTCCACGTGCGCAGTTCATAGGATGATTTAGCCTGCAAAATTAAGAAATAGTTGTGAGAAAGTTCGTAAATCAGAAAAAAATCGTAAATTTGCAGCCTATTTTGCCGTGGTGTCTTTAGATGCCGGGTAGCATATTATGGAAATAATATTTTAAAACTATAACAAAATGCAAAGCAAAGGTTGGATCAGATTCGTAGCTATTCTGCTCGCTATCGCCAGCATTTGGCAGCTCTCCTTCACCGCGGTAACCCGCATCCAGGAGAGCAAGGCCGCCAAATATGCCCAGGAGCAGTCCCTGCAGTTTGTCGAATCTAACAATGTGGCCGCCGAAGTCCGCGAGTTTGTGCAGGACTCCGTAGCTGCCATCAGAAACAGAGCCTACATTGACTCTGTAAGCAACGAGAAAGTATACCTCGGCTACACCTACAAGAGCGTCAAGGAAAAGGAAATCAACCTGGGTCTGGACCTCAAGGGTGGTATGAACGTGATGCTGCAGGTTCAGCTGGAAGACCTGGTGAAGGCCCTTTCCGGCAACAGCACCGACCCTGACTTCGTGGCAGCGCTTGCCCAGGCCAAGGAGAACAACGTGAATTCCAGCCAGGATTTCATCGGCCTGTTTGAGGCTGCCTGGAATCAGGTGGCTCCCCAGCGCCGCCTGGCCGAGATTTTCGCCACCTACGAGCTTCGTGACAAAGTGTCCAACGATGCCACCAACGCAGAGGTTGTCTCCGTCATCCGCAGCGAGGCCAAGAGCGCCGTTGACAATTCCTTCAACGTGCTCCGCAACCGTATCGACCGCTTCGGTGTTACCCAGCCCAACATCCAGCAGGTGGGTTCTTCCGGCAAGATTCTCATCGAACTGCCGGGCGTGAAGGACCCCGAACGTGTGCGCAAGCTCCTCCAGGGTACCGCCTCCCTCGAATTCTGGCCCACTTTCCAGGGCAATGAGGTAGACCTCTATGCCGTGGATGCGCGCGTGAGCGAGATTCTTAGCAACCTGGGCGACAGCACCGCCGTGGCCAACCCCCTCTTCCAGGTGCTCTCTCCTTCCGGTTGGAACAATGCCTGCCTGGGCTTTGCCGCCGGTGTAGACACCACCACCGTGAACCAGTATCTGTCCATGGCGGCCGATGTCCTTCCCGCCGGTTTCCGCGGCCTGTGGTCCGTCAAGCCCACGGAGCTTGTGAAGGGCGCCAACCTCTATGAGCTGGTGGCCATCAAGGTGAACTCCCGTGACGGTAAGGCTCCGCTGGACGGCGGTGTGGTCACCGACGCCCGCGTGAACTTCAACGGTGCCCAGCAGGGCGGCAACGGTGCCCCTTCCGTGTCCATGACCATGAATGCCGAAGGTGCCTCCGTGTGGGCCCGCCTCACCAAGGACAACATCGGCAAGCAGGTAGCTATCGTCCTGGACGGCCTGGTATATTCCTATCCTACCGTGAACACCGAAATCACCGGCGGCAGCTCCGAAATTACCGGTAACTTCGACGTTCAGGAAGCCGAAGACCTTGCCAACGTGCTCAAATCCGGTAAGCTCCCCGCCCCTGCCACCATCATTCAGGAGCAGGTTGTGGGTCCTTCCCTGGGTTCCGCCTCCATCCGTGCCGGTCTCATCTCCTTCATCATCGCCTTCTGCCTGGTGCTCATTTACATGGTATTCTTCTACCAGGGCGCCGGCGTCATTGCCGATGTGGCTCTTCTGTGCAACGTACTCCTGCTGTTCGGTGTCCTGGTGAGCTTCGGCGCCGTCCTTACCCTGCCCGGTATCGCCGGTCTGGTCTTGACCCTGGGTATGGCCGTGGACGCCAACGTGATTATCTACGAGCGCATCAAGGAAGAACTCTCCGCCGGCAAGGGCTTCTCCCTGGCCGTGCATGACGGTTACAAGAACGCTTACAGCGCCATCATCGACGGTCAGATTACCACCCTCATCACCGGTATCATCCTCTACATCTTTGGTTCCGGTCCTGTGCAGGGCTTTGCCACCACCCTCATCATCGGTATCATCACCTCCGTCCTTACCTCCATCTTCATTACGCGCATCATCTTTGATGACCGTATCCAGAGAGGCAAGACCGTGACCCTGTCCAACAAGTTCACCCAGAACTTCCTCAAGAACACCAAGATTGACTTCATTTCCCTCAAGAAATGGTCTTACACCATCTCCGGTGCCCTTATCGTGATTTCCATCCTGTCCATCGCCTTCAAGGGCTTCAGCTACGGTGTAGACTTCACCGGCGGCCGTACCTATGTCGTGCGTTTTGACAAGAGCGTCACCGCCGAGGATGTCCGCGCTTCCGTGGAGGCCACCTTCGAGGAGGCAGCCCGCGCAGCCGGCATCGACCAGTACTCCGTTGAGGTGAAGCAGTTCGGTGGCGACTCCCAGATGAAGATTACCACCCAGTACAAGAACGACAGCGAAAGCACCGAGGTGGACGCCGAGATTGAAGGCCTCCTGTACAATGCCCTCAAGGCCTTCTACGCCGAGGATATCCAGCTCAGCGACTTCACCTCCACCCTGGAGAACCCCAATGGTATCATCTCCTCCGACAAGGTAGGTCCTACCATTGCCCGCGACATTACCCGCAGCGCTTTCATCGCCGTGTTCCTGGCCCTCGTGGCCATCTTCGCCTACATCGCCTTCCGCTTCAAGGGCTGGACCTGGGGCCTCGGTGGTGTTGTGTCCCTGGCCCACACCGCCCTCATCGTGATTGGCTTCTTCTCCCTGTTCAACGGTATCCTGCCGTTCAACCTGGACGTGGACCAGACCTTCATCGCGGCCATCCTGACCATCATCGGTTACGCCATCAACGATAACGTGGTTATCTTCGACCGTATCCGTGAGCAGCGGGGCCTGCACCCTAAGGACGACTTCCGCACCACGGTGAACACCGCCCTCAACGCCACCCTCACCCGTACCGTGAACACCTCCATGTCCACCCTCCTCCCCATGATTGCCATCGCTATCTGGGGTGGTGAGAGCATCAGGGGTCTGGCTGTGGCCCTGTGCCTGGGTGTTATCATCGGCACCTACGCCTCCATCATGATTGGTACGCCCATCATGTACGACGCCACCATGAGCCGCGCCAAGAAGGCTGAAAAGAAATAAGAAGAAGGGTCTCAAACCCTCTCTAGTGCAAAAGGTCGGATCAAAAGGGTCCGACCTTTTGCATGTATAATGGGGCCAGCAGCTCTCTATGGCCGATTTCGCGCAAAAGGTCTGCCGCCTTAAAGCCGACCTTTTGCACCGGAGCCCTGCGGAGTTCCTTTTTTACATGTTTTTTTGCTAACTTTGTAAGCTAATTAGAACATTGACTATGTACAGAACCAAAACGTGCGGCGAGCTCCGCATTGAGAATAAGGGACAGCAGGTTACCCTGGCCGGCTGGGTACAGAAAGCCCGCAAACTGGGCGGCATGACTTTCATCGATTTAAGGGACCGTTACGGAATCACGCAGCTGGTAGTGGAGGCCGATGCCCCCGCAGCGCTGGTGGAAACGGCCACTTCCCTGGGCCGTGAATTCGTAATCCAGGTGAAAGGCGAAGTGGTGGAGCGCCAGGCGAAGAACGCCAAAATGCCCACCGGAGACATTGAGATTAAGGTTTCGGAAATCAACATTCTGAACAAGAGCGTCACCCCGCCCTTCACCATTGAGGAAGAGAGCGACGGCGGCGAGGACCTCCGGGCCAAGTACCGTTATCTGGACCTCAGGCGCGGACCGTTGCAGAGGGCCCTGGCCCTCCGTCACCGGGTGGCCCATGAGGTGCGCAATTACCTGGACGCCAACGGCTTCATGGAAATTGAGACCCCGTACCTCATCAAGAGCACCCCGGAAGGCGCCCGTGACTTTGTGGTGCCCTCCCGCATGAATCCCGGTCAGTTCTACGCCCTGCCGCAGAGCCCCCAGACCTTCAAGCAGCTCCTGATGGTAGCCGGTTACGACCGCTACTTCCAGATTGTGCGCTGTTTCCGCGACGAAGACCTCCGCGCCGACCGTCAGCCCGAATTCACCCAGATAGACTGCGAAATGTCCTTCGTGGAGCAGGAAGACGTCCTGAACACCTTCGAGGGCATGATGAGAACCCTGTTCAAGAACGTCCTGGATGTGGAAATCCCGAATCCGCTCCCTCGCATGAGCTGGTACGATGCCATGGACAACTACGGCTCCGACAAGCCGGACGTGCGTTTTGGCATGACCATCCATGAGCTCACGGACGTGGCCAAGGGCAAGGGCTTCAGCGTGCTGGACGATGCCGCTTACATTGGCGCCATCTGCGTTCCCGGTGCCGCGGAGTACACGCGCAAGCAGATTGATGAGCTAACCGAATGGGTAAAACGCCCGCAGGTGGGTGCCAAGGGCCTTATTTACGTGAAAGTGAATGCCGATGGCAGCTTCAAGAGCTCCATCGACAAGTTCTATGCCCCAGAAGACCTGGCAGCCCTGGCCGCCAAGGCCGAGGCCAAAGCCGGCGACCTTATGCTGGTAATGAGCGGGGTTTCCAAGCGCAAGGTCCAGACCATGCTGGGCGTGCTGCGCCTGGAGATGGGCGGCCGCCTGGGCCTCAGGAATCCCAAGGAGTTTGCCCCGCTGTGGATTGTGGACTTCCCGCTCCTCGAATGGGACGACGAAACCCAGCGTTTCTACGCCATGCACCATCCCTTCACCGCCCCCAAGCCGGAGCACGAGAACTGGTTCTATTCCAACAAGAAAGAAGACCTGGAGCGCGTCTGCGCCAACGCCTACGACTTTGTCCTCAATGGCAATGAGCTGGGCGGCGGCAGCATCCGTATCCACAACGCCGACATGCAAACGCGCATGTTCGAAGTGCTGGGCATCGGCCCCGAAGAGGCGGAATACAAGTTCGGCTTCATCATCAACGCCTTCAAGTTCGGCGCTCCGCCGCACGGCGGTCTGGCCTTCGGCTTTGACCGCGTGTGCGCCCTCATGGGCGGTCAGGACACCATCCGCGACTACATTGCCTTCCCCAAGAACAACCAGGGCCGCGACGTGATGATTGACTCCCCGTCCCAGATTGACCAGGTCCAGCTGGACGAACTCCAAATTGCCCTGAATCTCAAAACAGAATAATTTTTAACACTTAACAACAATGAAAGATCTGAAAGGAACCAAGACCGAAAAGAACCTCCAGGAGGCTTTTGCCGGTGAATCCCAGGCCCGTAACAAGTACACTTACTTCGCTTCCAAGGCCCGCAAGGAAGGCTATGTACAGATAGCCAACATCTTTGAAGAGACTGCTGCCAACGAAAAAGAACACGCCGAGATTTGGTTCAAATATCTCTGCGGCGGCGCCATCCCCACCACTGCCGAGAACCTCAAGGCTGCCGCCGAAGGCGAGAACTTCGAATGGACCGACATGTACGACCGCATGGCCGCCGAGGCCAAGGAAGAAGGCTTCCCGGAAATTGCCGCCAAGTTCAAGATGGTGGGCGCCATCGAGAAAGAGCACGAGGAGCGCTACCGCAAGCTCCTTGAGAATGTAGAGAAAGAGCTGGTGTTCTCCCGCGACGGCGACTGCATCTGGCAGTGCTCCAACTGCGGCCACATCGTGGTAGGCAAGAAGGCCCCCAAGATTTGCCCTGTGTGCGACCACGCCCAGAGCTATTTCCAGATTAAGGCCGAGAACTATTAATCGTCCATGACCAAGGTATTGGGCATATTCGGATTCCTCAGCTTCGGATGGGCCGATGTCCTGGACATCTTAATGGTGGCCGTGATCATCTATTTCCTCATCCGAAGCGTCCGCGGGGACTCCACGGTGCTCAATATTGTCCTGGTGCTGGTGATGGTGCTCATCGTGCAGGTGGTGGTGAATGCCCTGAACATGCGCATGATGAGCGCCCTGCTGGGAGCCCTGCTGGATGTGGGTATCCTGGCGGTGATTATCATTTTCCAGCCGGAAATCCGCCACATGCTCAACCGCCTGGCCGTCACCAGCGGTCTTACCCGGCGCACGGGCCAGCTCTTCAACCGCCTTCTGGGCATCAAGGAAGAGCAGATGGCCGATACCAGCGTGGAGGAACTGGCCGAGGCCGTGCGTGCCATGTCGGCCGAA
This sequence comes from Bacteroidales bacterium, assembly GCA_017934185.1. Taxonomy (GTDB): domain Bacteria; phylum Bacteroidota; class Bacteroidia; order Bacteroidales; family UBA932; genus Cryptobacteroides. Next base: position 4,591 of record JAGBJY010000052.1, on the reverse strand, counting down.
AAAACCGGCGCCCTCATTGTGATCCAGCACAAGAACAGCCTGGCCGAATATGCGGCCACCGGCGACCGCTTTGACGCGGAAATCAACCGCCGGCTCATCATGAACATCTTCTTCAAGAATTCTCCCCTGCACGACGGCGCCATGATCATTGTGGGCGACCACATTGAGGCTGCGCGCTGCCAGCTCCCCATGTCGAGCCGCACGGACATTCCCGCCCATTACGGGATGCGGCACCGTGCGGCCATCGGCCTGTCGGAAGATACGGACGCCGATATTCTGGTGGTGTCGGAAGAAACGGGCAACGTTTCTTTCGTGCGGGGCGGAGAAATTCATACCGTAAAGGATATGAAGGAGTTACGTCAGTATCTGGGCGCCGTCATGGCCACTAAGGAGGAAAGCAAGTGATGAGCGGGAGGCTGGAGGCAAAGCTGGGATTTGACAAAGTGCGCGAGTCCATCCAGGCCCGCTGCTCTACGGATTATGCCGCCGCCAGGGTGGCCGGCGAGGACTTCTCAACCGACGGCGCGGAGATTCACCGCCGGCAGCTCCTCACGGACGAGATGCGCCTCATCCTCATGTTTGAGGAGAACTTCCCCACCTCCGGCTACATTGACGCCATTCCTTTCCTGGAGCCCATCGGGGGGAATGCGTCCATCGACCTGCTGTCCCTTGGAAAGCTGCGCACGCTGCTGGAAACCCTCCGGAAGGCGCTGCATTTTTTCCATACGGTGAAGGAGGGCATTTACCCCAATCTTCAGCACCTGGCGGCGGGCATATCGGCCCCGGCCGAGGTCATCAGCCGCATTGACGGCATCCTGGACCGCCACGGGGAAATCAAGGACACCGCGACCGACGAGCTGTACCGCATCCGCCGCAGCATCAAGGACAAGGAAATCAATGTGTCCAAGCGGATGAATGTGCTCCTGAGGCAGGCTCAGCAGGAAGGCCTGGCCGATGCCGATGCCTCGGTGGTTATCCGCGACGGGAAGATGCTCATTCCGGTGGCATCGGCCAAGAAAAGGGCTTTCCAGGGTTTTGTGTACGATGAATCGGCCACCGGCAAGACCACCTTCATGGAGCCGGCGGAGATTGTGGCCCTGCAGAACGAGATTTCCGAACTCTACTTTGCCCAGAACCGCGAAATTGCCCGCATCCTCTATGAGTTTGCGGAGTTTCTGCGTCCTTTTGTTCCGGAACTGATCCAGGGCGCCACGTTTGTGGGCGAACTGGACTTTAACATGGCCAAGGCGCAGGTGGCCCTGGACTACATTGCCGGCATGCCGGTGCTGTCGGAGGATGGGTCGCTGCATCTGAGAAAGGCCCGCCACCCGCTGCTGGAAAAGAGCCTCCGCAAAGAGAAAAAGTCCATTGTGCCACTTACGGTGAGCCTTACGCCGCACAAGCGGATTCTGCTCATTTCCGGCCCCAATGCCGGCGGCAAGAGCGTGTGTCTCAAGACGGTGGGCCTGCTGCAGTACATGTTCCAGTGGGGCATGCCGGTGCCCACTTCGGAGGTGTCGGAACTGCCTGTGTTTGACCGCATTATGGTATCCATCGGCGACGACCAGTCCCTGGAAAACGACCTCTCCACCTACAGCTCTTTCCTCTCCGACATGAAGGAAATGCTGCGGGTGGCCGATGGCAGGACGCTGGTGCTGATTGACGAATTCGGCTCCGGAACAGAGCCGGCCGCCGGCGGAGCCATTGCCGAGGCCATCCTGCATGAGCTGGACGGGCGCGGCGCTTATGGCGTGATTACCACGCACTATACCAACCTGAAACTGTACGCCGCCAATGAGGAAAGCGGCGTTGTGAACGGCGCCATGCAGTTTGACGCAGCCACCGTGGCGCCCCTCTTTGTGCTGGAAACCGGCCTTCCCGGCTCTTCCTTTGCCTTGGAGCTGGCCCGGAAGAGGGGCCTTCCGGAGGCGCTGGTCCACGATGCCGAGCAGCGCGCCGGCGAGCAGTACGTGGGCATCGAGCGCAACCTTCGCAAAATTGCCCGCAGCCGCCGCCAGCTGGACGAGAAACTCACCCGCGTAAAGGCCGCAGACAAAACCCTGGAAGGCCTCACGGACAAGTACGAGAAAGAGCTGGAGGAGGTGAAGGAGCTGCGCCGCAAAATCATCGACGAGGCCAAGGAGGAGGCCGAGCGCATTATCCGCAGCGCCAACAAACAGGTGGAGGCCACCATCCGCACCATCCGCGAGTCCCAGGCCGACAAGAGCGAAACCCAGCAGGCCCGCGCCGAGCTGCAAGGCTTCCTGGGTGCCCTGGCCGAAGGGCGTGGCCGCCGGGATGCCTATATTGACAAGAAACTGAAAACCGTCCAGGAGCGCAAGGAGCGGGAAATAGCCCGCAAGAAGCGCCGGGGCGGGGAAAGCCTGCAGCAGCAGGAGCAGAAGGAGGCCGAGGAGCGCCAGCGGGCCGCCTTCCGCAGCGCCCCCCTCAAAGTGGGAGAAAAGGTGCGCATCAAAGACACCGGCATGGTGGGGGAGGTATCCAAGGTGAGCACCAAGGCGGTGTCTGTGATTGTGGGGAATGTGGTTACAAAACAGCCCCTGGACCGCGTAGAACGCATAACGGCCGCAGAGTACAAGGCCGTGGCCAAGGCGCCCTCGGAGCGTCCCCGCCAGGTGTACGACACCGGCATCGCAGAGCGCAAGGCCCGCTTCACTACGGAACTGGACGTGCGCGGGGAGCGGGTGGCCGATGCCCTGGAGATTGTGATGCGTTATATTGACGATGCCATCATGTTGGGTGTTCCATCGGTCCGAATTTTGCACGGAAAAGGGACGGGCGCCCTGCGCGAGGAAATCCAGAAATACCTACGCACGGTCCCCGGCGTGAAAACGGCTGCCGACGAGCACATCCAGTACGGAGGTTCCGGCGTCACCGTGGTAAGCTTTGACTAAAACTAAAACCTTAATGAACGTACAATCTAACAGCAGGATAGGGAGCGAAGGGGAGCAGTTGGCCTGCGATTTCCTCCAGTCCCGCGGGCATCAGATTCTGGACCGCAACTGGCGGGCCGGCCACCTGGAACTGGACATTGTGTCCGAGGCTCCGGACGGGGTGCATTTCGTGGAGGTGAAAGCCCGCACGGCCCCGGTTACCAGCACGCTGGCGGACCAGGTGAACCCCGTGAAGCAGAAGCGCATATCGGCTGCCGCCCTACAGTATTTGCATAAGAACCACATTCAGGGAGGGGAAGTGTTTTTTGACATTGTCTCTGTTGTTTTTGACGGGCCCGAGACCAAGCTCCGTTACTTCCCCCAGGCCTGGATTCCCATGTATTTCTAACACTTGAAACTATGAACAGCCACCGCTACTGCGTCATTATGGCCGATGGCACCGGCTCCCTGAAACAGCTCAAGGATACCTATGAGCGCTTCCTTCCGGTGCTCCCCAAAGAAAACATCCTGGTGGTCACCCTGGCCCGCTATGGGCAGGACGCCCGCCGCGCGTTGCCTCAGCTGCTGCCGGAAAACCTCCTTCTGGAGCCCATGGCCCGCAAAACCGCCCCCTGTATGGCCCTGGCGGCCTATACGCTGCAAGTGCGGGACCCGGAGGCCGTGATTGTGGCCACGCCCTGCGACCTTGTCATCCGCGATGAATCCCTCTTTGCCCGCACCATTTCGGAGGCCTTCGATTATGTGGAGGAGAATGACGTGCTCATGACCCTGGGCATTGTTCCCAAGAGTCCGGACGTGAACTTCGGCTACATTCAGGTGAAGGAGGGCCGCAACGCCCATCTGATGGCCGGCCCCCTGCAGGTGAAGACTTTCACGGAGAAGCCGTCGGCCGAGCTGGCCGAGGTGTTCATCCGCACCGGCGAATTCTTCTGGAACAGCGGTATCTTCATCTGGAAAGCCGCCACCATCACCGCCGAAATGGAAACCTACCTCCCGGAAGTCACGGAGCTTTTCCGCGGCTGGCGCGAGAACATCGGCAATTCCCTCTGGCTGGAAAAAGCCTACGCCGAATGCCCCAAGGTGTCCCTGGACTATGGCGTCATGGAGCACACCTCCCACGCCTGGCTCTATCCCGCCCGCTTCGGCTGGGCCGACATTGACCGGCTGTAGCCACTGTCATTACAGGGCCGAAAGATATGCCATGTATTTGTGAACCAGATCGGAGGCGGACAGGTTTCCGGAGGCAAACTGCTCATAGTCAAGGTCTGAAATCCGTTCCCGAACTTCGGTGTCATCGTAGAGGGCAGCGAGATAGTAGCCTCTTGCTCCCGCGTCAACCCGAACGTTCTGGAAATGCTTTAAGAAATCATCGGCCTTCACATAATTGATAGCATATTCTACCTTTCGCATCCTGCCGGGATAAGGGGACAAGATGCCCTTTTCTACCAGGTCGGTTATATCCCTTAAAGCGGTATCGAGGGAGACGGCTCCTAGCCGGGACCAGTTCTGGGCGGTTAACTTGGCCTCCTTGCCATCCACTGACAGCCGGTCTTGTTGATGTAGAGGATGGCGTTCATGATTTCCCGGAGTTGATGTTTACGCTGTCTTTCTTGCGGATTAATGATTTTTTCGATAACTTGCCACTGTTTATCAGTGAGGTTAGTTGAATATTGACT
>JAGBJY010000051.1 GCA_017934185.1 Bacteroidales bacterium | reverse complement strand
GGGGCTTCCCATACCCCGCGTGCTGGAGCTCATCGGCCTCCTGGAAGCGGACGGCTTCATCGCCACCGACCTCCTCCGCCGCTGCTCCGCCCTCTCCCGCCGCTGACCCCCGCCACCCTCCGCCACAGCTCACCCTCGCCCAAGACAGTCACAGACCTGGCCCGGAGCGGGAAAGGTCAATCGGCCTTGACGGTCTGGGCGGGGTCGATGCGGGCAATTACGCGGGTGGGAATCCAGATGAGCAGCAGGATTCCACCGAAAGCGGCTGCATCGGCCAGCAGGATGCCGGGCAGCGAAACCTGCACCGGAACCCAGGATACAAAGTAATTGGCCGGGTCCAGCGGAATCAGATGCGTGGTGCCCTGGATAAGACAGAAAAGCAGCGCCAGCGCGTTTCCCGCAAGCATCCCTTTCAAGGCGGCCCGGGCTCCGCTGCGCACGAACACCCCGCCAATGGCACGGTCGGTCATGCCCAGGGTTTTGAGCGTCCCCACCAGCGGAATGTTTCTGAGCACCATGATAAGCAGGCCGGAAACCATGTTGAAGGCAGCCACAACGGTCATCAGGATAAGCAGAATGAGGACGTTGTAGTCCAGCAGTCCCAGCCAGTCAAAGATTTGCGGGTATTTCTGGGCCGATGAAGATACGTAAAGCGCTTCTTCTTCCGGATGGCCGCTGGTAAGCAGCAATTCCCCTACGGCCTGGGCTGTTTCCGCGAGCTTTTGGGGCGAAGCGTCTTTGAGCGTAAGATTCAGCCCGCTCACTTGGTCTGCGGTCCAGCCGTTGAGGCGCTGCATGTCCTCCAAATTCGCGTATACCAAGAGGTTGTCGTCCACTTCCAGCACGCTTTCATGGAAGGCGGTGATGGTGAATTTGCGGACGCGGACTTTTTCGCCGATGAAATAGATGGTGAGCGGGTCTCCGATGCCAAGGCCGGTGATGGCGCTCAGCCTGCGCGGGATGGAAACCGACATACTGGAATCGGGCCGCTGGATCCCCTTCACCAGCACGCCGTGCACAATGTCCCCGTTTTTGACGATGCCTGCCCTAAGGACCACCGGCTCTATGGACCGGACCCCTTCCAGGGCCAGCAGGCGCTCCCGGGAAGGCAGGTTCCTCGGCATGGGCACCTGGTCTTCCTGCGAGGAGACATAGGGAACAATGCTCACATCACCGGTCATAGCCGCCAGGCCTTCCCGGATGCTGCTCCGGAAACCGGCACTGACGGCTACGGCTACGATGATGACAAAGAAACTGAGGGCGATAGCTACCGCCGCCACGTTTCCTTGGAAATGAATCTTCCCGGATATGAAGCGCTGGGCTACCAAATGTGTACGCGCTCCTGCTCGGGACGGAACATAGGATCGCCTTCCCGGATGTCAAAGGCATCGAAGAAGCTCTGGAAGTTGCGGACCGAAACGTTCACGCGGTTTTCGGCCAGCGAGTGGGGATCCAGGTTGGTGAGGCGGGCTTTCTCCTGGTCCGTGATGTTCTGGGCCCAGATGTTACCGTAGCTCAGGTAGAAGCGCTGGGCCGGGGTGAAGCCGTCGATGGGTTTGGTTTTTCCGGAAGCCTTGAGGGCGTTTTCCATAGCACTGAAAGCGATGGACAGGCCGCCATGGTCGCCGATATTCTCACCCAGGGTGTATCGGCCGTTGGCATGGATGCCGGGAAGGACTTCCACCTCGTCAAACTGGGCGGCCAGTTTGTCGCCGAGGGCATCGAATTTGGCCTTGTCTTCGGCCGTCCACCAGTTCACCATATTGCCGCTGGCATCGAACATGGAGCCCTGGTCGTCAAAACCGTGGGACATTTCATGGCCGATGACCACGCCGATACCGCCGTAGTTCACGGGATCATCGGCCTCGGGGTCAAAGAAAGGCTTCTGCAGGATGGCGGCGGGGAAGCAGATTTCGTTTGTGGTGGGGTTGTAGTAGGCGTTCACGGTCTGCGGCGTCATGCCCCATTCGGTCTTGTCCGTGGGTTTGCCCAGCTTGTCCATGTTGTCTTTCACATACCAGGCGCTGGCATTGCGGAGATTCTCATAATAGGTGTTCTCCGGATTGATGTCCAGGGTGCTGTAGTCTTTCCACTTGTCAGGGTAGCCGATTTTCACGGTGAAGGCGGCCAGTTTTTCACGGGCGCGGACCTTGGTGGAGTCGCTCATCCACTGAAGGGCGTCAATGTGCTCGCCAAGGGCAGTACGGAGGTTTTCTACCAGGGCCAGCATCTGTTTCTTGGAACTCTCGGGGAAGTAGCGGCTTACGTACATTTCTCCCACAGCTTCTCCCAGCAGGCTGTTGGGCACGCTCATGGCACGCTTCCAGCGGGGCTGCTGCTCCTGGGCACCGGCCATCTGGTGGGAGTAGAATTCCCAGCTGGCGGTGTAGAATTCGTCGGAAAGGGCTCCGGTCTGGCCGTTTACAAACTGGGCCAGGAGATAAGCCTTGAGGGTTTCCACATCGGCCTTTTTGAAATAGGCGTTCAGGCCGTCGAAGTAGGAGGGCTGCTCCACAATCACTTTCTCCTGCGGGGCAATGCCGGCAGCCTCGCATACTTTGTCAAAGTTAAGTTCCGGCCAGCGGGCCACAATTTCCGCGGTGGACATGGGGTTGTAAATGGCCTGCATGTCACGGTTTTGCTCGCGGGACCAGAAGATGGGAGCCATGGCGTTCTCTACGGCCAGGTCTTTGTCGGCCACTTCCTGGGCGTTCTCCACGCCGGAAAGTTCCAGAACCTTGATAAGATAGGCGCGATAACCGTCGTACAGGGCCTTGTTCTCCGCTTTCAGATAATAGTCGCGGTCGCCCATGCCCAGGCCGCCCTGGCCCAGGTACAGCACCTGCATGTCGGAGTTGGTAAGATCGGCCTCTACGCCGGCGCCAAAGAAACCGCCTTCCCCGTAAAGGTTCAGTTTGCCCAAGAGGGTGGCCAGTTCTTCTTTGGTCTTAACGGCCTGAATTTCTGCGATATAAGGGAGGATGGGCTGGGCACCCAAGGCATTACGGGTAGTGGAGTCCAGGGCCATCTTGTAAAGGTCGGAAATCTTCTGTTCCACGGTGCCGGGCTGGGCCTCAAGCGTGGTCATGCTCTCGAAGAGGGCATTCAGGTTTTCGCGGGTGCGCTCGGCAATGGCATCAAAGCTGCCGAAACGGGAAAACTCAGGTTTCAGGGGGTTCTTGGCACGCCAGCCACCCGTAGAATACTGATAGAAGTCCACTTTGGGACTTGCCGTGGTATCCAGGTCAGTTAAATCCAATGCAGGCACCCCGGATTTGGGTGCGCAGGCTGCAAAGGCCAGTAAGGACATCATAACAATCAATGACTTTTTCATAAGATCTTTATTAGTATACTCTTGCTCAAGCAATTTGCAAAATTACACATAATTGCGGATATTTGCACCCATGAAAGCAAAAGAACTGACATTAAGATACGGCATTTCCACCCTGGGGCTCATTCTCGTTGCCCTTGGGGTAGGAATTTCCATCAAATCCAATCTGGGCATTGCTCCGCCTTCCTGTCCGCCCACCATTCTGAATCTTCGCTATACGGGTATATCGGTAGGTACCTTTACCTGGATGATGCACCTGCTGTTCATCCTTTCCCAGGTGGCCATTCTCCGCAAGCGTTTCAAGCTCAAATACCTGATGCAAATTCCGGCCGCTTTTGTCTTTGGTTACCTCTGCGACGGCGCCATCTGGCTTTTCAACTCCATCGACGCTCCCGCCACCAATTATGCCGTGCAAATTCTCTTCAGCCTGGCCGCCGTGCTCATTACGGCTGTGGGCATTAAGCTGGAGGTGCTGGGCCGCAGCTGGATGCTGGCCGGTGACATGACCACCGCCATCCTTGCCGATGAAACCCGCAAGCCCTTCGGCACGGTGAAAGTGGTCTTCGATGTAGCGCTGGTAGCCATCACCGCCCTGCTGGCCTGGCTCTTCTTCGGCCAGCTCACCGGGAACGGAAGCACCGTGGTCATCCGGGAAGGGACCCTTATTCTGGCCATTCTCACCGGCCTTTGCATGCGGGTGACCGACCCGCTGCTGGAAAAACTGTTCAAGCCCATCACGGACGGTTTCACCCCGCATAATGCGTAAGTTTCTAAGCGCCTGGATGCTGCCCATCGCCATTGTGCTGGGCATTTCCCTGTACCTCTTGTACCATTATTCGCCGGGGCTGCATCCTTGGGGCGGCCCTTTGCATGTAGCTGCTTCGGAGGGGCAGCGGCTGGTCATTGCCCTCCTGCTCTTCTTCCAGTTTGTGAAGTTGTCTCCGCACGATATTCAGCTTCGGAAGTGGCACTGGGGAGCGCTGCTGCTGCAGGTATCGGCCTTTCTGCTACTGGCCGCAGCCGTTGCTTTTACGGCGCCGGGGGCCGGCCGGATGCTGCTTGAGTGCGCCATGCTCTGCATGATTTGTCCCACGGCCGCGGCAGCCGGCGTCATCACCGACCGCCTGGGAGGCGACCTGGCCGGCACCGTGAGTTATCTGGTGGTCATCAATGTGGCGGCCACTTTCCTCATCCCGCTGGTCATCCCCATGGTAAACCCTTCCTCTACGCTGGGTTTCTGGGCCTATGTAGGGCACATTGCCCTCAAAGTGTTCCCCATCCTCATTCTCCCGGGGCTGCTGGCCTGGCTCATCCGTTATACTACGCACAAGCTCCAGCGGCGCCTTGTGCGCTGGGCCTCCCATTCTTTCTATGTGTGGGGCGTTGGACTCACGTTGGCCATGGTGCTCTCTACCAGGGCGCTGGTGCTGAGCCACTTGGGGCCGGCAGCCGTGGCCGGCATCGTGCTGGTATCGGCCTTCTGCTGTTTCCTGCAATTTTTCGCAGGCCGATGGCTGGGGCGCAGTGCCCGCAGGAAGGAGGGGGCTCCGGGGAAAGACCAGGCCAAGGCAGACAGCATTACGGCCGGGCAGACCCTGGGGCAGAAGAACACCGGCTTCCTTATCTGGCTGGGTTACAACTACATGACCCCTGTCACCTCCGTTGCCGGCGGCCTTTACGCCATCTGGCAGAACCTCTTCAACAGCTGGGAACTCTACCAAAAAGAGCACGGGAAGTAGCCTAGCGGTCCAGGTGTGCACCACTTTCTGGCGAGGTGTCACACTATATGGAGCCCAGCGCGCTAGCGGGGATACTTCTGGGCATAATCTTCGTAGGTGCTCAGCACTTTGTCCACGTAAGAAACCGTATGGTGTCCTTGGGGGAGGAAGGCGGCAACGCTGTCCCAATACAGGGTATCGGCCCCGGCCTCTGCTGCCGTGGAGATGAGCCGGCGCAGGCGGCCGTCGCCCAAATTGTAGGCCGCCAGGGAGAATTTCAGTTTTTCAAGGGGACTGGCCGCCGGGAACATCTCCCGCAGCGCACTCAGGTAGCGTGTGCCGATGGTAAGGTTCCTCCGGGGATCCAGTAACTCCTCTTCCGTGTAGCGGGCGCTGTTAATCTGCATGAGCCCGGTGGCACCGCGGTGGCTCTGCGCCTCGTTGTGGAAACGGGATTCGTGATACACCACGGAAGCCAGCAGCCGCCAGTCCCAGCCGGCGCTGTCGGCCACCGCTTTGATAAGGCCGTCATATTCGCTGAGCGGGGTGGTCAGGTAAGAGGGCGTTTCCGGCTGCGGTATTTCGGCCGGCCGATGGCAGGGAAGGGGAAGCAGGAGCAGGAAGGCTCCCAGGACCGGACCGCGCCACTGCATCAGAAGCCGCCTCCGCCCAGGGCACCTTTAAGGCCGCCCAGTCCACCGCCCAGTCCGCCTCCGCCGCCACCGCCCATGCCGGCTCCGGCCCGCTCGGACAGCGTCTTGATATTGCCCAGGCGGGGATAGAAGGGCCAGGAGATGCCAATCTTGACCATGGCGGGCACCTGGATGTAGTGATGGGCCGTGAAATAGTCGCGGCTGTCCATGGGCCAGCCCTTTCCGGCATTCTCGTACTTGACAAAGATGCAGCATTTCTTCCACTGCATATTGAGGAAAATGTCGAAGGTGGGGTCGTTGCCATAGCGCTCCTGGTTCTGGTTCGTGAACACGCCCGCCACCGGATTGTAAGACGGTGCATACCAGAGCGTGGTGTATCGGCCATTGACGCCCAATTGCAAATCCAGCACCTTTTTGATATTAAATTGCAGGTACCAGCGCAGATTCAGCGCCAGGGTGGGCAGCGGCAGCACTTCCGGCTTGGAAGACAGTTGGAAGAGCGCGGCATTCTCCATGTGGAATACCCCCAGCGCCAGGTGGTGAGACAATCCGGCCGACAGGACGCTCATGGCATCGGCGTTCTGCCGGGCAATGCCCAAAGTATCGTAGTACACGTTGTTGGCCAGGAGCGCATACCCCGCTTCGGCCTTCAGTTTCCAGCGCGGGATGTTCAGCGATGCCTGGACCTTGGTGATGGAAGTCTTCCCGAAACTGTTGTCCCACTTAAAGTGGTTGGAGTAAAAATGCTGGTGGTAGAATTCCGGCTCCTTCAGGGAGGTCTCAAAACGGGCGTCCAGGGTGATGGGGCTGTTTTTGTGCCGATGGAAGGGATAGAAATTCACCGCCGCGTGGGCTTTGATAAAGAAGTCGTTCACCTCGTAGCCCGCAAAGGTGTACAGCGCCGTGGCATCCCAGTTGAAATATCGGCCCAGCTTCCCTTCCGCGCCGCCGTAGAGGTAGAGCGAATTCCACCGCTGGTTGGAGGGTTTATACAGCACCTCGTTGGGGTCCTGGAGGTAGAAGGACTGCAACCTGTGGCCTACGCCGCCTTCCACCTTGGAAACCACAGCATCCTCGTGCCAGGGCTGCAGGCGCACGAAAACGCGGTTTTCCAGCCGCATGGTGCGCAGCGAATCCGAGCTTTGTGCCGGGTTGATGAAAAACTGCCCGTTGTAAAACTCCGACAGCGGCGAGGAAGTATTGTCCACGTACCGCTTGGTGTAGGTGGTGTACTCCGTTGACGTGCCGATGAAGCCCGTGGTCATGTTGGTGTTCAGGGTATCGGACGGCACCCAGGTGGAATCCTTGCGGTGGCGCAGTTTCTCAATGAACTCGAAGGGAATGCGGTAGCTTTGGTCAAGGAATAAGGTCATTTTCCGGGACCGGTTGGCGGCCGATGCCAGGTTCACCTCAATTTCCCGCACATCCACCAGGGTGTCCCGGATCCAGTAATTGTCCTGCACACCGCCGCTCTCGTCTTTGGTGACTTTGTCGGTGATGAAGCCCGCATGGGCCAGATATTTCTTTCCCAGATAGTTGGCCGCTACAAAATAGGTGCGGTTGTCGGTGTGCTCGTTCTTGAGCCAGCCGGCGCCGCCGTAACGCTTCATTTCCAGGGCAATGTTGAGCGACGGCAGGATGTTCTGCGTGGTAAAGACGCGGAAGGCATCGGCAGACATACTGCTGCTGTTCAGGAGGTTACCGTAATACTCAAGTTCCGTGTACGGGGTCTTGGTATTGAACATGGGCAGGTTTTCGGCCGAGTAGGTCCAGCTTTCCAGGGGGGCAAAGAAGGACGGAGCCGATTCCTTGGAGCGGCGGAAGAAATTGTACTGCTGCACGGGAGAGCCGGGCATGCCCAGCCAGGTGGCGCCCACGTCTTCCCGCATGAAAGGATAGTCGTAAAAACGGTAGTTTGCGGTGGTGTCCCACTCAAAAGGCTCTACCCGGTTGTACAGGCGGTCGTGCTTCCAGGCCACCAGGCGCTTGAACTGCAGGGAATCCGGCAGGAAAGCGGTTTCCAGGATACGGGGCGTATTCTCGGTAATGCTGTCTCTGATGTGCTTGAGGCTGTCTTTTCGCTGCTGGATGGAATCCTGCCTGCGCTGGATAGCCGGCAGTTTAACGTTCTCGAAGGTCCATTTCTTCTTTTCGGCCTTGCTCATGGACGCCCATTTGCGCTCCCAGGCCAGCTTGGCCTGCAAGGTGGAATCGGCCAGGAAGAGGGAGTCGATGCGGGGCCACAGGAGCGTATCGCCCTCGGCCTTCAGGGAATCCACCACCAGACGGTGCGTGTAGCTGTCTTTGGTGGCCACATACCACTGATACAGGAAGGGGTCCGTAAGGCGCAGGCTGTCAGGAACTTTCATGGTGTCGCGGGCGAAAACCTGCGGCGTGGTGTCTTCCTGGGGCTCGGCAAAAAGGTCAAAGTCTTCTTCGGCCGCCAGGGAGTCCAGCGGGCTCCGGGCCGATGTGTCGGCGGGTATGTGGAGGCTGTCGGCGGCGCTTTGCAGGGTATCGGCCTGCCGGGAAAGCGTGTCCTGCTGCGCCAGGCGTACTTCCGGGAAGTGGCTGCGCAGCCGCGCGGCGCGGTGCATTTCCACGCCCACGGTCTGCGCCGCAATGCCTCCCATAATGGCCAGAGGCACCAGTATGTCTGTCCACAGCCTTGCCATAGTTTGCAAATATAACAATTATTTTACGAACTTGGTAAATGTGCTTGAACACCAGGGCCTGTTTTTAGCAATACATAACTCGTTACTGTTCAGTTATTTACTTAAAAACAGTAAGCAATTTTTGCTTACTGTTTTTATATAAGTGACTGAAAGTCAATGAGATGAGTAATCAGCGCTACTGAACGATAAGCGGCTGGTATTTGGCGTACAGCTCAGCGGCTACGGTCTTGGCATCTCCAACGGGCCGGGCGGGGAAGGTGTGGAGGCACTCGTCCCACCACTGTTTCTCGAAGGTGGTCACGTCGTCGCTGAAGGCCTGGTAGTCGTCATCGTCAAACGATCCGTCCTTGTCCAGGGCAGCAGATACGGCGGCGAAAAACTTCTCCCAGCGGACCTTGTACAGGGTGCCGGTGAGGCCGTTCCAGGTGCGGGAGGCGTAGTCGTTCAGCAGCATGTCCTTGTCGCTCCAGGTGGTGATGAGGTTGCGGGCGTTGCGCTCGAAGTAGGTTTGATCTTCTTCGGTTTGGCCCCAGCTGCGGGCATCGGCAATCCATTTGCCCACCAGGAAGTAACTGTGCGTGCCGATTACCCTGTCAATGTCATCGATAATCTCCAGCATCCGGGCCGATAAGCGGTCCATGGTTTCGCGGTCCTTTGCGGCTACGGCTTCCTCGTACTGCTTCTTGAGGTCGTCAAAGTGGTTGGCCAGCAGCTGACGGGTGAGGTTGGCCAGGTCGAAGGCGTAGGCGCTGTTCTTGCCGTCCACCTCCAGGAGCAAGCCCAGGGCATCGGCCAGGTGCCTGTTGTCGTAGCGGATGCGTGCGTTCCCGTACCAGGTCTTGGTGCGGCCGATGGCCGGGCGCTGGTTCACGAAGGAGGCCTGTCCCGGGGTGGTGGCATCCACATAAACGCTGTCAATGAGGAGCTTCCAGGCTTCGCGGGCCTTCTCGCTCTCGATGCCGGTGCGCTGATCGGAGAGCATGGCGGTCCATTGGGCCACATCGGCATGCTGCGGCAGCGTCCAGGCTTTTTCGAAGAGGAACTCGTAGATGTACGGGTTGCAGTCGAAGCCTTCCAGCGTGGCGCCGATGCCGGTCATATTGTCTCCGCCGTTTTCCAGGGCGTTTTCAATCTTCTCGCCCACGTCGCGGAATTTGCCCACCAAGGCGGTGTTGCCGCCGAAGTTGCCCAGATAGCACCAGACATAAGGCACGCCGAAGAAGCTCTGGGTGCGTTTCCACACTTCCTGCCGGTCACAGAAATAGTCCAGCAGGATTTGCCGGTCGGTGGGGAAGGACGTAAGATAGGCCTCCACGCGGTCGTCGGTCCAATACTTGCGTTCGTTGTAGAAGAGCCAGCCCATCTGCAGCCAGGTGGCTTCCGGGTCAGCCGCTTCCAGCGACTCGAATACCTGACGGCTCACGCGGGCCAGATAGTCGGGTTCCCAACTGGGCGGCATCAGTTCGTTGAAGATGTCAATGCCGTAAATGTGGTCAGTGCCGTAAATCTCGGTTTCCTTCTCCACGAACTTCTTCTGAATCTGGGCATAAAGTTCGCTCATGGGATCCAGGAAGGTGCAGGCATATTCGTCCTGATAGCCAGACCAGGCTTCCAACTGCGTGAGCGGAGCGTCCGGGTACAGGCGGGCGAGCTCGCGCGGAACGTGGCCTGCGAAGGCGGGCAGCACCGGCTTCATGTTCAGCTCCCGCTCGCGGGCGGTAATCTGCTTCTGCAGCTCCAGCTGGCCGTCCAGCCACACTTGCGGGAGGGGGGCAAACCAGCGGTCGATGTTCTGCATGCGGTGCCAGGGCAGGTGGGCGGGACCGGTGAAGTAATTGCGTACTTCTTCATCCGTGAGGCCCATCTCGGTCCAAATCTGGTACCAGATGCTCTCCTGGCCGGTGATGGCCAGCGGCAGGTTCACGCCGTTCAGGGCCATCCAGTCAATGAAATGCTCCCAATCGGCCCATTGCCACCAGGGCATGGTATAGCCGTAAGTGCAGTAGTTCAGGAAGAAGCGGTCCCTTACGCGGGCCGATGCCTCCACGGGTTCCGGAACGGCCGGCAGTTTGGCAGGCAGGGTGAAGCTGTCGCCCAGCAGCCAGCCGTATTCCACGTGGCAGTAATACTTGAGGTAATGGTTCAGGCCAACGGCCATGGAATTGGCGCTGTTGCCCTGGATGAGCAGTTTGGAGCCGCGCTGCTCCAGGCGGAAGCAGTCGGAATCGGCCTCCACGCGCTGGAAGACAAAGTGCCGGGCCTGTTTTCCCGCCACGCGCAGGGCCAGGTCCTCGGCGGCTTTCACCTCAGGATCCTTGGGCTCCTGAGAACAGGCAGCCGCCGCCAGGAGGGCGGCGGCTGCGAGTAGAAGGATGGATAACTTTTTCATTAGTCAAGCACAAAAGTATCGTTCTTTGCCGGCGGGTCATTGCTGGTGTTGACACCGGAAGCATTGAACCAGTTGGAATCGGCCAGATAGAATACGTTCTTCTCAGGATCGAAGTGCGGGTGCACCAGGAGGGTATTCTGAGTATAGTAAGTATCAATGTAGCTGAACCATTCGGAAGAGGCTTCTTCATAACCGGGACCGCCGAACTGGCAGGTCTTGGCGCCCATGTCGGACATGTACTGCCAACCCATATACTGGACGGGCACATAGCACTGGTTGGTCTGGGTGTTCCAGTAGAAGACATAGTCCTGGACATCGTATGTGGGACCGGAGTCGTGTCCCCAGCAGTCAGGTACGTAGCATTGCAGCAAGTTGGCGGCGAAATCTCTTACATACAGATCCTTCCCTTCTTCAACCTCTGCCCACCACTCTTCGTTCATGGTACCGCTGCCATACTTGTAGTAGGAGGTGGGATACTCAATGGAAATGGTGGCATTCTCGTATCCGTAGACGGAAGAATAATCGCTTACCGTGACAACCAGGTTGTATACCTTGTTGAACGTGAGGCTGCCGTCCTTGTAGGTAATGACAGCGGCTGCCATGCGGTCACCGTCCTTGATGGTCACGGAGGAGGGCACCGTGAAAACGTCAACGTCACCGGTAGCGGTAAGATTGACCGTGAGGTCTCCGGAATTGCCTAAGCGTACGACCGGTAGCTCAATCACCGGATTGCTGGTTACGTTGAAGTTGAAGGCATCCTTGAAAAAGTATCCTTCCGTGCTGGAGCCGCCACCGCCGTTGCCGCCGTTCTTTTGGCAGGACCCCGCAAGAGAGAGGATGGCTGCAGCAGACAGGATTATCGCTAATATTTTTTTCATAATCAAAGGTATTAACAATTAGTAAATCATGCCTTCGGTGTCGATTT
Source organism: Bacteroidales bacterium (assembly GCA_017934185.1). Classification (GTDB taxonomy): domain Bacteria; phylum Bacteroidota; class Bacteroidia; order Bacteroidales; family UBA932; genus Cryptobacteroides. The sequence goes on along the minus strand of JAGBJY010000051.1, from coordinate 11,599 downwards.
CCGTACCATAGAAAGGACGGAAGTCGTCGTTGCCTGTCCAGGCGTAAAGGCTGGCTTGCGGCGTGTGCGGATTGTTATAGTGGAAGATGGCAGGATTGGCATTCAACTCGGCCTGGTTCCAGCCGGGCGTCTGGCCGGTATAAGGGCCGTTGATGTTGAAGCCATGCTGGTAGCGTTCCAGATTGGTGCCTAAATAGGCGCGGTGAATACCGCGTTCCAGACGCTTGGCGTCAAAGTAAGGAACACCTTCACCCCAGAATTCAATACCTTTCTGGAAGTACATTTCCTCGATGAAGTCGTCAAGCGAAGCAGCGTTGCAGCTGTAAGTGCTGTTGCGGGTCTTCACAATCTCTTCCAGGACACTCTTGCCGGCGCCCACTCCATTGGCGTGGGCCAGGGCTTCGGCCTTGATGAAATACATTTCCTCCACGCGCATGCAAGGGTAATCGGTGGCGCCACCGGTGGTGTACACGTTATAAACGCCATTGTGCGGACGGAACTTCAGGTTCACATACAGCCAGGGCCAGCTTTGGTAACCGTATGCCTTGTTGATGCGGGAACGAATCCAGGAAGGGCTGGAATTCAGCTGGTAGCTGTGGTTTCCGGTGCCGTCGTAGTCGTTGCTCCAGTCACTCTGCTCGGTGCTGTCATTACCGGCATTCGCCCACTTGTTGTTGATGAGGTTGCCGTTGGCATCCTTTTCAACGAGGTAAGGCTGGCCGGCCACCTGGTTGGTGGATTCGTAGAAGAATTCAGGGGCAATCCAAGACTTCTTGCGCCAGTCGTTGTCGGAAAGACGTTCGTACCAGTTGCGGGCCAGTGCACGGCCTACACGCCAACCGTAAACGGAGAAGTTGGTCTCGGTGCCCATAATCATGGCAAAGACGAAGGACTCTGTAGAGGAGGCTGCGGTGTTGGATTCGGAAATGGTGGTGGCCAGCATCCAGGAGTTCTGGCTGTCGCGGTTGTTGAAACCATTTACGGGATCGGTCCACTGGGCTTCGGTAAGCGGTGTGCATCCGGAAGTGCTGATGGCCTTGTCGGCGTAATCTGCCGCATTCTTCCAATAAGAGGCTTCATCCTTATAAGTGGCGGCAGTCTTGACGCGGGAGGCCAGGTTCAGGTATGCACGGGCATACAGGCCATAGACAACACCCAGGTCGGGCTGGACTTTGTCTGTGCGGACGAATCCGTCCAATAACTCTTCGGCCTTGCCAAGGTCGGACAGAATGAGCTCATATACGGCATCTACAGTGGCGCGGGGATTGTTGGAAAGCTGATCGGCAGGCGTTTCGTCTGTGACAATGGGTACGCCCAGGTTGGTAAGGTCGTTCTCGGGAGCCACCCAGTTATAACGTGTGTCGGTGGGCTTCTTCCATTCCATGATCTGGACAAAATCCAGATAGTACAGGGCACGGTAAGCGTAGCATTCACCGAGGATGGCCTTCTGGGTATCCGTCAGATTTTCAGTGCCTTTCAGAATGCCGATGATATCATTCACATTCTTGATGTAGGCATAATACAGGTAGGAAGGATACAGGCCGCGGTTGGAACCGGTGGCGGCAATGTTGAGCTGAGCATAGGCACCCATGGTGTTATAGCCGTTACCACCGGGGCATACCATCTGGGAGATGGTATGCTCAAGCATGACGCGCATACCGCCATAAGAAATCATCTCCAGACCACCGTCGGCATTCTTATAGCCGGCCATGGTGGTATAGATGGCGTTAACCATACCGTTCAGGGCACTCTCGGACTGAGCGATCTGGTCGCCTAGTACATAGTCACTGGGATAGGTTTCCTTGATACATCCGGAGAAGACGAGGAGGGAGGCAACAAGTGCCAGATATATTTTCTTCATAATGTGTTCTCCTTATATTAGAATACCAGGTTGATACCACCCGACAGGGTGCGGATGGGAGAGTAGAGTTCCGGGTTGGTGTAACCGGCAATATTGTAGCGGGGGTCGAAGCCCTTGCGCATGGAGATAAAGCCAAGGTTCTCGCCGGAGAAGTAGATGCGTACCTTTTCGATACCCACCTTTCGGGTGAGCTTGGAAGGCAGGGTGTAACCGAAGTTTACGTTCTGCAGGTTCAGGTAGCTGGCGTTGGTGAGGAAACGGGAACTCATGGCTGTCTGGCCGAAGGTCTCGTTGTCCTTGAAGCGGGGAACGTCCGTGTTGGGGTTATCGGGGGTCCAGGCCTTGTAGATATCCTTGTGCCAGTTGGTGGCCGTGGCGGCACCGCTGTGCATGAGGGTGGCATAGACATAGTCGCGCGCAAGACCGCCGATCTGGAAGTTCAGGTTCACGGAGAGGTCAAAGCCATAGGCCTGCAACGTGGTGCCGAAACCGCCGTACAGCGGAGCCATGGCATCGCCCAAACGGTAATCAGTGGCGATGGACGGGTTGTTGGTGGTCTCTCGGCCGGTCACTTCACCGGTGGTGTCGTCAATGATGTCCTTGTAGTACAGGGCTTCTCCAGTGTTGGAATCTACGCCGGCATATTCGGGATAGTACCAGGTATAGAGCGGGAGACCCTCGGCCACAAAGTATTTATACTTGGATACGAAGGAGCCGTCCAGGTTCACGTAGCCGGGATAGCCGTCCACGGTGGTCTTCTTGATGTCATCCGGGAGTTTGAGCACCTTGTTCTTCACATAGGTGAGGTTGAAATTGGCGCTCCACACCAGGTTGCGGGTTTCCAGGATGGTCCCGTTGATGTCCAGTTCCACACCGCGGTTGCGCATGTCACCCAGGTTGGTATAGTAGCTGGTGTAACCGGAGGAAGGCGGTGTGTTCAGGGAGAACAGCATGTCGGAAGTCTTGCGGTAGAAGAAATCCAGGGTGCCGCTCAGGCGGCTCTTGAAGAGTTCGAATTCAATACCGGCGTTGTAGTTGGTATTGGTTTCCCAGGTAATGTCCTCGGAGCCCTTCTGCTTCCACTGGTAAGCGACTTCGTTGTTGTTGTTTACAATGTCATAGGAATCGGCATAAAGGTAGTTGCCGATGTTGTCGTTACCCTGGGAACCTACAGAGAATTTGAGTTTGAGGCTGTTTACCCACGGGACGTTGAAGAAGTCTTCCTTGGAGATAATCCAGGCGGCACCGAGGGACCAGAAGTTACCCCAGCGGTGGTTCTTGGCAAAACGGGAAGAGGCGTCGCGGCGGAAAGAGGCGGATCCGTAGTATTTGCCTGCATAGTTGTACAGGGCGCGGGCGAAGTACCCTTCGTTGTTGTACACGCTATTGTAGGATGAGGGATCCGGATCCTTCTGCAGGAGGGCATCCAGTTCGGTGACACCGTCAATGCCGAAGTTGAAACCGGAAGCGCCCAGGTACTCATACATGTAATTGTAGTACTCGTGGCCCAGCATCACGTTCACGTCGTGCTTGCCAAACACCTTTGCATAGTTCAGGAGTTGCTGGGTGTTGAGGGTGAAAGTGCGGCTGGAGCTCTTGTACAGGTAACCGTTATCGGAAGAGGAAGTGTAATGGTCGATGAACGGGCTGGTGATATAAGTGCTGCGGCGGTCGTAGTCGTAGATGTTCACGTTCACGGTGAAGGTGAAGTCCTTCAGGAACTTGAAGTCGGCGAAGCCACCCACCGTGAAGGCATTGCCGTTGGAGGTGTTGTCGTCGTACTTGTTGGAGAAGATAGCGTTGCCGCCGATACCGCCGGCACGGTTAAGGCCGTACTGCTGGGCAAAGTCGTACATGGGCTCACCCCACTGGTCTTTCATGATGGTACCATTGGCATCGCGGAAATACACGGGGAAGATGGGAGCCTGGGACTGGATGATGGGCCAGATGGTTCCGGAGCCAATCACACCTTCGGAGGTCTGGGAGAGGTCATAATGGGTATAGCCGAAGTTGGCGCCAACCTTGAGCCACTCGCGGGCCTGGTAATCGGCCTTGATACGGCCGGTGGTACGTTTCTGGAGGGAGCCTTCCTGGATACCTTCATTGCCCAAGTAGCCCAGGGAGGCAAAGTAGTTCACCTTACCGGACTGGCCGGAAACATTCACATTGTATTCCTGGCGCAGGCCATTCTGGAGGCCGATTTTCTCCCAGTTGTCGGGCTGGAGCCAGAAGGTCTTGCCCTGGCTCTCATAGAAGGCGCCCAGGGAAGCCTTGGGGTTCATGGTGCCGCCTGCAAGGATGAAGTCTTCTCCGGTGGGGACGGTATAAACCATGTAGCCGGGGCCGACACCGCTGGAAGCATCCGTGATGCGGGAATTGGCCAGGGCATGTGCCTGGGTATCCGTGTAGGTGCGGTTGCCGTTTTCGTCCGTGAGGGTGGAGTAGTTGTTGTAGAGCATCTTGTAGTAGAGCTCATAGAACTGCTGGGTGTTCACGGTCTCGTAGTGGGGCAGGCCGTTCTGGTTCACACCCCATTTGGCATCCACTGAAATCTTGGCCTTGCCGCTCTGGCCGCGGCGGGTGGTAATCATGATTACACCGTTGGCGCCACGGGCTCCGTACAGGGCGTTGGAAGCAGCGTCCTTGAGAACGGTCATGGACTCGATATCACTGGAGTTCAGGAGGTTGATATCACCGTCATAGGGCATGCCGTCCACAATGATAAGCGGTTCGGTGTCGGAAGAGATGGAGCCGACGCCACGGATGGTGATGGAAGGGGAGGAACCCGGCTGAGAAGAAGAATTGGTGATTTGCACACCGGCAACGCGGCCGGCCAGAGCCTGGGCAGCGTTGGACTGTTGTGAGCGCAGCAGGTCTTCGGATTTCATGACGCCGGCGGAACCCGTAAAGGCTTCCTTCTTCATCTTCCCGAAGGCCACTACCACAACGTCGTCCAAAAGCTCTGCGTCTTCTTCCAGGACAACGGTCAGATTGTTACGTCCGTTGACGGGGATTTGCTGGGAAACGTATCCCACGCATGAGAATTCAAGCGTTGCCGTGGAAGGCACGTTGATCGAAAACTCACCGTTCAGGTCGGAAACTACTCCGTGGGGGGGGGTAGTGCCTAACTGAAGGATTCCTGCTCCGACGAGGGGCTGGCCGGACGAATCCTGCACAACGCCACGCACCGTCGTCTGCCCCCAGGCCACTATGGTGGAAGCCAGGAGCATCAAGATTAAGCATAATCTTTTCATGCGGAAAGTGTTTAGTTAATAATGTTGGTTATAGTCGGTTAGGTTTCTGGAAACAAATGTAAAAATAAAATTGTCACATTGTTCTATTTTTAAAAACTTTTAATATAAAAGCCCTCAAATATTTAATAAAACTTTCATACCTTTACTGAAACTTTTGCCGCTTGTACCATGAAACTCCGTTATCTTCTTCTCCTGCTGCTTCCCCTTCTGGGGGCGTGTGCCAACAAGGCCGGAAATGCTGCCCAAGTTGCGGTGGACCCGTCGGCCATTGTCCTGCCTTTTCAGGGAAATGTGTTTGTAACGGCGCCCGAGGCCGGTCTCTATGACCTGGCACCCACCGTCATTGACCAAAGCGAAGGAACTTTGCTTCGGTGGAACGACCCTTCAGTGGGACTTTCGCTGTTTTTTCGCACCTCCAAAGCCGGAATCTTTCACTTGGATGTGGCGGTGGCCCTGCCGCAGGGAACGAAGGAGTCGGAACTGAGCTTTTCTGTGGGCGGTCAAAGCTTCCCGTTGTCGGTCAAGGCTGCGGGAACCTATTCCGTGGGCGATTTCCGGGTGGAGAAGCCGGGCTATGTGCGCGTGGATATCGGCGGGGTATCGGCCCAGCCTTCCGGCGCCCAGTTTGCCCGCCCCGGACGTTTTTACCTGAGTGGAGAGGCCGTCAAGGGGGCCAGCCTATGCTATACCCCGGCCGATAAGGTGGAGGACAGTTACTGGTACAGGCGCGGACCTTCCGTGCACCTGTTCTACGACTTCCCGGAGGGTGATGTGGAATGGTTCTATAATGAGGCCACCGTGCCCGAGGGAGCCGATATCCCCGCCACTTATTATATGCTCACGGGTTTCAGTGAGGGGTATATGGGCATTCAGACGCATGTGAAGGGCGCTAATTCGGTCCTGTTCTCGGTGTGGAGCCCCTATGAGACCGACAATCCCGGCAGCATTCCGGCCGATGAGCGCGTCCAGACCCTCCGGAAAGGCGCCGGCGTAACGGCGCAGGACTTCGGCGGGGAAGGTTCCGGTGGCCAGAGCTTCATGGATTTCCCCTGGAAAGCCGGGGAAACCCTGGGAACTTTGGTGAGGGTGCATCCTGGCGGGGACGGTACCACGGATTACACCGGCTATTTCCGGGATGCGGAAGGGAAGTGGCATCTGCTGGCTTCCTTCCGTCGGCCCAAAACCCATACATGGTACAAGGGCGCTTATTCCTTCCTGGAGTGCTTCGACCCCTCAACCAGCGTGTATACCCGTCAGGTACGTTTCTCAAACGGCTGGGTACGCCTGAAAGACGGCTCCTGGCAGGAGGTTACCCAGGCCCGCTTCTCCTGCGACAACACGGGACGCACGGGCATGCGCGGGGACCTGTACGGTGTGGCCGATGGCGACGGCTTTGTGCTTCGGAACTGCGGCTTTTTTGATGAAAGCACGCAGTACGGCAGCCGTTTTTCCCGTCCAGCCGGTGGCCGGCAGCCAGAAATTGATTTTGAATCCCTTGAAAAACTTTGAATATGAGACGTCTTTTTTTCCTGATGACGGCCTTCCTCGTGGCCGGTACGCTGCTGCAAGCCGCCCCGGCCGATGAACTGGCCCACCGGATCCTGGGCCGGCGCGCTACCCGATTTGTCTTCGTTACGGAGGAGGCCCCGCAAGATTTCTTCTGCATTGAACAGCAAGGCCGGAAAATCCGGATTACGGGAAACAATGCCAATTCGCAGGCCATGGGGCTCAATTATTACCTGAAGCACATTGCCCATGTCCATGTGTCCTGGTTGGCAGAACAGCCGGTTCAACTGCCCTGGCGCCTTCCCAAAGTGAAAGCGCCTGTGCGGCGGGAGGCCCTGGTGAAGGACCGTTTCTTCCTCAATTACTGCACCTACGGCTACACCATGCCCTGGTGGGGCTGGGAGCAGTGGGAGCGTTTCATTGACTGGATGGCCCTGAACGGGGTCACCATGCCGCTTGCCATTACCGGTCAGGAAGCGGTCTGGTACGAGGTATGGAAGGAATTCGGCATGTCCGACGAGGAAATCCGCTCCTATTTCAGCGGTCCCGCCCATCTGCCCTGGCACCGTATGGCCAATCTGGACGGTTTCCAGGGACCGCTTCCTCAGGGCTGGCTGGAAGGCCAGAAAGCGCTGCAGGGACAGATTGTTGCGCGGGAGCGGGAATTGGGGATGACGCCCGTGCTCCCCGGTTTTGCGGGGCATGTGCCGGGCGCCATTGCCCGCATGTTCCCGGAGGCCGACATCCAAAACCTCAGCTCCTGGTGCGGTTTTGAGCCCACCTTCTTCCTCAATTCCGAGGATCCGCTCTTCCCGCGCATCCAGCGCAGCTTCCTGGAAAAGCAGACCGCCCTGTACGGGACCGACCATATCTACGGTGTGGACCCTTTCAACGAAATGGACCCGCCCTGCTGGGAGCCGGATTACCTTGCCAATGTCTCCAAGCATATCTATGAGTCCCTTGCGGCCGTGGACCCTGAGGCCCGCTGGCTGCAGATGTCCTGGGTATTCTATTACAAGCGCAAGAGCTGGACACCTGAGCGCCTGCAGGCCTATCTCACCGCCGTTCCCCAAGACAGGCTGGTGCTGCTGGATTATTTCTGTGAAAACACCGAGGTCTGGCGCCGCAGCGACGGATTCTACGGCCAGCCGTTCATCTGGTGCTATTTGGGCAATTTCGGCGGCAATACCATGCTGCTGGGCGACATGAACCGGCTGGAGCGCCTGCTGTCGGCTGCCCTCTCGGAGGCCGGCGGGAATTTCACCGGCATCGGCTCCACCTTGGAGTCCTTTGACGTGAGCCCTCAGATTTTTGAATACCTCTTGGAAAGGGCCTGGACTCAGGAGGCCGATGTGAAAGCCTGGACCACCGACTGGGCCCGCACTCGTTTGGGTAAGGCCTGCCCCGAAGTGGAGCAGACCTGGCAGGTGCTGGTGGACAGCGTTTACCGGGACGGCGCCTATTACGGCCAGGGAACCCTGATTGACGCGCGCCCGGGATTGGAAGGTCACGGCACCTACTATACCAAGCCGGATTACAGCTACAGCGACGACGTCCTGCTGCAGTGCTGCCAGGCCCTCCTGCGCCACAAATCCCGCCGCGACAGCTACAACTACGACCTCGTTAACTTCTACACCCAGTGGCTGGGCAATTACTACGGACAGGTGCGCGACCAGTTCACCGAGGCCTACAAGCAGAAGGACCCGGAGCGGATGGAAATGCTGTCGGCGCGCATGCAGCAAATCCTCACGGATACCGACGACCTCCTGAACACCCATCCTTCCTTCATGCTGGGCAAATGGCTTGCCGATGCCCGCGCGCTGGGCACCACGCCCGATGAGAAGGCCTACTACGAGAAGAACGCCCGCACGCTCCTGACCATCTGGGGCGGCCCCATCCTCAATGATTACGCCAACCGCCTCTGGGGCGGCCTGGTGGGCAGTTACTACCGGGGCCGATGGGCTCTGCTCCTGGACGAAGCCCTTGCCAGCATACGGGAAGACCGTGCCTTTGACAGCGAAGGCTTTGAGGCGCGCCTGAAGGCTTTCGAGGAAGGCTGGAACAGCCTTTCGGACACCTATCCTTCCCGTCCTCAGGGGAAAACCCGCCGGGTGGCCCGCCGTGTACAGCAGCACATTGACGAGTGGATTTCAAATAAGTAAACAGCGATGGCAATAAAAATCAATTTACAGGAAACGGAAACCGAGCTTTTCTGCTGCTCCAAATGGTGGGGAGACCCGGATCTTCCCGCCGATATGGAATACCCCACGGCTGTGGCGGAGGAAGACGGAGAGACCTTCGACTACCCCCTCACTTTCATCTGCCAGATTGACTGTGAGGACCTTGCGCCCTTCGACCCTGAGGGAAAGCTCCCGCATCAGGGCATGTTCTACATTTTTGCCGGCATTGACGAGTATCTGGACTACGACAGCCCCTTCCATAACGGACTGGGCCGGTGGGACCGCAAGCAGGTAGTGGTCAAATACACCAAGGCCATCAATTTCGAGACCTTCCGCAGTGCCATCCTCGTGGACGACGAGGACCAGCCCCTCACCGCTCCGGCCCTCAAAATGACCTTTGAAGCCTGTGAGGACCGGGCCGATTGCACCAAACTGCTGGGCGTCCCTTTCTTTGAAGAGGTGCTTCAGGAGATGCCCGGGCATGTGAATTTCCTGCAGATAGACTCCGACACCGCCGGCCTCCGTTTCTACGATGAGGGCATGCTAAACCTCCTCTACTCCGAGGCCGATTTTGCCGCCGGCAAGTGGAAGCTGGTGAAGGGGTATATGGCCTCTTGCTAGGGGCCTGCAGTTTGGCCAAACCCGGCAAAAGATTTGCGAAGGTCCTGTGGATTGGTTAACTTTGTAGATGATTGTTTTTGATACGTAATTATGAACGTAGATACATTACTTCATCAGTACTTTCCATCTGCCGGTAATGTCTGTATAGAAATGTTCGATGAAAAGAACATCCAGCAGGTATACCGCCGATGGGTTGAAGTGCTCATCCATCAACCTGAAGTAGAGACCTCTCTCCTCCAGGGGATGAGCTACTGCTTCTACGAAGTAATGGACAATGTTATGATTCATTCCGGTAAAACGGTTGGAATCGTTATCACTAATTATTCTGAGCAAGAACATCTTATTCAGATATTGGTGGCCGATGATGGGATGGGGATCCGGGAATCCCTGGCCCAGAACAGCGAATACACCAATATCTCAGAGCAACAAGCACTTGAGTATTGCATCAAGGATAAAGTGTCCGATGGTAAAGGAATGGGGTTTGGCTTGTATTCCACCTCGCGCCTAATTAATACCGCCGGTCATAAGCTCATCATCCGTTCGGGAAATCATACGCTCTCCGCTAATGGAGATGTAACTGTGACGGAGTCTGAGACTTGGGAAGGGACAATCGTATACTTTGAACTCCGTTCTAACTTGGATATCGACCCCGCATCTGTCGTGGATCACAGGACGGATCCTGCAGAAGAATTTGACGACCTGTTTCTGGATGAAGACCAGGAACTTAACAAGTTATGGTAAAGAGCCTATGATAGAATTCAAATTCGGCAACTACGGAGACAGTATGGGAACCCGTCTCCTTGGGGCCAAAATCCGGGCTGATCTCCGTCCGCTACTGGACGGAGGTGAAAAAGTGGTGCTGGATTTTTCCGGAATTGACACTGTTACCAACTCGTTTGCCGACGAGTGTATTGCCAAGCTCCTATTGGAGATGCCCCTGGCCGATTTGAAAGCAAAAACTACCTTTAAAGGCCTCACGCCCATGACGGAGCGCAGCATTTTATCTGCCCTCAAGCGCCGCCACATGCAGATACAAACAAAATAAACCTCATAAGAATGCCTGATTTTAAATATGCACCCATGTTTCAGCTTGGTGAGGACACCACTGAATACTACAAGATTCCCGGATCCGAGAATCTGGTAAAAACCACCCAGGCTGGTGACAAAACCCTTCTGGAAGTGTCTCCGGAGGCCCTTACGCTGGTGGCCCAGCAAAGTTTTCACGACTGTCAGTTCATGCTGCGCCGCGCTCACAATGAGCAGGTGGCGGCCATCCTGAAGGACCCTGAGGCCTCTGACAACGACAAGTACGTGGCCCTGCAGTTCCTCCGCAACGCCGAAACTTCCGTAAAGGGTGTTCTTCCCTTCTGCCAGGACACCGGCACGGCCATCATCCACGGCGAGAAAGGCCAGCAGGTGTGGACCGACTTCGAGGACGAGGAAGCCCTGTCGAAGGGCGTTTTCAACTGCTACACCCAGGAGAACCTGCGCTACAGCCAGAACGCCCCGCTGGATATGTACAACGAGGTAAATACCAAGTGCAACCTTCCCGCTCAGATTGACATTGAGGCAACCCGCGGCGCAGAATACCGCTTCATCATGGTGGCAAAGGGCGGCGGCAGTGCCAACAAGACCTACTTCTACCCCATGACCAAGGCCACCATCCAGAACGAAGGCACCCTCATCCCCTTCCTGGTGGAGAAGATGCGTTCCCTGGGCACGGCGGCCTGCCCTCCCTATCACATCGCCTTCGTGATTGGCGGCACATCGGCCGAAAAGAACCTCCTCACCGTAAAGCTGGCCAGCATCAAGTTCTACGACGCCCTGCCCACCACCGGTGACGAGACCGGCCGCGCCTTCCGGGACATCGACCTGGAGGAAAAACTCCTCAAAGAAGCGCAGAAGATTGGCCTGGGCGCCCAGTTCGGCGGCAAGTACCTGGCCCACGACATCCGCGTAATCCGTCTGCCCCGCCACGGTGCCAGCTGCCCTATCGGCATGGGCGTGAGCTGCAGCGCAGACCGCAACATCAAGTCAAAGATCAATGCCGACGGCGTCTGGATCGAGAAGATGGACTCCAATCCTTCGGAACTCATTCCGGAAGAACTCCGCCGTCCCGGAGAAGGCCCCAAGGGCATTGAGATAGACCTGGACAAGGGCATTGACGCCGTGCGTGC